>DAIPMC010000138.1:0-4567 GCA_036768895.1 Prevotella sp. | reverse complement strand
ACAGCCGGTATCGAAAGGACTTTCCAAAAAGTCAATGCGTGCACTGACGATTGATTATTCAACCGGGAGATTGCAGAAAGAGGAATGAGATTTGAGTTTCATTTCTCTTTTTGTTTTTGATGCAACATGAAAGGAAACGAAAACTGTTACCAGTAATTCGTCAGTACAGTACCATGTTCGTTCACAGGAAAGTGGGAATATGTGATCGTATCGGCGAATGGAATGGAATCGGTACCATATTACCAAATAGGAGATTATGACACCACTACGCTATGAAAGAATATAACACAGTTTAGTTGACGCCCTGACGATCTTTTAAAATTTGATATTTTAGATGGTTTACTTTCAATATTTCCTCGATATTTTTGATCCTATTTAGGCGACTTTTGCTTATCTTGTTATAGTTTTGACAGATTATTAGCCTTGGAATCTTATCTATTTTCAAATCTTGGATGTCCGATATTTTTGGAACAGGAAGACTTAAAGATTGCTTTATAATATAGAGAGTTTTGTAATAATCCTCAAGTGGTTTAGCATTCGCATCTATAAATTGACTGTACTCTTTCATTTGGGTTAATATCTCAGTATCACTCTGTCGGGAATCGATGACTCGCTTTAGTTCTTCAAAATATAGTTTGTTATTTTCGATACCTACTAAATCGATACGTATAGTTTTTCTTTCTTCATTATAGAAACGATGAGCAAATTCGGAATCAATATATTTGTTACGGTTATGAAGGATAAGTGTGCCTTGAATTAATTTCTCTAATGTATTTTCACCATCAGAAACACCAGAGTAGAATTTAATTATATTTTTCTTCAAAATACCTGGGTCTTTTTCTATTTCTTCTTTGCACTCTTGGTATATCGCATCATGTGAGGTTTTGCCATTACGTGTGGATATCCTGTAAAATCTTGTCTCTGATACGTTATCATGACCAAGGTATTTTGGATGCGTCTTCACAGACAGATCTTTATTTCTACTATTGTACTTGATTTCTGCAAGTCTACCTCCATTGTAATAGGCCTCTATTATATTGTTTTTACGAACTTCTATATATAAATCATTATCTTCTTTGAGTTTTCTCCACCAAATTGGCGGATTCTGCTTTAGGATTTCAAATAATTTGTTGTTTGGGTCAAGCAGATTGTTTCCTAACTTTGATATTTCCATGTTCATACATTTTAAAGTTTGTATCATTTAAAGCGTTTAACGTTGTCAACAACTATTCGATATTTATGCTTCTAAACATTGTTCTGCAGTAATATCTTTATTTACTCCATCAAAGAGATTTTTGTTAGTTTTATAATCTTCTTCCATGTAACGTTTTTAATTTTCTTCAAAGATAACTTCCACAGTTGTTTAGCTATTTTGATTTCTTCTAAACTTTACAAGGCAAAGATATAAAAAATAAGAAGTTGTGCAAAAATGGGATGATTAAATTACTCAAGAAACAGAAAATACATGATGTAATGAAGCCAACTGCAAATTTAGCAATTTGTTTGAAGAATTATGCTTTTGCACTTCGACCTTAACTTAGCCAATTACGTATGATTATTATTTACTTTTGATTATTAGAATTGTCTCCCAAAAGTTCTGCAATCATCTGGTCCACTTCTGTATTTACCCGTTTAAAATTCCGGGTAAGCATGGTTTCCTTTTCCCGGTTGTCCTTAAAAGCATACATCTTGGGCAATTCCTTGTAAAAGCCTTCTTCTTTCTTGATTTTGTCCATATTAAAATTGGTTTTACAGAAGTATTTAGTGGTCTTGAATTCAGGTGAGTTTTCAAGATCAATGCTGTTCAAGACATTCATATCCGTTGGAGTGAAGTCCCGGGCAGCCTGTCCAGCCAGCCATCCGGTGGCCATATCCGCTATCTTGGCGGCAGGCACAAGATAGTCCATTTTTTCCGAGAGGGAAGTAGATACTTTCTGATCATTGATGGTAACGGAGCGGCTGGTCTGCTTGACTTTGCCGAAGACATCATTCTGGGCCCATTCCAGTGTTTCTTTGTTACGTGCGGCTCCCAAAAAGATATTGCCGCAGGTCGTGATAATCTTCTGCATCCCGTTCTTGCCGTAGTCAGCTTCGAGCTGGGGAAGTTCCTGGAAGCCCAAAGTGACGGAAACCTTATTGCTTCGTGCGGTGCCGATAAGACGGTCTATCTTATGGAAGTAGAGAGTTGGCAGCTCATCGACAATGATGCTTACGGGAAGATTGCCCTTGCTGTTGACACGGGTAACAAGACGGTTCAATATCAGTGCATTCAGGGAACCGATCACCTGTTCTTTTTCCGGATCATTGGCGATAACCAGATAAGAAGGATGATCCCTGTCTGAAATCTTCAGGTCAAAGTCATCCCCAGTAAACACCCAATAGGCTTCAGGGGACACAAGCCTTGCCGCACTGACCCGCAGCGTACCCACCATTCCTTCCAACTGGTCCATGGCTTTGTTCTGATAAGCACTCTGGAAAGGCGCCATCAGGGACATGATCTTTTCATCCTGCATCAGTATATCAAAAACATCATCGTAGGAATGTCCCAGGAAACTGAGGACATGGGGCATATCAGAATATTCTCCAGTGATGGAATCCGGTTCAACCCGTTCTCCCTTGCAGTTCTCATACCAGGAATCCTCTATCCTGACAGACTGTCCGTCCTTCGAGGTGTATTCGAGTCCTTTCAACTCCACAAACATACCGTCTGCATCGGTGGAGAGGTTCCGGCTTTGACTATCGACAAAGTCCAGTACCGTATGGCCTTTTTCATCCAGAGCTTCATAGTCTGACCACCTGCGGATGACCAGCAGCAGTTTCTTGCCGTTGCAGGAGGAGATATAGTGTCTCAGTTTCTCTCCCTTTCGGAAACCCGTAGGATGGAAATTGACGAAGAAATAGATGATGCTGGCCAGGAAGTTCTCCGCCGAATGAGTAAAGAAGTCATCTGAGCCCCCTTTTTTGTCGCCTCCTCCTTTGTTTAAGGAAGCAATCAGCGTGGCAGCAGTCTCGGAAGCGGCAGCAAGGTCCGGGATATATTTTCTCTGAATAGGATTTACCCGGTTGGAATACTCAACATCAGTGAAATTGACGATATTGAAATCACAGTTTTCAGGCAGATGACCATAACGCTTGTTCTTGCAGTACTGATAAAACAGGTTTCTGGCCAGTGTCGGAAACTTATAGTCATACACCATCATGGCAAAGCCCTTGGCACTGTGCTGGCGGATAAAAGGGTCGATGATACCAAAAGACTTTCCCGATCCCGGAGTGCCCAGGACCATCGTGGCCCGGAAAGGATTGATGATGTTGATCCAGCCCTTGTGCATCCTGCCTCTGAAATAATAGATCATGGGGATATTGACGGAATACCCGTTCTCTACCTTTTCCTCACTTTGTTCAAAACTCTCATTCTCGAAGTTGAAACGGTCATCACCGACTTTCATCTGATAATAGCGGGCAATGCCATCCAGTCCCTGGTGGACGAGCATGGTGCCGAGGATGGACGAGAGGGCATAAAGACAACGGTTGACAGGAATTCCGGCCCAACAGCCTCCCCAGTTGCCGATATGCAGATAGATACAGAGGAATATCAACACAAAGCCTACGATGACAGGATAAATCACCATGGTCTTTATATTGAACCTCAGGCTTTTCCTTGCCCTTGTACCGATACAGGTAATAGCAATACAGATCAGTTCCATGACCTTGCAACTCACTACGCTGTTGAAGACCCTGAACCTCGCAATCAGCTCCAGCAGAAAAGCAGTAAGCTTATTGTCCGTGGTGATCGGCAGGTTCATTACCAGTGCGATGATCAGGCAAAGATAGATTCAGCTGCGGAAGGTGTTGTACATCTGTTGCTGCTCACGGGTCTCTTCTGTTGGCATCGTTTATCAGTTTTTATGGATAGGGAAGGCTTCTGGCATTCTGCTCTGTTCATGTTTCTCAGCCTTGACGTTACCGGATGTTGAGGATCAGGCGGACCCGGCTCTTGCTTTTCTTATATGTTGAAGTGACATAACCGCTGTTCAGGCTTACCGTATAATAGTATTCCTGTCCGGTGGCACCGGAGCTCCCGTCCTGGGATGTGCTGAAATACTGCCTCCGGGAGAAGCCATCACCTCCGATGAGCGTCATGGAACGTTTGACCAGGTCGAGACAGGTAGACAAGGCCTTCAGATCTCCAGCAGAAGGAAGCACCCATCCCGTAATCTTGGAGGAATAGCCGTCCAAAGTTTCAAGGGCAGGGAAGTGACGGGCGAAATCCGAGGCAAGGATGGCCGCGGTATTCTCCTGCCCGCACATCGTCACGGCATCATTGATGACATTGCCGATGGTGCCCAGCGAGTCAGAATAGATATAACTGCCCATTTCCTGCCGGGCCACAACAAGGGCTGTATCCCCATGAACAGCAAAGATAACACCCACAGCATCGTCAGTCTCAGGATCATAACCTTCCGGACTGACTACCCGGTCATCAGAGAGATAAATATTGCCGATACGCAGGCTGCTGTCAAAAGCTTCGTCATGGTTCTCACAGGAAGTCAGGATACTAATGGCAAGC
>DAIPMC010000137.1:0-4592 GCA_036768895.1 Prevotella sp. | reverse complement strand
TAATCACTTGACAATGAACTTGAGCATCTTCAAGAGCATTTTCCATTAGTTGGTCGAAATTTGTTGTCAGAATAACCTTGATATATCCCTTTTTAGCCAGGTTAGCGATTTTATGATGAGCTTGTGTTGGCAACTTATATCCTAACTCCTTATCATCTTTATTCTGCTCAAAAAAAGGCCTCATAAGTCGTACCCTTTCTGTTGGTGTCTTAACCAATGTGCTAAGTAGAGATGTATAAGTAGCCTTTTTCTCGTATTTTTCTTCATACCATTTATGCCAATCTGGTGCCTTAGAAGCGCCATTGTTTATCGCAATTTTATTAATCAACTCTTCTTCAATATCCCATCCAGATTTGATATGAGCAGGGACAGAGATACCAGAACCTAATAATAAAGCATAAGCCCCCTTGTTGGTATACATAGATACCGACAATGTCGTTAATTCAATGTTATCCATATTTTTCCGTTTTAAAATCTCTAATAATCAAAGAATAGAATGATTTTAAGTCTTTATGATGTGATATCTTTTCCTTTCGTAAAGCTGATAGTGAACGCACGACAACGGCGCTCGCTCTGACGGATAGAGCCTAATGAGAAGCGGTCGTATTTCTCATAGATATCAAGTCCACGGGAAAGGAGGATCTTCCATCCATTATCCAAAAGTATCCAACGGTCATGATCTGCCTTGAAATCATAGGTAAAAGTAATACCCAAAGCTTGCAGTTCGTCACTGATACCATTGAAGATTTCAGTCATTTCCGGAATTTTGTCTTCCTCATTGGCCGTACTCAAGTGGATAGTCAATTCTTCAGGTGTCAAACTGACTTCACGGATGGTCTCTACCAGTTCGAGTAAATTATCGATTTGAAATGGAGCCCGGATGTAAGGATCAACAATGTTGATCTGACGGGCCGAATGCAGATAATCACCAAACAAAGATTGATAAGTTACTCCCTTTTGATTCATCCGGATACTTTTCATTCCTTCACGAAGTACAGGAATCCTCGGACGAGGCATCTTGCTTTCTGTACCTTCCTGACCAGCCACTTTTGCCTGCTCATTTCTACCAGACTGTACTCCTGACTCTTCCTTTCCTTCTTCTCCAAATTCTACATACTGCGGATTTTCAACTTCCTCTAAGGTCGTCACCTTTACTGTCTCATCTGTTTTCAGATTGACATACTGGAATTTTGCCGGTTCAGCCCGGAAAGTCTCATCAATCTTATAGAGTTGGTCTTTCACCCTCTTACGTCCCTCCGCAGCGAAATCGACTAATTCGTAGGCTTCTTCATCCGTAATATTCCCATCCGGGTAGAGTAATTTCATCATGCCTGAAAAAGTCTTTCGGATAGCCAGGTGATCACGCTCAGAAAGAGAACCGTCAAACTTGGCATATTGGTCCATGACAGCAGTCAAGTCTGTATTCCGTAATTCGTGCAGAATGGCTGCAATGTAGTCCGTGATCAGTCCATAGCCCTTAGAAAAACTATTCTTCTTCAATATCTGAATTTCCCATCCCGGATTATAGAGATGAATACGATCCAGAAAGGCACCCTTGATGAAGGCTGTGGGGACGGACTCAAAGAGATGGCTGTTCTTCAACATGAACGGTACAGTATGCTTCGTATTGCCGACAAATACCATAGATGCACTCGCCTCATGCGTAGCTTTCCCCCGGTTAAAACTCTTGTTGGCCAGATAATTCTGCATCGTATCAATCAGCACGGGATCCACATTACGCCCCTTCTGCTGTTCAAACTCATCCAATGCCACGACATCCCAGTAGCCGACCAGCCCCAGGATTTCATTATTCCCAGACATCTTCACGAACAACCGGGCAGAAGTGACATCTCCTCCACTGACCAGCACCCCATAAGGAGACAACTCCTGAAACACATGACTCTTCCCCGTCCCCTTAGGTCCCAGTTCCATAAAGTTGAAGTTGTTCTCCACGTGCGGCAACAGGCGAGCCAGCGTGATCAACTTCTCCCTTCGGTTCATCATCTCCGGATTCAGACCGATGGTATGGACGAGCAGATCCATCCATTCATCAGTCGTGAATTTCTGTCGTTGCTCGATATATTCTTCCTTATCGACATTAGAGATCTGTATCGGTTTCAGGCTCTGGATCTCCCAGCGCACCTTCAAGTCCTCTCCATGATTATACCCTACCGTAACAATGCACCACACCCCATTTCCACTCAGCAATTTGGGATTTTTCATAATGTATTCCGTACCGATAGGCACATTCGAAATGCCGAGATTAGCAAAAGAAGCATGGTATTCATCCTCCTTTTCGTTCAGGGCAACACTTATCTTATCAATGATCCGATGCTTTCCATGTTCACGGATAATTCCTTTCACCGTCTCAGCCTCAGCCCGATGAACATAATTATTCTGAATGACCGTCTTCACCTTCTCAAGACCTTCTTGAATTACCTCTTCATCATCACTGGCACAATACTGTCCCAACAGATATTCCAGAACATAAGTAGGTACGGGCAGACCACCCTTGACCTGAAAGGCCAGGTCCTTACGGACCACTTTGCCAATAAAGGCATCCATTATCTTCTCTTGCAGACTCATACGCTAAAAATCAAAATCGTTTTCTATTAGAGTATTATTGGTTACATTTTCACTGATCAGCGGATTAATCTTATCGTCCACATCATAGACCTTCAGTTGGAAAATCTTCGACTTCACCTTCTTGTTCAAGGTCAGATCCACCAGGATTTTTCTATTGTCTAACATGGTATCCGTCATGTTCAAGACTATCTCCTTGATTGGAGTAACCGGTTGACCATTGGAATAAAGCGCACAAGTAATCGTCCGCTCCCTTTTCTCCATTGAGACAGCATCCGTCTGCAACAAATTGAAACGCAGACGAGAAGACTGGACAGAGAGATGATGCCCGAGCAGCATTACCCCCACTGGTTGTTTGGTATCCTTCCGCTCGTAAACACTGTCAATGACCGGCACCAGCAATTCCTGGAGCGAGGCTCCTCCATGCGCAAACTGATAACCTCCAGAGGGCGCAGCAAAACGGTTTGTGCCTTCCGGAGCAGCCACATCAACCTTATCCGTATCCATTGCAGAAACCTCATTGAGCTTAAATTTCATAACATCCTTAACCTCTTCAGATGAATGTGTCAAGTAATACCGAGTCTTGCTTTCGATACAATCATCAACCACCTTTTGCTTATCCTTTTCCGCAAAAGAAATATCATTGAACAAAAATCCATGATCACTAGTAACAAAGACTTCCGTCACATTATACGTTTCATGAATCTTATGTACCAGCATTTCCAATTCTTTAATCGCTTCCCGACAACTATTTACCACATCTGCCGCAGAAGCATCATGACTTTTTTCATCTATTGTATCGTGCATGACATATACCAAAGAATGTTTGAAAATTTCACGATTCTTCTCCTGATCATAGGCTGCCACTTCCTGATAATCCACACAAATGGCATTTTCATTATACTGGGCTAAATGAGCAGACCGCTTTGCCGTAGAATTCAGGATTTGATCGTCCACCATCATATTGACCTCATCCTGCCCTTCACAGAGTTGCAGTTTCCGATGAGGCAATAAAGCCGGTTTGCAGAATTTCGTTTCCGTGGGCAGCATGGCCATAGCAACATCCAGATGTGCGAAATGCTTCCACTTAGCCAGTTCCTGCATTAAATCCTGTGCCACCTCATATCTGAGCGCATCACTGACGATGACCGCAATCTTCTTATTGGCCGGTTTTACCTTTTCCTTGTAGAAATTCTCCTGCCGCATTAAGTGAACCGACTTCATACCTCCAGCCTCACGCAGACATTTCGTCCATTCCAGATTCAGCAGATTCGTCCACTTCGCATAA
The DNA here is from genome assembly GCA_036768895.1 of Prevotella sp. GTDB lineage: Bacteria > Bacteroidota > Bacteroidia > Bacteroidales > Bacteroidaceae > Prevotella. The sequence continues at coordinate 721 of DAIPMC010000137.1, read as the reverse complement.
TGCCGGTCCAACCGTTTCTTAGCCGCCTGCAAAGTATCAAAGAGTTCTACTGACGGATCCACCTTAAAGTAAGTCTCCAGCGACTGCCGGTAGAGTTGGTCTAAAAGATAGTAGTCCTGTTGGTAGGCCGTCACATAATCATCAGGAGTATTCAGCGTAATTGAACCTATTGACAAGACTTTCTCATAATACCTAGCCATCTGCACGGCCGTATCCATCACAAGCTTCATCGGACCGTTATCTCCCCGGCGCATCATCAACTCCTGCAGACGCTGAAGCACCACCTCTGGCTCCGTTTTCAGTTTCTTGTCTAATAACGTCTTGACAATAGGTACACACAAACCATCCGGCACATAATAATAATCCGCCTCTGAACCATACCACCGGATAATCTCCTCATCCCGGACATCCCCTCCGAGGTAGTCCAGTAACTCATCCAGAGCCAATGCCGTATCTTTCTGTCCGGCAGCCAATTCCAACAAGCGGTTCATCTCTTCCAGAGCCAGGGCATCCTTAATACGATATGGACTGTAACGATCGGCCTTTACAGGAGCTAAATTCTGCGTGATGGCATTGTATTTGAATCTTTCTACAATATTCTTCACTTTCTTCTCCGTATTGTCATCGTACCCCACTCCGAAAATATCCTTCCACTTCCGTTGCAAATTTTCCTGCACGATCTGATTTTTCCGCAGTTTGGTATAGAAGTCCCTTCTCTTTT
>DAIPMC010000136.1:0-4637 GCA_036768895.1 Prevotella sp. | reverse complement strand
ACGACGTTTTTGTCAATCATCCTTTAACTTATGCTTATTAAAAAAATGAGGAGCTCTTCATTAGGAGCCCCTCATTCCACTGAATGCTGCAAAAATACTACTATTTTCGCAAATACACAAATATTTTTTACTTTTTCTTCGGTTGCAATAATTTTTTATACTCCACCGGGTTCTGAATAAGTTTCATAGCAGCCTGCATCTGCTTATCAGTACGCAACGCATTCTCTATTCCCCCGCCTTGATAGTAATAAGCCGTTACGATATCATTCTCTATCAGATGTTTGATGGCCTCCTTGTTAAAGTCCAGATCTTTAGCCACGTTATGTTTCAGTTTTTTCTCAAGGGCGGTAAACTCTGGCTGGGCGCCATCATAGTAACCTTCAAACTTGGCGAGTTTCTCGAGATTCTTGAGATACTTCTCGGTTTCATGGTCATAAGTGAAATGGCATTGCAAAACCCGCTGTCTGAAATTATTATAGTCGGCATCGGTCAACTGGAATTTGTCGGGTGAGGCAATCGTCGGGTGATGGGCGATATAGTCAAGTTCATAATTGAGCAACACTTCATTGCTGTCACGACCTGCGGCGAGGTAGAAAGCAATATTCGGAAGTGAGTCCGATTCAAGAACGACATCAGGCTTGATTCCTCCGCCATCACGTACCACCCGGCCATGGAGGGTATGGAATACATGTGTAAGCGAATCCGGGACATGCTCGGTATACCCACCATTAGCATGCTTATAGTTAATCGCCTGAATACAGCGGCCGGAAGGAATATAGTACTTAGCTGTAGTCAACTTTAACTGGCCGTTATAAGCAATGTCAACCGGCAGTTGTACGAGTCCTTTTCCAAAAGTCCGTGTTCCGAGGATCACTGCACGGTCAAGATCCTGCAGAGAACCGCAGGTAATCTCACTGGCACTTGCCGTATTTCCGTTTACCAGCACGATTATAGGCATCACCGTATCAATAGGTTCTACAGTAGTCTTATAATCATGGTTTGCCTGTTTCAGTTTTCCGATGGTTTTCACCAAGGTAACACCTTTTGGGACAAACATGTTAACTATATTGACAGCTTCCTGAAGAGAGCCGCCACCATTATTTCTCAAATCAAGAATCAGACCTTTCGCTCCCTGTTTCCTGAAATCGATAAAAGCCCGGCGTACGTCTTTTGAGCACTGGTCCGTAAAAGACGTACGCCGGGCTTTTATCGATTCAGGTTCATGTATGCAATATCGTTTGCCTGCATTCCGCAATAAGGAAGAAAGGGTAACTGCACTGACTTGCGCACGATCTTGAATTTCATAGTCTTCCCGGTACTCGGACGCTTGATCTTAAGGAGGAATGAAGTACCGGCATCACCACGGAGATGATTGCTGACATACTGCACATCCTTGTCCAGCATAGAAGAATCATCTATAGCCAGAATCTCATCCCCTTTTTTCAGCCCTGCCAGAGCTGCAGGCATCCCTTCATACGGTTCGTCAATGATAATGCGGTGATTCTGATTATTCAGGCGGACGATTGCCCCGACACCCGCATATTTTCCTGTCAACAGCTGTTTCAAGTCCTTCACCTTGTCTTCGGGATAATATTCCGTATAAGGATCCAGACTCCTTAGCATGGCATTGATACCATTGCCAATAACTTCATTAGCATTCAGGGTATCCACATACATCAGGTCAAGATACTTATAGATATCCGTAAAGACCTCCATATTCTTGGAAACATCGAAGGCATGATTATCTTCCGATGGTCCCTTCTGTGCGGCTACAGGCAGAACCGCTGCCATAAAAATCGCTAAGATCAGTTTCTTCATGAAGCTTATTTTTAGATTCTGATTAAATTCTTCTCCCCCTCAGGAGTTCTGAGGGTGCTTGCAAAATTACGATATTAAAGTGGGATAGCACGAAGAATGTTCGAAAAAATTGCTTATTTTAATAGAAAATTAAAAATTCTTTTCAAAAAATTTGGTAATAAAGGAAAAACGACTTACCTTTGCAGTCGCAATCTCAAAAGAGGTGGCCAAAATGCTTCAATAGCTCAGTTGGTTAGAGCATCTGACTGTTAATCAGAGGGTCGTTGGTTCGAGTCCATCTTGAAGCGCAATACAAGGGAGTTACAGTATTCATAACTCCTTTTTTCGTATCCGGACACGGACTCAGAATATCAGGATATCGTGTAACTTTACATAATTATCATTCGGTAATATATTTCCATATTTGTTCGATTCTCTTATCTTATTTAAAATTAATTTCATATCTTTGTGTAATCATTTACAAAAACGACTATACAATTTGCGAGCAAATAAAGTCTTTTTCTTCCTGATAGTATCCATCACTTTTTATCTATGCAGTTGTGGAAACAAGACACAACAGCAACTTGCTTATGTGGATTCATTGCTTAACAAAGAGTTGCAGGACTCTGCCCAAAGACAGATGAATTGCATTTCTCGATCTGCCATTCACGACGATGAGACGAGAGCTTACTATAACCTGCTTGCCACCCGTCTTCTTTATCGGGAAGATAAACCAATACGAAACGACAGTCTGATTGATTTCAGTATCAGTTATTACCGGAAATCGGGGAATTCCGCCAGACTTGCGGAATGTGACTATTATAAAGGTGGAATCTGTGAGGACCGTGGCAACACAAAAGAGGCTATTGATTATCTGAAAAAGGGTGAATACCTGGCAAAGGGACTGAAAGACCTGAATATCATCCATAAGATAGATGAACTCTTAGCATCTGTTAATGAAAATCATAACGAATATGCGATTTCCTTGCATTATGCAAAGAAAGCCTTGGCCCTATCCAGGAAAGCTCATAATGCCAATTGGACAGCCAATGCCCTTCAATACATAGCCGTCGATTACAACAATCTAGGCAAAAACGACAGTGCCCTGACTTATTTTGATCAGGCAAAGAATTTGATTAAATATACATCCCCTTCTTCACAGGCAGATTATTATTCTAATCTGGCTGCTGTCTTCTCTGATACAAACCCTGCTCTCGCAAAAGAATATATTCTCAAAGCAGAGAAAATCAGTCATAACAGTACGACTTACCTGGTTCTCTCTGACTTATATGAAAGGCACATGAAATTTGGTCAGGCTATGGCCATGCTGGACAAGGCCTGGCCCATAGCCCCACTAGATCACCGGCCGTGGATACTCAAAAGGAAAGCAGAAATTTATAGCAAGGAAGGAAAACATATAGAATCCGAGAAACTTTACCGGAAGGCATATAACCTTCGTGACTCTGTAAACTCAATTACCAGGGAGAAGGACCTGAGCAAATTGCAATTGGATTACGCTTATCAGATACGTTCTCTCCATACGAAACAGATTCTCTACCATGCAATTACTACTATAATAGGTATAATACTGATGGTACTCCTGATCATTTTCTATCAGAAATACAGATTTCATAAAGGGAAGCAGATCGTAATGGAGAAACAGGCCCTAATCAACCTTTACCAAGGTCAGATTATCAAATTAACCCAAAATGGAGAAAATACCAAAAAGAAGATAGCAGAATTACATTTAAAGATCAATCAGTTAGCAAAAGATCAGACGGCTGTTTATCATCAGGGAAAACAACTCTATAATGATCTGAGAAATGGCGGAACAACAGTATCCTGGGGCAAAGATGATTTTGCCAGATTTATAGAATACTACAGGCTCGATCATCTGGAGTTAATCAATAGTATCGAAGCTCGTTATGATAATTTATCCTCTAAGAATATCTTTTTTCTGATCTTGCAGGAAGAAAATAAAAGCAATGATCGGATCATGAGGATCATGGGCATTAGTGCAGGTGCTATAAGAATGATAAATCATAGAATAAAAATGAAAGAAAAAAGGGTAAAACCGGAGTGATATGATCCTTAAAACGTCACATTTTCGAGTTAATTTTGTATAACAAAATAGGATAACTTATTATACATCAGACTTTTGCACCATTTTAGCAGTGTGACACTCTCAAACAGAAAAACACATAAAAATTTGGAGTTCTTCATATCTCTGAATAACTTTGTTATATCAAAATAAGATCAGATATGAAGCAAAGAACCTTAATTTTATGTTGTGATCTGGCTGTTTATTCTCAGGCTCTTCTTGCTAACAAAGAATTTGCGACTAACTTTAGTAGCAAAAAACGGAGGGTCTAAAAGCCTCCTCAGGGATAAATTCGTATTAAGAGGATGTTCTCAACACTTAATGGAAGCAAAAGATAAAACATCATGTCCTCTATGTATGGATGATAATGTTAAATTAGTATACGCAAAACGAGTATTAAGTGAAAAATTAAAATACTAATTTGATACATGAAAAAAACAGTTTTTCTCTTTCTGTTCTATGTAATAGCCTTGCATCTTTCGGCTCAAACTACAGTAAAAGGTGTTGTTGTTGATGAACACCAGAAGCCTTTACCGTTTGCACAACTCACATTGAAATCTTCTAAAGACTCTTCTTTTATAAAAAGCGGGAGTTGTGATAGTATAGGAAGATTTGCACTGACTTGCAAGAAGTTGCCTGTAATACTGTCTGTAAATTATATTGGATACCAGATTAAAGAGATTGTGTATTCGTCTTCCGAATTTAAGAGAATAGCCCTTATCCCTGATACCATTTCCCT
>DAIPMC010000135.1:3306-4649 GCA_036768895.1 Prevotella sp. | reverse complement strand
TGCGAAAGTTTTTTGCAACGATATAATATAAAATGGATATTTTTTGAGCTGACAGATACTCCTATCTGTCTTTTAATTTCCAGACTGTTATATTGTTATATTCTTGATTTTAATAAAATCAGATAATACAGAAAGATTATGATTAATAAATATCAAAATAAAATTTTAATAATCCGTTTATTCTCCCGATCATACTGTTTATGAATCAGGATAAAACCAGAGGTATCATTATAGATCTTGTCATTGGCAACTTTATCGGCTATCTACTATTAACACAATAATAATATAACATTTGCTATACGAAATATATTTATATGAAAAAATTAACAAATTATTCTTTCAGTGCAGAAGCAAAACGATCCGGGATTATTTATTCTTATCGCAATTTCCATAACCTGTGCTCTTTTTCCTAAAGAGACTAACCATGTGCTTACTTCTGTACAAACCGGTATTTATAAAGATTTAAGTTGGAGCTATATATTTCTAGTGTCATTCTTCTTTATTTTTCTCTGTATACTAGCTTTCAGCAAAATCGGTAATATCCGGCTTGGTCCTGATAATTCTACGCCGCAATATGGTTTTTTCTCATGGATTGCCATGCTTTTCGCTGCTGGTATGGGAATAGGATTAATGTATTTTGGCGTGGCTGAGCCAATGTCACATTATGTAAATCCAGCTTTACCAAGTATGGTCAATAAGGCCAAAGAAGCACAGTTGGCAACCTTTTTCCACTGGGGTATCCATGCGTGGAGTATCTTTGCCGTAATGGGATTGATTCTAGCTTATTTCTCCTTTCGTTATAAGTTGCCTTTATCTATTCGCAGTGGGCTTTATCCGATATTAAAGGAACGTATCAATGGAAAAATCGGTGATATTGTTGATATTTTCGCCTTAGTAAGTACCTTCTTTGGTATTGCCACCTCGCTGGGATTTGGAGTAGTTCAACTGAATGCAGGTCTGGTTCATTTAGGAGTATTGAAGGACTCTAACTTTTTCTTCCAGTGCATTATTATTATTGTCGTCAGTTCTGTAGCTATTCTATCTGCTGTTGCAGGGGTAAATAAGGGTGTAAAGCGTCTTAGTGAAATAAATCTTGGTCTGGCTGTATTACTGCTGATTTTTGTATTGTTGCTAGGACCTACAACTTTTCTTTTGAGTGCTTTCAGTGAAGGAATAGGCTATTACATCAATCAATTTCCTGATCTTACTTTTAACACCTTTGCCTTCGAGAAAGCAGGACAAGCATGGTTTACCAACTGGACCGTGATGTACTGGGCATGGTGGATCAGTTGGGCACCATTCGTAGGTCTCTTTATTGCGCGTATTTCTAAAGGACGTACTAT
>DAIPMC010000135.1:0-3296 GCA_036768895.1 Prevotella sp. | reverse complement strand
CTTATTTATTTTTCTCTGGATGACTGTATTTGGCAACGGTGCTATCTGGATGGATAAGCATGTGGTTCATGGAGCTCTGTCTCAACTTGCTGGTAATCCGGATATACTGCTTTTTAAATTTTTCGAACAATTCCCTCTTGTCACGCCACTGTGTGTGCTGGCATTGATTATGATAGCTTTGTTCTTTGTTACCTCTACAGATTCAGGTATTCTTGTCATGAATAGCATTTCCAGCAATAACCAACCAAATGCGCCAAAATGGCAAAATGCTTTCTGGGGCATTTTACTGGCAGTTATCTCCATGTCGTTATTATCCGTTGGTGGACTGAAATCTCTACAAACGATGACTCTAATCTCAGCATTACCCTTTGGTTTTATCATGTTTATTCTATGTATTTGTCTCTTAAAGGCATTGCGTACAGACCGTATCTATCATGAAACAAAGATTCCATACGGCAGCAGGAATTGGGATGGAAGTCACTGGCACGAACATCTTGCCCAAATTCTTACTTTTTCTCAAAAGAATGACATCAAACGTTTTTTTGAAGACAAAGTTCGTCCTGCTTTCGAAGAACTTCTGGAAGAATTTGAGGAACGGGATATTCATGCACAGATTCTTACTGGGAAGGCTGGGAAACTGTCTATAGAACTCCAGATACCTTATCAGCAGATATGGAATTTCCGCTATGGCGTAACTATTGAATTCCAGCAGATTTCTGATTATCTTATCGATGAAGACAATACACCTGATATTGACGCCAATAACCATTACCTACCTGTCACTTATTATAATGACGGTCGCGCAGGCAACGATATTCAATATCTTAATAAAGAAGAAATCATTGCTGACGTACTCCGTGAATACGAGCGTTATATCAGCGTGATTGCTGACGAGGGAAATGCCATGATGTTTGTTGACAAGAAAAAATATAAATCCTAGATTGGTATAAATGAGAAATTGAAAGGGTATATCCAAAGGTTCCTGTTTGGAACCTTGTACCCGATTTGGTATAATAGTTGAAAAGCACGAACCATTGAGTATTGATTCATTTTGGCCTCACCACAGAAGAGAACTGACCACATCACGCAAAACAGGAAACAAGTCTTATTTTATTCGCATAAGTTGCGAATATCAGAAGAAATCGTTATCTTTGCGATAGTATATAAAAGGCAAATAAAATGAAGACAAGGGAAGAATACATATCGCTGATTAAAGACCAAGCTGATGAGATGAAACATCAATTTGGACTGAAATCACTTTTCTTGTTTGGTTCCGTCTCACGAAATGAACAAAAAGAAGGAAGTGACGTGGACGTATGCGTGGATATGGAGCCGAAGATGTATCTTGTCGTCCGTCTCAAACGTTTTCTTGAACATCTTTTACAGTGTCCTGTGGATGTTGTCAGGATGCATAAACACATGAATACCTTTCTAAAAGAAGAAATAGAGCATGATGGAATCTGTATCATTAAATAAAAGGGTCTATTCCACTTTTGTACAAATTAGAACTGCTATCCAACAGTTGAAAGACTGGAACGAGAATGTTCATACCCCAGATAATTACTATGATTCACCCGAAGGCATGAAGAATCTTGCTGCAAGTTGCATGCTGGTTGAAGCTATTGGTGAAGGTATAAAGAAGATCGATAGAATTACCCAATCGGAATTATTGGTTGAACGTCCGGAAATTCCTTGGGAAGATGTAATGGGAATACGTAATCATATTGCCCATGGTTATTTCGACATTGATGGTGATATCGTTTTTGATGTTGTTAAGAATGATTTGGACCCTTTATTACAGGCAGTAAATTATTTCATCGGCAAATATAAATTGGTAAAATAATGAAACTATACTAGAAAGTGGGAAGAAGAAGATTATGAGCATCAGAAGAAATAGTTATCTTTGCTTTGATCGTCAAGCTATTATAAATAAGCATTGATATGACAAATTTAGGTTACGGCTTTTATCCCACACATCCCGATAAGGTCCTAAAGGACGAATTAGAAGCACGTGGTATCTCCCAGCGCAAGTTCGCTGACGGTATAGGTATGGGCTATTCTGTACTCAATGAGATATTAAATGGTCACCGTTCGCTCAGTACAACTTCCGCTTTAATATTCGAGGCTGCTTTAGACATCCCCGCTGATTCCTTGATGCGATTGCAATTAAAATACGATATGCAGACCGCACGTAAGTACAAGACATTGGCAGATAGACTGAAAAAAATTGCACGTACAGCTGCAATACTTTGAGAGAGGATACCTACGGAAGAATAAGGCCTCTACCTAAAATCAGGTATCTATCATTGACCATAGATTAATACTTCCCTACTGCCTTAACCAGCTTATTTTGATTACCAAAAACATTTGCTGAAAATGCTATCTTTAGACGGTTGTGGGACATTCTCCTTTTCCGTATCTTTGCATAAGTTATAAAACCAAAATACGGAAATACATGGCAAAATCATCTAAAGAAAAGGCTATTGAAACCATCATGGAAATTGTCAGGAATAACAATGACGACATGAAAACCGGTATCAGTTGGAGAAATGAAATATTTTCAGGCTGCGTACATCGAATCTTCATTGACGACAACGGCAGTCTGAAATTCGAAGGTCCTCTTTATAAAAGAAGGCACATTGGACACGTTATCATGAATGACCTCATTGATGACTGCGCAAGCATCGAGCCTTCGGAAGTTCCTTTGGAACAACTGAGAGAGTTTCCAATTTATTTCCAGAACTAGTTTGAAACTGACAATTTTCAGTCACAGTTCATTAGTCCGGAAATCCAAGAAATCATGGAAGACATCTGCCTGAAAAGTGCCTCCCTGATTTTTTGTATACATTAAATCCTTAAGATTACTTCTTCTCCTGATTCTGAAGGTTTCTGAACCCAGGTTCAGCTGCCATGCCCAAGTTACTATCCTCTTTCAACTTCGGATAATGGCAGACACGGTCTTCAAGAAAAATATGATTGAGAGTAAAGGCAAGAGATTTTAGTGTCTGTTCCCGTTTCTTCGGTTTCAGTTCACATTCCCAAACAACAATAACGTGCCACCCCATTTTAGCCAACTGCTGTTGCTCTTCCAAATCACGTTGCTTATTCCGACTAATCTTCTTTTACCAAAATTCAGTATTAGTCTTTGGCATAACAAAGTACTTGCATCCCTGATGCCCATGCCAGAAACAGCCATTTACAAAGATGCAAGTACGGTATTTACGAAGTACAAGATCAGGATGGCCGGGAAGTCGTCTATAATTTAAACGGTAGCGAAAGCCATGAGCCCATAAGTA
>DAIPMC010000025.1:26933-27919 GCA_036768895.1 Prevotella sp. | reverse complement strand
AATACGCTGCGTCCACTGACCAGAAGTGTAGTAGCAGGTCTCAGTTTCGATTTCTAATGTTGGATGATTAATATAAGACACAATGAAAATCAATAGAATTATATTTGGCATAGCTTGTGTACCTCTTGTGTTGGTCTCTTGCAGTGACCAACTCAACTATCATGAGTATGATAATGTGAATAAAGACTATATTTCCCGGATTTATGACAGGACAGATGGCTTGGTCTCCAATATTTATAGTCAACTGGATTATGATTATGGCGACAGCTATGGTGGTGGAATGTTAGCATCTGCTTCTGATGAAGCGGTATATTGCAATACCAGTACTTCTGTAAATAATTTCTTCGATGGCTCCTGGAGCCCGTCAAATCCTTTATCCACTCAGTGGAGTGCCAGCTATCGTGCCATTGCTGACTGTAATGATTTCCTGTATAACTTTAAGGATCTCGATTTTAATGATCAGTTGAATACAGACAATTACTATCGTAATCTGGCTCAATACAAGCGCTTCCCATACGAGGTGAAATTGCTTCGTGCCTATTTCTATTTCCTTCTTGTACGCCAATATGGAGCAGTACCTTATTATACGGCTAATCTGACACGCGAGCAGCGGAATGTTTTGAAGCGGATGCCGGCTGAAGATGTATTGGATTCTATTATAGCTACCTGTAATTCCGTACAGGATCATCTTCCTATGGACTATACAAACTTGGGCTCTAATACGATGAGTCCAGCTGAAACTGGCCGTTTCAACAAGTTGGTAGCCATGTCCCTCAAAGCCCGCGCTGCATTGTATGCAGCCAGTCCGCTGTTTAATACAGATGGTTCTCATAATGATAAATATCTTCTGGCAGCACAGACTTGTCAGGCTGTGCTTGATTCTGCAGCTATTCAGGGTATTCATCTGGGAGACTATACCAGCAATTGGGGACCGAGTAGTTTTATGCCGGGTAAAAGTAATAATCCGGAGTTGATCTATGCTCGTC
>DAIPMC010000025.1:7439-26923 GCA_036768895.1 Prevotella sp. | reverse complement strand
GTGTAGATGATTTTGGAAAACCTGAATCCAGAAACTTCCCGGTTGGTATAGCCAGTGCAGGAAGTGGAAGCAACTGTCCTAGTGAGACGCTCGCTGAGGCTTTTCAGACCCGGAATGGATATGATGTGATTCTGACCAATAATGGTTTTGAGAGTAAAGATCCGAGTTTTGATCCTAAGAAACCATTCGCCAATCGTGATCCTCGTTTTGCAATGGTCTTTGCCGTGAACGGTGAAAAGAAATGGCCGATATCCAATGGCGATGGACTAGAGACCTTTTACGGTGGTGTCAGCGGGGAACCTAAGGTGGGAGGAACTCCTACTGGATATTATTTGAAGAAACTCCTTGATGGCAATCTGGACCTGTCTCCTACAGGCAGAAAGAAAACCTCTCGTCATTCCTGGATGACATTCCGCTTAGGCGAAATCTATCTGGACTATGCTGAGGCTGCTTTTCGTGCTACCGGTTCTTATACGGCTGTTCCTGCAGGTTGTGAACTTTCTGCTCTTCAGGCTGTGAACATGATCCGTCAGAGACCGGGTGTGAATATGCCGGCATTGCCTTCTACCTTATCAAATGATGAGTTCTGGGAGAAGTATAAGAATGAACGTTTCGTCGAAATATGCTTTGAGGACCAACGCTTCTTTGATGTTCGACGCTGGAAAGAGGGTGACGAATATTTCAAGAAAGTAAAAGAACTTAAGATCACGAAGAATGATGATGGATCTTTTACATATCGTCCTGATTATCAGGATCGTGAATGGGATAATAAAATGTATCTCTTCCCAATTCCAGAGGAAGATATCCTCAAGTCTAAAGGTAATATGATTCAGAATCCTGGATGGGGGAAATGAAGAAGTGTTTCATTAGGCAGTAGTTGCTTATTCTATAATGGTTGATTTAGTAGAGGCCGGGATTTTATATTCCGGTCTTTTTTTGTATTTGTTTTCATGGGTCCTGATCGTTGGGTGGCGGATTGCAATTCTATTTCATTCTTGAAGGAAAAAAGATAAAAACTATTAAAAATGTTGCTTTATTCTAGATGTTTTTATTAAATTTGTCACTGTAAGGAGTAAATATAGGAGAGTAACGAACAAATATGTTTCGTGAATGGACCATGAAAAGATTTATTCCAGAATAGATATACCTAATAAATAAATTTATTGTTGATATTCTATAGAAGAATAATCCTGTAAAATGGAATATGCAGGGAGTATGTTTTTAAAATGATATAGACATGAAAAAATGGTTCTTGCTTTTTTTGTGTGCTGTTTTGATAGTCCTTAAGGCTAACGCACAGGAAAAAATAGATCTATCCGGTTATTGGTGGTATACAACCGATAGGATATCTGATCCATCTGCCTTGGTCTATAAGGTGGGTGCAAGAATCTCTTTGCCCGGTTCTGTTCTTACAAATGGAAATGGAGGTGTCGTTCCTCTTGATACGAAAAGGGTGGGTTTACTGAATGATTCGAGTTACTTCTATGATTCTTTTATGTCTGAATCTCACCAGCGTGGAAAGATAAAGTTAGCGTCATTGTCCGAACCAAAGATTAATTATATAGGTTCTGTCTGGTATTGGAAATCTTTTTCTGTTCCCAAGGAATGGAAAAAGTCACGTATCATCTTTTTCTTAGGACGTCCTCATATTAAAACTACTGTCTATGTAAATGGAAAGAAAATAGGGCATTCTATTTTTAGTTCTTTACCTCATCAGTGTGATGTGACACCTTATCTGACTTTTGGCAGTATCAATCAAATAGCGATTAAAGTCGATAATGAAATAGGAAGTCTGGCATTAGATTCAAGTTCTCGTTTTGCATCGTCAGTTTTGCAAAATGATTGGAATGGTATATGTGGGGAAATCGAGTTATTTGCAAGAGAAAAGCAAACCGTCGTGAAGGTCAGGATAGGAAAGTATGACGAACAGAAGCATTCACTTCAGGTCTTTCTGCAAGGAGACAACGGATTTGATAAGGGCTTGAAATTTCTCCTTGAGGATAGTCCTGTTAAGGTATTAAGTGCAGAGAACAGGCCTTCTCAGGAAGGATTGATGACGCGAGAATACCAGCTTTTATGTTTTCTGGACAGATGGGATGATTCTCATCCGAATACTTATGAGTTGAGTATGGTAGTTAAGAGAGACACGTTAAGTACCGTCTTTGGTATTCGTGATATTAGTGTCAAGGGAGGGCAATACTATATTAATGGTCATTCTGTTTCTTTCCATGGAGCTGTAGTTGATTGTGGTCTCTCGTTGTCAACATCTCTTTCCTCTAATGTGGATTTTTGGTTTGATCTCTTCAGACATTATAAACAGTTTGGCGTGAATGCCATCCGTTTCCATGGGATTTGTCCTCCGGAAGCTGCTTTTACTGCTGCGGATTGTCTGGGCTTTTATCTGGAAATGGAAGGTCCTTCCTGGTTAAGTCAGACGGGGAGCAGCAGTTTGAAGATACCTGAGAATCAGAATATTGTAAAAGAGACCAAGCGTATTGTTGATATTTATGGAAATCATCCGAGTTTAGTGATGATAATTGCTCCAAATGGAGCTCATGGGAAATCGTTGAAGGAAGAGAATAATTGGATAAAAGAGATGGATCAGTATGATCCACGAAGGATATACTGTGAAGTTGCAGACGGAAACAACTTGGCTTGGAATAATGTCGGTGTAAGTAAGGTAAATGAAAATCATCGTGAATTGAATGTCACAACTCCTGTGTTTCTGGAGAGGTGATTACTGGGAATTCATCTATCTTATGTTATTCTGGATAAAAAAATGAAATTCCGGTATAACATTACTATTGTATAATTATTTTTAGTATTTTTGTATACAGATTACTTCATGTTTCCCATACATGAGGTAAGGGAATCACTAAGACAATATCAAAAACAAACAATCATGAAACGATTTGCTTTTAAAATGTATCTGAAGCCGGGTTGTGAAGTGGAGTATGCTAAGCGTCATGCCGCTATCTGGCCGGAAATGGTAAAGATGATTAAAGAAAATCAAGGAGTCAGCAACTACAGTATTTTCTGGGATAAGGAAACCAACCTTTTGTTTGCTTATCAAGAGTGTAATAAAGATATTAATACTCAGGATACCAGTTGCGTAGATCCTATCACCCAGAAATGGTGGAATATGATGGCAGACCTTATGGATACAAATAAGGATAATTCTCCGGTTAGTATTCCATTGGAAGAACTTTTCCATTTGGAATGAAAAAGGTGTCCGTATTTTTCGGGAAAGGTAAATAAGTTGTAAGTCTTTTCCTATTTAAAAGTTTTTCTCATATTTTATATTCTTGACTTTTGAAAAAGCTAATATTTTTTTGTTTGATCTGGGTCTTATTCGGATTTATGGCCGATGCCCAGAACAGAATTGATCTGTCCGGTTACTGGAACTTTTCAATTGGAGATGTTTCTAATCCTTCTTGCCTGGAAAAGATAAAAGGAGAACGTATCACTTTACCAGGTTCTATGTTGACCAATGGCAAAGGTGATGAGGTGTCTGCAGATACAAAGTGGACATGCTCGTTGTATGATTCGAGCTATTATTATAATCCCTATATGGCGAAATACCGCCAACCGGGAAATATAAAGTTTCCGTTCTTCCTGACTCCTGCGAAGCATTATGTGGGTCCGGCATGGTACTGGAAGTCGGTCAGTATTCCTGCGTATTGGAAGAAAAATCGCATCATTCTCTTTCTCGAACGTCCTCATATCGAGACAACTGTCTATGTGAATGGAAAGGAGGTGGGACATCAACTTTCCCTGAGTACGCCTCATCAGTATGATCTCACACGATATTTATCCTTTGGTAAGATGAACCAGATTGCTGTCCGGGTTTACAATGGGATAGAAAATGTCGATGTGGGTAAAGATTCTCATAGTGTTACGGATCAGACACAAGGCAACTGGAATGGTATTGTTGGGAGAATACAATTGTTGGTCAGAGACCGTAAAACGGTTGATCGGATTCGTGTAGGAAAGTACGATGAACGAAGCCATTCTTTACAGGTTGTTGTACAAGGGATAAAGGGTTTTGAAAGATCGGTACGTTTTCTTATTGATAATCAACCGGTGAAGGTCCTTCATTCTCAATCAGACTCCGTCTCTGACAGCCAATCTACCAGAAAATATCAACTTTCCTGTTCTTTGAAGTCTTGGGATGCGTTCCATCCCAATGTCTATCACCTTAGTGTCTTGGTCAGAAAAGATACCTCTCGAGTAATATTCGGGGTCCGTCAGATTAGTATAAAAGGCCGTCAGCTATATATGAACGGTCAACCGATATGGATTCGGGGGACGGTTGAAAATTGTAATTTTCCATTGACCGGTTATCCTCCTTGTGATGTTGATTCGTGGCTGGCTATCTTTAGAAAATGCAAGGCCTATGGCCTGAATGCGATGCGTTTCCATAGTTATTGCCCTCCTGAAGCAGCATTTACTGCAGCAGATCAGATCGGCTTTTATCTTCAGCCTGAAGGTCCGTCCTGGCCGAATCACGGAGTTAAACTCGGACGAGGGATGAAGATTGATACTTATCTGATGGCTGAGACGAAGCGTATCGTTGATACATACGGCAATTATCCTAGTTTCGTGATGATGGCAGCGGGTAATGAACCAGCGGGCGATTGGGTGAAATGGTGTAATAACTGGGTTAACCAGATGAAACGATATGATCCGAGAAGAGTTTACTGTGGCGCATCGGTCGGAGGAGGCTGGGCGTGGGATTCCGGAAGTGATTATCATGTGAAGGGTGGGGGCCGAGGACTTGATTGGACCAGTCATGCGCCACAAAGCAATGATGATTATTTTAACGATATACTTCATCCTCGTAATTTTAAGGGACCCGGTGAGAATGATTCTCCTGTTATTGCTCATGAACAGGGACAATGGTGTGCTTTCCCTGATCTGAAGGAACGTAGTCAGTACACAGGTGTATATAAGGCAAAGAATTTTGATATCTTTGCCGACTTGCTTCATGACCATGGTATGTCTGACATGGCTGAAAAGTTTCTTCATGCCAGTGGTAAACTCCAGGTGCTGGCGTATAAATACGAAATCGAACGTAATCTCAGGACAAAGGATTATTCTGGTTTCTTCTTACTTGGACTGAATGATTACAGTGGTCAGGGGACTGCTCTTGTAGGCCCCTTGAATGTCTTCTGGAAGGAGAAAGGATACGTTACGGCACCGGAGTGGAGAGAGTTCTGTTCTCCGATAGTTCCTCTGGCACGTTTCAGAAAATTTGTGTTTTCCACAGAAGATACGGTAAATGTACCGGTAGAGTTGTATAATGCTTATTCCGGCACTATCCGCAAAGCCAAGACTTTCTATACGGTTACGGAAGGGGCAGATACATTGTCTTCAGGTGTTCTGCGTGTCTGCGATATTCCGGTAGGGAAGAACTTCCCTTTAGGAACTGTCGTATTTGATCCTTCGAAAGTTACTCATCCCGCAAAACTCACGTTGACGGTATCTTGTGTGACCGGTATTCCTGATTCTAATCCGAAGGCCGTCAATAGGGTGAAGAATCAGTGGGATTTCTGGGTTTATCCTCCTGTAAATCTGCCGCATCCGGCGACTGTATATATTTCTGATACGCTTGATGCAAAAGCTGTTAGTATCCTGCGTAAGGGGGGAAAGGTCCTTCTTGTGGCTGCCGGAAAGATAAAATACGGTGATGATGTGAAACAGACTTATCTTCCGGTATTCTGGAATACAAGTTGGTTTAAGATGCGTCCTCCGCATACTACAGGTTCTTATATAGAAAACCATCATCCTGTTTTTGCAGAGTTTCCTACAGACAACTGGCAGAATCTGAACTGGTGGGAATTGGTAAACAAAGCCCAGGTCATGAACCTTTCAGAGTTTCCGAAGGATTATCAACCTATTGTACAATCGATAGATACCTGGCATGTCAGTAGAAAACTCGGTATGCTTTTTGAAGCTAATGTGCTCAATGGCAAGTTGATGATGACCACCATAGACCTTTCAAACCATCTTGATATACGACTGGTAGCCCGTCAACTCCGTAAATCTATCCTTGATTATATGAGCAGTCCGCGTTTCCAGCCTACACTTTGTGTTCCTTTGAAAACGATATCCGATCTCTATGAGAAAGAGGCCCCTAAAGTAAATATGTTTACGAAAGATTCGCCGGATGAGTTGAAACCGAAGTTGAAATAAAAAGGTAACTTATGTGTAAGAGAGATGCTGGAGTTGTTTGACAATGAGTACTAAAAACAAAATGGACTATCATGAATTATTCACGGTAGCCCATTTGATTTTGTAACGGAAATGTTCTCTTTAAATTTTCATTTTTACCTTTTATGAGTCAAATGATTATTCTTTTGTCTTTCCCCTAAGTCCTTGTAGAGACTTTGTAAGATGGCTTTTCCTTTTTCAATCCGTTGTTTGCCAGGCCGATTCTGAGGGATTATCTCTTTTCCTGAGACATCGTCATAGACGCTTACACCCGTACTGTCACAATAGCCAAAACCATTGACAAAAGAGTAGAAGGCGAAAGGATGAATGTAGGAAGTACTGAGTACATTCCGGCTGAAAGGATAGTCTTGATGAGAGAGGCCAAGTTGTCCGAGAATGGTGGCTGGAAGGTCAGCCTGATTCATGATTTTACTGATAACCATTGGCTTGCGTACGGCTCCGCCGGTCCAGATCAGAGGTATCCGATAATATCGAGGGCCATTACGTTCTCCTTTTTCCGGATAATAGATACCATGGTCGGGCAGGAATACGATTAATAAGTTCTTCCATTGTGGGAGAGCCTTTAGACGGGCAATCAATTTGCCGATACAGGCATCTGTAAAGGCAAAGGCGTTTAGTTCTTTATCGGCCAGACGGTGATAAGGAACTTTGAAAGGTTCATGACTGCTAAGGGTCAGGAATGTCGTCAACCAATGTGACTTCGGGTCACGATGAGCAATCTGATGATAGAGATAGTCGAATGTTACAGCATCGTTGACACCCCATTTACTGTAATTCTTTTGTGCTTCTGTAAAATCATTTTCTGATGTGATATGCTGGTAGCCACCCATAAGCAGATAACTCTGCATATCCGTAAAATTAGGATCTCCACCATAGAGAAAGTCCGTCTTATATCCCGCTTTGGCGAATGACCGTGCTATACAAGGCATCGTCTTACTGAGTGCAGGTACCTTCATGATAGAAACAGTAGGCAGTCCCGGGTAGCCACTGAAAGCACAGACACTGCCACGGTCTGTACGGAAACTGTTGGCGTAGCAATTGGAGAAGAAAATGCCTTCTTTTGTCAGTTGGTTTAGATGGGGTGCAACGTATGGAACTCCTCCCAAAGGTTTAATGAATGTTCCTCCGAAACTTTCCATCAGAATGATTAATACATTCGGACGACGTGTTGTAAGAATTTCTTCTGTGTTGGTATCCTCTTTGGGATACAGCCCGGTCATGAGATCTTTTCTCTTGGATTCATTGAAAAAGTTGAATTCTTTTGAATAGTCGTTTTGCTTTCCTATACTCCAAAGTAAATTGAAGTCTGGATTTATGGCAGACTGATTAAGAAACTGATCTCCACTGAAATATACCTGGCTTACATTTGCGGTGGCTACTGTCCAGCCTCCTCGAATGATCAGAAACAAAATTCCCCCTAGAGGGAGTGCCCATAAGGTGTTGAAAGTTTGTCGTTTGTGTTGGTCTATTTGTGGAAAATATTGAGGAGTAGTCTTGTAAAGTAATCCCGTTATCAAGGCTGTCAGCATAAGAATAATTAGGATACGAAGAAGAATATATCCTGTGGACACACTGGCAAAGGCCTGTTTGGGAGATCCCAGATATATAAATATGGAAGCATCCATTTTATACTGCCAAAAAGCATAGAGTGACAGATCTGCGATGAAAATCAAGGAAGTGAAGAATGCTATGATGATATAGTATGGGAAAAGTATCTTACGGAAGGGCAGATGCTTGAACCAAATAGAAGCAACGGTAAGTATAAAAGGGATGATAGTCAGGTAACCCGCAGTTGTGGCGTCCAGTGAGGCACCATGAAGAATGACTTCCAAGTATTCTTTTATGGAATAACCTTGTAAAGCATTACAGAGTATGAAAAAAGGTTTTTGCAGAAGAAAATATCCCCAAATCAGTAAAAAAAAGGAGACAATATATTTTATTCTATGTTTCATCAAAATAGTGAATAGTTTTTATAGAAAATGATTGCGTGAAAGATTCTTATTTGAATTCGGGAATCTGAACACCCTCAAGACTGGGGGCATGGACACACCTTAAATTGTCTTTTAACTGTTCTGTACTGCTGGCTCCGATCAATACGGATGTTACGCCATATTGTGCCAGTATCCAGGATAAGGCCAGATCCGCGAGAGATTCTTTTTGCTGAACGGCGATAGCATTAAGATCTTTCAGATACTGGAGGAGTTCCGGTGTAAGGACAGACTGTCCTAAAGAATTGTGTTGTGACATCCTGCTGTCTGCAGGTATTCCGTTCAGGTAGCGGCTGGTGAGCAATCCTTGTGCTAATGGAGAGAAAGAGATGAATCCGATACCATGGTCTGCACAGTAGTTGAGTATTCCCTCTTGCTCCGGCGCACGGTCAAGTATGTTGAGTCGTCCTTGGTAGATGAGTAAGGGGACATCTCGTTTACGAAGATATTCATCGGCAAACTGGAGTGCTTTCAGCGGCCAGCGGCTGATTCCTATATATAGAGCCTTGCCTTGGCGTACAATATCTACAAGAGCCTGAAGGGTTTCTTCCAGTGGCGTATTCGGATCATATCGATGGCTGTAAAAGAGATCCACATAGTCAAGATGCATACGATTGAGACTTTGGTCGATACTTGCCATGAGATATTTCCTTGATCCCCAGTTGCCGTATGGTCCGGGCCACATATCATATCCAGCTTTAGTACTGATAAAGAGTTCATCCCGGTAAGGACGGAACGTGTCATCCATGAGATGTCCCATGGTCTCTTCTGCAGAGCCATAAACAGGTCCGTAATTATTGGCCAAGTCAAAATGTGTGATGCCTTGGTCGAATGCAAAACGGGTAATTTCGCGGCTTCTTTCATACGAATTGACACTCCCGAAGTTGTGCCAGAATCCAAGACTTACTTTTGGCAGGAGTACTCCGCTGTGTCCGCATCGGATATATTCCATGCCGTTGTCGTAGCGGTGGCTATCTGCTACATATCGTTCAGAAATCATATTTATACAGTGGTTTAAATAGTTTGCAAAGATAAGAATTAAAAATGAATATTACCTTAAGTTTAAGTATCTTTATCACAATGTGAAAATGGTTTGGAATGTGTCGTATGAATAGGAAAACCCTTATGCCGGAATAGAAATTCCGAAGAAAAGATTTATGCTTGATCCATTTGAATTGGCAGATTTGAATAAAATGAATATTTTTTGAACAGAATTCTTTTTATGCTTTTTATTTATTTTATATCTTTGCAAGAAAATGGAGGAGTTGCAGGGAATTTACATGTTTGGAAGTTCGATGATTATCTGAGCACGTTCCCATCTGTATCTTTGTCTTTCCTGTAAAATAGATCGCTTGAGTCATAAAGAATGAAAGGAAGGGCCAAAACTCACTATTTATTTAAAAATAAACTATTAAAACTAATTGATGATGAAAAGAAATTTTGTCATGCTTTGCCTGTCTGCATTCCTGTTGGCAATGGTTGTTCCTGTTACTATGGAAGCTCAGGTGCCAGCGCCTCTTGCGGATGTGAACCATGTGGTAGATCTGACCCTGGATAGTCTGGGTAAAGCTCAGACCGCTCGTCCTGTTCCCGGCTCCAGTAGAATAAATAATCATCCGGTCCTTTTTTTGATTGGTAATTCTACGATGCGTAATGGAACCTTGGGAGATGGTCACAATGGTCAGTGGGGATGGGGATACTATGAGCATATTTTCTTTGACCCTCACAAAATAACAGTAGAGAATCAGGCCTTGGGAGGCATGAGTAGCCGTACCTATTATAATAAGTTATGGGCTCCCGTGAGAGATGCGATCCGTCCCGGTGACTGGGTGATAATCTCTATCGGACATAATGACAACGGCCCTTATGACAGGGGACGTGCGCGGGCCAGTATCCCGGGTACTGGCATGGACTCTCTCCAAGTGGTCATTAAAGAGACCGGAGTTCATGAGACCGTCTTTACCTATGGCGAATATATGAGGAAGTTTATCCGGGACATCCGTCTACGGGGAGGCAATCCTATACTGATGTCTCTGACTCCCCGTGATGCGTATGATCCGAAAACCGGGAAAATCGTCAGAAAAATCCATACGCAGTGGTTGGAAGAAGTGGCTGCGACCTATGGAGTGCCTTTTATTGATTTGAATGAGATTTCTGGGGAGAAACTGGATCGTTATAGTCACTGGAAAGAGAAATATATGTTCTATGTTGACCACATCCATAGCAGCAGGTTCGGCGCGATGATGAATGCCCGCAGTGCAGCAGAAGGTATTGCCGATAGTCCTAATCCTGCTTTAAGACCTCTGCAGAAGATGATGCTTTCTGTTGCCTTGCCTACAGAACCGGTAAAGCGTGAGAAGGGAAAGCCTGTAGTTTGGATTACCGGGGACAGTACTGTAAAGAACATGGATAAAGATAAGAAAGGCATGTGGGGCTGGGGCTCTCAAGCCTATACGGTCTTTGACAAGAAGAAAATCACTTGTTTCAATGCTGCCAAGGCCGGTAGTTCTACACGCACCTTCTTAAATGAAGGTCGTTGGGACCGGGTTTATAATAGCCTTCAACCTGGAGATTTCGTACTTATTCAGTTTGGTCACAATGATATCGGGCCTATTGACCATGATAAAGAGCGAGGAGTGATTGCCTGTGCACAGGATACGGATCATATCTATAGGTCTGCCCGTAACGGACATTACGAAGTCGTGTACAGTTTCGGATGGTATCTGAAGAAGTTTATTGATGATGCCCGTGAGAAAGGGGCTACTCCTGTACTCGTTTCGCTCACACCCCGTAATGAGTGGAAAGATGGAAAGATAGAACGTCGTAATGATACCTACGGTAAATGGTATCGAGAGGTGGTCCTGGCAACGGGTGTGGAATTTGTCGATCTGCATGATATTACAGCTGATTGGTTGGATAAGCACTGTGGCAATAAGGCTAAAGCGTCAAAATATTACAACCACGACCATACTCATAACAGTTTGTCCGGCGCCAGGTTAAATGCAAAGGATGTAGCTGAAGGATTAAAGGAAATCAAGAGCCCTTTAGCCAAATATCTGAAATAAGAAATCTGAATCATTCCAAATCTATATAACATATCCGGGTATTAACAATTCTGTTCTATAAGAGAGCAACTTTACATTGCTCTCTTACAAGTAGGGGTGAAATTTATTTTAGAGTAATATTGAGCATAAATAATATCTACGATTCAAGAAGACCTTACAACCCGGTAAATAACAATCTATTTGTAAAATGAAGAAAGTATCAATATTATTAGTTGCATTTCTGACAACATTGGCGGGGTACGGTCAGACTTTTGACATGACCAAACCACAACCTGTCTATTCGGACGCGGGAGGTTATGGATATGATATCATGCCTGCTCCGAACAGAAAATCTACGAAACCTTTCTTTTTCTCGGTTAAGGTTCCTGATGGCAATTATAAGGTGACAGTTATTCTGGGGAGCAGACACAGAGTCGCACAAACGGTGGTTCGAGCTGAAAGTCGCCGGTTGTTTCTGGAAAACACGCCTACTGCAAAAGGTAAGTTTAAGATCTTCTCTTTTATTGTGAATAAGCGTTCTCCATATATTTCCGATAAGGAACAGGTAAGATTAAATCAGCGTGAGCATGGTTCTTTAGACTGGGATAACAAACTGACGTTGGAGTTCAACGGTCCTGCTCCTGCTGTGAAGAGAATCACTATCGTACCGGATACCGCTGTTACAACGCTATTCCTTTGTGGAAATTCAACTGTGGTAGATCAGGCAAAGGAGCCTTGGACGAGTTGGGGACAGATGGCTCCGCGGTGGTTCAATGATCAGATAGCAATTTCCAATCATGCTGAAAGTGGACTGACTGCAACTTCTTTTCTGCATCAGAACCGTCTGGATAAGATCCTTACGATGATGAAGAAAGGAGATTGGGTCTTTTGTGAATTCGGACATAATGATCAAAAAGAACACGGACCGGGTGCGGGAGCCTGGTATAATTTCAGTTATGCCTTGAAGATATTTATTGATAAGGTGCGCAAGGCCGGTGGAAATATCGTTTTTATCACACCTACTGAACGCCGGTTCTGGAAAGATCATAATACGCATATTCGTGAAACTCATGGAGATTATCCGGAGGCAATGCGTGTTGCGGCAAAACGTGAAGGTGTTCCTCTGATCGAACTTCATTATATGACTCGGACTTTCTTTGAGTCTTTGGGATTCGAAGATAGTAAGCGTGCTTTGGTACAATATCCTGCCAATACTTTTCCTGGGCAGACCAAGGCTCTAGCAGACAATACACATTTCAATCCATACGGAGCTTATGAGGTAGCTAAGATGGTGATAATGGGTATGAAAGAAAATCATCTGCCTATGGTTGAATATCTCCGCAAGGACTGGAAAGATTTTGATCCCGCTCATCCTGATAATTGGAAAACCTATAAGTGGTATCCTGCTCCGATGATAGATTTGGTCAAACCTGCAGGAAATTGATGTAGGCTGTTTTCTTAAAAAGTTCTTTTAATTCGGAATTTACCTTTACTTCATATACATGAAAAAAATATTATTTTCCATAGCGATTCTTTCTTTTGCCCTGGCGGCAAAAGCACAGCGTGATACATTGAATCTTGATTTTGGCTGGCAGTTTAGGATGGTCAAGGCGGATACACGTCCCGCGCAAATCAATTTCCACTCGGCAGAAGTTCAGAATGTTGATTTGCCTCATGATTTTCAGATTTCTCAACCTTGGGTCAAACCTGCCCCCGGAGAACGACCGGACTTTAGTGATCAGGCTGCCAATGTGAAAAGCCGTCTGTCAGCCCGTGCTTTTAAGGAAATGGGTGTCGGCGCTTACAGGAAGGTTCTTTATGTGCCTGCCGAATGGAAGGGTCGCCGGCTTGAACTTGATTTCGGGGGAATCATGCTGGTTGGTGATGTTTACCTGAATGGAGTACGAATCGGTGGTACAGACTATGGATATGTAGGTTTTGGTATTGACATTACGAATAAGGTAAAATATGGTTCAGATAATGAAATCATCGTGACTGCCAATACCATGGGACCGAATAATTCCCGTTGGTATACCGGAGGAGGGCTATACCGTGACGTTCATTTACTGCTGACAGATTCTCAGTTGTATTTTGTCCGTCATCCTCTGCATATTACGACAAAGGATAACCGACTTGTAAATATTACGGCAGAGATATGCCGAGAGAGTAAGCAGAGAACCGGTAAAATCCAGGTGCGCATTCTGGATGCCGCTGGGAAAGTGGTGGCTCAGAAGGATAGCATGATGGCTTTTTCTCCACGGCGTCATGATAAGGAATATGTCCTGACTCCGATTTCTTTGTCAAATCCACAACTCTGGTCTTGTGATCATCCATACTTATATACTGCTGAAGTGTCAGTATATAAGTCTGACGGTACTTTAGCTGATCAAGTGAAAGAATTATTCGGAGTGCGTACTTTTGAATTCTCTCCTCAGTTCGGGTTAAAACTCAATGGTAAGAAATTACTCTTGAAAGGTATTGCAGACCATTCTACTTTAGGTTCCCTTGGCGCAGCAGCCTATCCTCGTGCCATCGAGAAAACCATTAAAACTCTGAAGGCGTTTGGGTTCAATCATATTCGTACGTCTCATAATCCTTATAGTGAAGATTTCTACCGTTTATGTGATAAATACGGAATAGTCGTACTGGACGAACTTTATGATAAGTGGTTGAAACAATATGCCGGAGGGCGTACGGACTGGACGAATCTATGGCAATATGATGTGCCGGAATGGGTGAAACGGGATCGCAACCATGCTTGTGTCGCTTTCTGGAGTTTGGGCAATGAACTCCAGACTTATTCGAATCTGCCTTTTAATGACTGGGGGGTTACTGCTTATCGTCTTCAGCGTACATTACTGCATCGCTATGACACAACCCGTCCGGTAACGGTGGCCATGCATCCGCGCGGCCGTAATTGGGAGACGGATTCGCTGCCTTGTGATCTGGCAATGATTACGGATATACAGGCCTATAATTACCGGTATATGTATTTCCCGGGTGATCGCAGGCGTTTCCCCAATATGATCTTTTACCAGAGTGAGGCTAATCTCTCTACTATGGGACCGAACTTTTACAAGATGAATCTCAATAAAGTGATTGGCTTGGCTTACTGGGGGATGATAGATTATTTAGGGGAGAGCCATGGCTGGCCGGCTAAAGGAAGTGATGAAGGGGTATTTGATATTTCTCTTCAACCTAAGCCTGAGGCTTATTTCCTGAAGTCGATGTTTACAGATCAACCAGTTGTCCATATCGGTATCGTAGACAGGAAAGACAATGGAAAAGTCTGGAATGGCGTAAAAGAATCAGTGAAGCAGTTGTCTGATCAATGGAATCGTACGCTTGGGAAGAAATATACGGTTTATACCTATACGAATGCGCCGGAGGTAGAACTTCTTGTCAATGGAAAAAGTCTCGGGATAAAGAAGAATACAAATGATCCGGATCATCGTAATAGAATCCGTTGGGATAATGTGGAATATCACCCCGGATACATTGAGGCGATAGCCCGGAAAGAAGGAAAGGTTATAGCCCGTCATCGGATAAATACGTATGGAAAGGCAGTGAAGTTGAAGCTTTCTCCGGATCAGGAAATCTGGCATGCTGACGGGACGGATCTTCAATTTGTCCGTGTAAATGCGTTGGATGCTAAAAACAACCGTGTCTGGAGCGCTGATGGTGAAGTTCATTTCTCTGTAGAGGGGAATGCCCGAGTTATAGGAGTCAGTAACGGAGATATTGCCACAGATGAGAACCTGACCGGGAATCAGATCAGACTTCATAATGGTACGGCTCAGGTTATTCTCCGTGCCGGCCGTGTTCCCGGGAAAGTCCTTTTGAAAGTGGCTGTTGAAGGATTTAAGAGTAAGAGCTTGAAACTTATTACTCATTAATCGGTGCTGTTTCCATCGCTGGATGTAGCATTATATCTGATAACACATGAAATTAAGATTTCTTACTTGCATCTTACTGGTCTTTTCTGGTTTTATGTCCCTTCCGATTATGGCCGGTCCTTTTACTCTTCGGGAAGGAAAAGGCACAACGTTGGCTTTTGAGTCTTCTGAGGCTCCGGTTGTAAAGACCGTTGTGGAAATGTTCTCCGGAGATTATTCCCGTGTGTTTGGAGGACAAGTGAAGTCATGCCGGAAAAACGGGAATATTATTGTCGGAACATGGGGCAGTTCGCTTCTGAAGCCGATAGCCAGAGAACTGTCTTTCTTGAAAGGACGGCACGAGGCATTCCTCTTGCTGGTAAAGGGTAGGAAACTTTATGTTGTCGGAAGTGAACCTCGTGGTACCGCTTATGGCCTTTTGGAATTATCCCGGTTGATCGGGGTTTCTCCGTGGATCTGGTGGGCTGATGCGGAACCGAAGCATTTGAAATCCTTTTTCCTTCCTGATGGTTATCGTAATGTGCAGCAGCCTGATGTCGCTTATCGGGGAATATTTATCAATGACGAAGACTGGGGACTGAATCCCTGGAGTTATAAAAATTACGATCCCAGTAAACAGAAGGGACGTATAGGTCCCAAGACCTATGCCCGTGTCTTTGAACTGATGCTCCGGCTCCGTGCCAACCTGCTCTGGCCTGCAATGCACGGTTGCTCTTCGCCTTTCTTTTCTGTCAAGGGGAACAAAGAGACTGCAGACCGTTATGGAATCATTGTCGGGACGAGCCATTGTGAACCGATGATGTGTAATGCCAACGGAGAGTGGAAGGAAAAGGTCAGGGGGCCGTATAATTATTTCACTAACCGGAATGAGGTCTTGAAATTTTGGGATGAGCGTGTCCATCTTCTCAAAGGCTCTGATGTTATCTACACTCTGGGTATGCGCGGAAAACACGACGGACAGATGCAGGGGGTAAAGACGGTCGCGCAATATAAGGATGTCCTTGGAAGGGTTATCTGTGACCAGCGTAAATTGCTGGGGAAATATTACCCTGATGTTACAAAGGTGCCTCAGATATTTGTTCCGTATAAGGAAGTTCTGGAGGCTTACCGTTTAGGCCTTCAGGTTCCCGATGATGTAACTTTGATATGGTGTGATGACAATTATGGTTATGTGCGCCACTTTCCGACAGTTGAAGACCAGCATAGGACTGGAGGAAATGGCATTTATTACCATATCTCCTATTGGGGCCGTCCCCATGATTACCTTTGGTTGCCTTCAACCTCACCGGCACTCATCGTGGAGCAGATGGCTGAAGCTTATGATAAAGGGATCAGAAAATTGTGGATGCTGAATGTCGGAGACATCAAACCGGGCGAATATGATACGGAACTCTTTCTGGATATGGCCTGGAATATCAATACTGTAAGACACGAAGGAGCCTGGCAGCATCTTCTGGGATTTTATAAACGTGAGTTTGGTAGTTTGCTGGCTCCGGAAATAATGGATCTCATGCGAGAATATTATCGTCTGGCTTATATTCGTAAACCCGAGATGATGGGAAATACGCGCACGGAGGAGAAGCAGAATCCTTTGTCTACTGTAGTCAAAGACATAGACTGGAGTGAATCGGAGATTCGTACACGACTGGCGGAATACAATAATATTGTCCGTCGGGCCAGATCTGTTGGCCAAGAGATCCCTGAAAATTTGCGGGATGAGTATGAACAACTGGTAGCGTATCCTGTACTGGCAGCCGATGAAATGAACCGAAAAATGCTGATAGGAGAGTTTGCTCGGCATGGAAAAGCAAGTTGGGCGGAGAGTGATTCTGCCTGTTATGCGATTGAAAAACTTACCCAGTGCTATAATCAGGGTTTTCATAATCATGGGAAATGGAAAGGAATAATGGATTGTCATCCCCGGCAACTGTCCGATTTTTACCTTCTTCCTCATGATAGCGTACGTGTTCCGTTGACATCAGATCATAATCCAATCTATCTTTGGAATGCTACAGATGCTCAGGGAGAGTTTACCCCTGTAGAGTTTGGCTATGAAAATAAGGCCGCTTTGATAGAAAAAGGGCAGACGGTATCTTTTCCTTTTGATTCTCTGGCAACAGATTCCGTGAAAATAGAATTCCATTTGTTACCGGTGCATCCTGTCAACGGGCGGACGCTTCGCTTTGCAGTATCTTTGGATAACGGACAGGAAAAGATAGTAGATTATCAGACGTATGGCAGAAGTGAGGAATGGAAACAGAATGTAATTCGTGATTTTGCACAGAGGACATTACGTCTGGTCATTGTTCCTCAGACTTCTCATGTGTTGCATTTCAAGGCTCTTGACGAAGGGGTTGTACTGGATCAAATATTTGTTTTTCCTGTCCGGCAATTCAATATAGAAAGAAATATATTTCCATAGTACTGGAAAGTTCATCCCGTAGTGCTGGTAATTTTTAAGCATTGTATAGCTTAAATATAAAAACGCGTATATTGCTAGTTATTAGTTATATACGCGTTTCTTTATTGAAATGGTTCTGTCAGCGGACATGATGATCCGAAAGCTTTGTAATCCTCATAAAAGATCCGTGCTGAGGACCGGTAACGCCCTGGATATCTACCGGGTCTGAGAAATTTCGTAGATATTTATCTGCTTTGCAGATACGGTAATGTTTAGGACGATCGGAATATTGGATGTAAGTCACTCTCCAGGTTTTGTCACCGATCAATTGAAAGGCAGAAGGTCCTTCACACAGTTTTCTCCCTTCAAAATGAACATAGTCTTTATCCGAAGGTTTCTCCCAGGGACCAGTCAAACTCTTTGAAGTTGTTGTATAGATACCTGGTTCTCCGCCTTCTTTCTTGATAAGGAGATGATAGAGATGGTCACTTGTCAAGTAGTTGATGTCCGCATCAATCGTTGCATATCCCCAGTCAAATAGGAGTTGAGGTGCAGTAATATGAGTAAAACTCTTGTCCGCATAACTGTAATACATGCGGTCATAAGGGCAGACGCTCTTATCCAGGATTGAGTAGTATATCATATATCCGCCCTTCTCCCCATTTTCCCACTGATAGGTTGGATTCCAGAAAATCTGAGGTGCCCACACTCTCTGAATGGTAGAAGAAAACTTTCTGAAATCAACGGTTACAGAAGTCCAGTGAATCAGATCCTTGCTTTTGAGCAGATCAATGCCGTAATTGTTCCAGGCATGAGATTTTCTGACACACATATCAGTAGTGACCATCAGATAGCCTTTGCAATGATAGTCCCTGCAAATATAGGCATCACGTGTTCCTCCTTCGATACGGGCGAGTTTGGCAGAACTGAAAATGGAATCACCACCGAGGATATCCTGATAGTGGTAGCCATCCCTGCTGACCGCGTAAGCTGTCCATTCTCCACGGTCACTCATGTGACAGTAGAGGTACCCATAATTACCCTTCTGTGGATTCTGTGCAAAGCTTACCGTTGTAATGAAAAAGAGTATGACAGCAGTAGTAATGTGTTGTAGAAAAATCATCTTCTTGATGATTTGTTGTTTAATTTCCATTCCCTTTCTTTATTAGAATATTATCTCTTTTAGAATATTATCTCATTTCGAGTATTACTTTCGAATTTTATCGACTGTATTCGATAAGTCTGGCATATCCGGCAGCGCCCAATAAGAAACAACCGGTACCGAAGTCTTCAAAGTCAGGGATATGTGTGCTGTTGACAGGTTGTCCCGCAGCAGGATCCTTGCCTGTCCCCTGACTGTAGCCGATAAAACCGTTTCCATGTACGATGTTTTTAATAGCTTTCCAGGCTTTGTCACAAGCTTGTCTGTAAGATCTGTTTTTCAGTAATCCGTTCTGTACACCCCAACTCATACCATAAAGGAATAATGATGTGCCGGATGTTTCGGGGCCTTCGTATGAAGATGAGACCAGACTAGGATTCCAGAAACCATCTTTTCGCTGGCATTTGATCAGAGCCCTGCTCATCAGAAGATAGTCCCCTTTGAGAAATTGGTAATCCTTGTCATTCTTTCTTAGTGTCTGCAAGACCCTGACTAATGCAGCATAGACCCAACCGTTGCCACGGCTCCAGTAGCAGTTTCTCCCATCTGTTTCCTTATAAGGAGCGACATAATCCTTGTCTCTCCACCAAAGTCCCTCTTCCTTGTTGAAAAGACCCCCTGCCAAGGTGTCACGACTCCATTTATAACTGTTTATGGCATAATCCAGATATTTTCTTTCCCCTGTGATTTTGGCATACTTGGCGTATAAGGGCATGGCCATCTGGATAGCATCTATCCAAGTCCAGTAGGTGTGTTTTC
>DAIPMC010000025.1:0-7429 GCA_036768895.1 Prevotella sp. | reverse complement strand
GAAAATATGATCATAACGGACATTCG
This sequence comes from Prevotella sp., assembly GCA_036768895.1. GTDB lineage: Bacteria > Bacteroidota > Bacteroidia > Bacteroidales > Bacteroidaceae > Prevotella. The sequence continues at coordinate 7,403 of DAIPMC010000025.1, read as the reverse complement.
GAGAGATCTGGGCCATCTGCAGATCAAGGTTTTCTTTTACTTTTTCGATCTTCTCCTGACCGCCGGACTGAATGAAACGTTCCAGATAGGTCTGTTCGCAGCATTGGTCATCTGCATTTGTCGTATTCACTCCATTACGTGGAGACCATTGATGAAATTCAGCCCATCGGTCGGTATAGTCAATATATTCAGGATTTTTGTCTACTTCATAGAGTGCCATCAGTCCTTCATAATAGACAGCTCTGGTCCAGAGATTACTGGAACGTTCTTTCTTGACGAAGGTAGGTTGAGTAGGATCCGGATATTTGTTCATAAAATAGGTGTTTACCTTTTGAGCAGTGGTCAGGATATCACTGGCTTTTCTTGGAGAAGTTCTGGTGTGAGCCTGCAGGGTACTTCCTGTTACTGCAAGAAGCAGGAAAAAAATGAAAATGGTAGTTTTCTTCATGATTATATTCTCTGAATCCGGAAATTGCCTGCTTTTAAGTTTAAAAGCAGGCATTTGTTTTATTGATTGAATATCCCGGAATTAATGTTGGAATAACTTTTTGTTTAATGAATCTGATATTACAGTTTGTTTTATTTAATGATAATCAGATTTCTTTGGAAACTTCTTATTAGTGTGATAAAGGTATTTATAATCCAGTCTGCTCTGTAGCCTGCTGGAGTTTTACGGTACTGTTCAGTCCGCTTGGGACAGGTCCCCAATTAGCGTAATTAGATTTGTGATAGGTAATATCGACAAAGTTGATTTCTTTAAATTTACGCCATTTTACGTCTTTCCTGTCCAAATCAGAAATGCGGTTGGCAGGCAAATTGGTAACTTCTATACGCAGTGTATTCTTACCCTTCTTCAAGGTGTTTTTACAATTCAGAATGAAGGGTACGCTCCATGCACAACCGATGAATTGCCCGTTCAGGTAGACCCTGGCACTTTCACGTACATCGCCCAGATTGATATTCCAGTGAGCAGAAGCCTGTTTCTTATTCAACTTGAAAGTTGTTTCATATACTCCTGTACCCATAGTGATACGGGTCTTACCATCTAGATTTTCCCATGTCTTCAATCCATTGAGTTGGAATGTTTCTCCCACTTTCGGAGCTTCATCGATAAAATTCAGTTGCCATTTATTAGTAGTCAGATTGATATCTGCCAGACGAACTGTCTCTTTCTGATTGTCGGATCTTTTGATTTGTGTTGTCTTTTGATTGGAAGTCAGAAGAATACGACTTTCACCACTTTTCAGGATGATATGTACTTTTCCTGCCTTTATCTCTGCAGTATACTTGTTGCCATTGAGAGGATTAAACCAGGTAGCACCTGCAAAAGGTACAGCCAATGGAACGTAAGCATCTATATCATTCGGAGTGAGGTTAGCAATAAAATAATGGTAGCCTGTCGGGTTGCTGCGGCGGATCATTTTCAAGCCATATCCCGTTTTCATAGCTTCTGGCGAGGCATGACGTCTCATCTCTTGTGCATGAACCCCATTCATTACTAATGTCGGATCATTTTTAGCCAGGGATTTTAGCTTTTCCGTAATTTGTGGTGTCAGAATTGCGCCTTCAGGGATAATGATTCCTTTATATTTCGTCCCTGCTGCAGTTTGTATCCTGCCGTCAGCAGTGACAGTACATCCCATCAGATATTTATCACTGATATAGTCGCAGTCGTATCCCAGATGATCGATATTCAAAATATCTTTGATGAATTTTGGAGCCCTTTGAGCCATACTTTCAATGCTGAACTGCATGAGGCGGTGCTGGGTATCTCTCCTCCACATATTATAAATAGGAAGGTAGACCAGAAAGTCATTGTCCGGTTTTCCCCATTGCAGGAAACTCTGGCACCGGGTGATGTATTGCATCAGGAAAGGTGCATCCCTCCAGATGGAATTGGTTGGACTCATGTCTATACTGGCATAAAACTTCCATCCTGGCCATGGGTCATTCTTTGGAGAATAGGCCGTACCATGGAAAAACATGTGGTTGACACCTGCACAGAACATCAAGTCTAAATCCGGTTTCATCTGACTTAGAGAAGTGCGGAAATGTTCCGTTAACCAAGTAAAGGTTTCACTGGATGTAAAAGGCTTTCCTGTGATATGAGCGGCTGACGGAGCATATTTCAGCATAGACAGGTCACTGTAGTTAGGGCGAGTCTTTACGGAATCACGACGTAACCCTTTGATACCGAAATCGGTCAGTCCGAAACCTTCTATTTCGGGAATATCTACGGCTGCATAGCAGTCAATCAGATTAGCAGGAGAACCATGTGCCTGATTTCTGGTGATGGCTCCATGCTTGTGAGCCCAGGCAGTCCATTGCTCCGTGAAATTCTCAAGAAGAAGTTCTCCAAGTGTTTCACGATAGTCACTTACTACTTTTGGATCACCGGCGAGGAATTCCGGAAATTTGTCCTGAAGTTTATAGCCACGGCGAGCTTCGAATTCTTTGATAAGAGAAGGAGTCCAGTCTGCATTATAGACCTCATAACTGTCATTGAACATGGTATGAGGAAACGGTGTATGTGTAGCAGTGAAAATACTGTCAAAATGAGCCAGATAATGTGCTACTGCATCTTTGTCAAAATGATCCAGAACATAGCCTTCTCCACCCGGAGCTGCACGTTTGACCATCTGTCGTGTCCGGCTGATATAGAGAACGATAACGCGTTTATGTCTCAGGTCTCCCGGAACAGGGAAAGTCTTAATGATCTGAGGTCTTGCGTATTTTCGTTCTTTTTCCGGAATCCGGTAATTGATTTTCATCAGATTCGCATGGATATCCACGATGGTATCACAGAATACGGCTTTACAGGCAGCTTCGTTAATAGGTACCCAGGGACCTCCGAACGGCCAGCCTGTACCGTTGTTCATGTCAATTTCGATACTATCGGCCTTGCCGGTGTTCTCAACATCCTGTAACATTTCCATCCACTTGGGAGAGAGATAAGGTATTTCATTCTTGTCATTTCCTTGTACACCATAGATGGGGGTGATCTCGACAGCCCCAATACCTGCTTTATGATATTGGTCAAGATTCCATTTCAAATCTTTTTTGTCGACGGCTGACCCTAGCCACCACCATCTTACTCCAGGTCTGGCTTCCGGTAATACCGTTGGCCATGACTGAGAAAAGGTGCTGACAGCTCCAGAAATAATGCAGATTAGTAATAGTAGAACTCTCTTCATGATTTTATAATTTATCAATTTGTTTAGTCGCAAAGTTACAAATAAAAATTTGAAATGATGGATGATGATTGGGAATATTGTCGCATGGAGGATTTTGAAATGAATGTAGGATAAGGAAATAAGATGAATCAGAAATGAGGTAGGATGACTTTAAAAGAAGGTTATCTGGTAAATAAGGAAGTATCTTTCTAAAATGAAGATAAAAAGTTTTGTTTCATCATCTGAAAATTCAAGAAATATTCGTAACTTTGCAGTTGAAATTCAGGATTTCAATCATAAATATATTTTTTGTAAGATTAATGGGTGAGAATACAAAATGTAATTCCGATTCAGAGTATACATTCAAATGTAAACCTGAACCAGAGCATGTATTACGTAGGAAATTGGATCTGCTTCTACGAACGGGACAAATATTAGTGGAAAGTTCAGCTGATACCAGCAGGATTAAAAGAAATATGAATCGTGCTGCTGCTTTCTTGGGATTACCGAAGGAATATTTGCATATCAATGTTGATTACTATATGCTTCAGGTAAACCTAAGTGATGAGACGCACTCCTTTTCAAAGATGCAACGTTGCGACAGGCATGGCATCAATATGGAGTCTATCCAGGGAATCAGTAAGTTGACTTGGCGGGCTATCGGTCAGAATTATTCTCTAGACCAGTATGAAAAAGAATTGGAACATATTGCTTCTGCCAAACGCAACTATGGAGACTGGATGGTGGCTATCGGAGCAGGTTTTGCCTGTGGTGGATTCTGTATCCAGTTCGGTTGTGACTGGCCAGCGTTCTTCTATGCTTCTATTGCAGCTATTCTTGGTAATCGTTTCAGGATGTATTTGAACAAATTGGGTTCAAACAATTATTTTAATATTGCTGTAGCGGCTTTTATTTCTACGATCCTGGCCTGGTTGTCTCACTTTATTTCTACTCCGGAAGTTGAAGCGTATCTGCCGGATTTCCTGTTGCCTATCCTGCATTCTAGTACGCCATGGCATCCTATGCTGGCCTGTGCCCTCTTTATCGTTCCAGGGGTTCCTCTCATCAATTTCGTGAGCGATATGCTTGACGATCATATCGAATTGGGACTGGTGAGGGCGACGAACACGCTATTGATGGTTGTGTCCATGTCTTTTGGTATCGCTCTGGCTATTAAAATATTCGGTATTGATAATTTCGTTAAGAACCTGAGCATGATCCCTCATCATTCCTTTGGTGAGTTTGCCTTGGCCGCAGCTATTTCTGCAATGGGATTTGCTACGATCTTTAACGCTCCAAAACGCCTGATGCCTTGGATTGCAGTAGGTGGTATTATTGCTGTTTGCTTCCGTAATTTTGTTAATTTAGGCCCGAGCAATGGCAATATGGGCTTGGATGCCGGTCCTATTGTAGGTACCCTTTGTGGTTCTGCATTGATCAGTATTATCAATATCAAGATGGTACATATACTCCATACTCCTCACCAGTGTATTACCATTCCGGCCGTTATCCCCATGGTACCGGGGGTGTTGATGTATCGAGCTCTATATGCCTTGATTGATATGCAGGGTGTCGTGGGAGAGGTAACAACAGCTACTCATAATGCCATTAATGGTTCCTTGCTTATCATCATGATAGCTGTAGGTGTAGATATTCCGAATATCTTCGCCCGAAAGTGGATTTCTCCGAAGCGGAAGAGAAAACTGGACCGCTTGATAGCTGAGCGTAAGGCTCATGGTGAATTCGTGGATTTGAATCATGTTCAAAACGATAGTAATTTGGAAAACGGTAAGAGTCATTCTTGATTCATGCCGTTAGTATTTTAACTTCTGTTGTTATAACAGACCTGATTTTTTTGAGAACTGACACCATTGTCAGTTTTAACTGTGCCAAATTTGTCATACATCAAGTTTGGCACAGTTTTCGTAGATATATAGGCGAAACATTAAATGCGAAAGCGTTTGATGTCAGAGTAGGATAAATTAAATTTAAATAAAAGTATTATGAACATTAAACCATTAGCAGACAGAGTGCTGGTCCTTCCTGCACCAGCTGAAGAAAAAGTAGGTGGAATTATTATTCCTGATACAGCTAAAGAGAAACCACAACGTGGTAAGATTATAGCCGTGGGACAGGGTACGAAAGATGACCCGATGGTTGTCAAGGCAGGCGATTCTGTTCTTTATGGCAAATATGCCGGTACAGAGATTGAAAATGAAGGTACTAAATATCTGATGATGCGTCAGAGTGACTGCCTTGCAATCCTGGACGAAAAATAATCGGATATTGTTTTAGAGTGTTATAATAAACGAAATAGCTGACTATTTGATAAAGACAGATGAATGATCATCTCTTTTGTGAGGAGTCTCAATAGTCAGGGAAAAGAAAACAACAAATTTAAAATTGAAAAGAAATGGCTAAGGAATTAAAATATGATGTTGAGGCACGTGACCTGATGAAAAAGGGCGTAGACAAACTGGCTGATGCTGTTAAGGTCACTTTGGGTCCTAAGGGACGTAATGTCGTTATCGATAAGAAATTCGGTGCTCCACAGATTACCAAGGATGGTGTTACGGTGGCTAAAGAAGTAGAACTTGAGAACAAGTTTGAAAATACAGGCGCACAGCTGGTAAAAAGTGTAGCCAGTAAGACTGGTGACGATGCCGGTGACGGTACTACCACTGCTACTATCCTGACTCAGGCTATTGTACGCGAAGGTTTGAAGAATGTTACTGCCGGTGCAAATCCTATGGATTTGAAACGTGGTATTGACAAAGCTGTGGCTGCAGTAGTAAAATACATCAAGGGCCATGCAGAGATCGTAGGCAGCAATTATGACAAGATCGAGCAGGTGGCTACCGTGAGTGCAAACAATGATCCTGAGATTGGTAAACTGCTGGCTGATGCTATGCGCAAGGTTTCTAATAATGGGGTGATTACCATTGAAGAGAGCAAGAGCCGCGATACTCATATTGATGTTGTCGAAGGTATGCAGTTTGACCGTGGTTATTTATCCGGCTATTTCGTAACTGATACAGATAAGATGCAGTGTGTAATGGATAATCCTTACATCCTGATTTACGATAAGAAAATCAGTAATCTGAAGGATTTCCTGCCTATCCTGCAGGCTGCTGCAGAGAGTGGCCGCCCATTGCTGGTAATTGCAGAGGATGTTGATTCTGAGGCCTTGACAACATTGGTTGTTAACCGTCTGCGTGGTGGTCTGAAGATCTGTGCAGTAAAAGCCCCTGGCTTCGGAGACCGTCGTAAGGCTATGCTTGAGGATATTGCTGTATTGACTGGTGGTGTCGTAATCAGTGAGGACAAGGGTCTGAAACTGGAACAAGCTACACTGGAGATGCTTGGTTCTGCTGAGAAAGTTACAGTTACCAAGGACGATACGACTATCGTAAATGGTGCAGGCACTAAGGAGAATATTCAGGATCGTGTCAGTGAGATCAAAAATGAAATCGCTAACACGAAGAGTTCATACGATAAAGAGAAACTGCAGGAGCGTCTTGCAAAACTTTCCGGTGGTGTTGCTGTACTTTATGTAGGAGCTAACTCTGAAGTTGAGATGAAAGAGAAGAAGGATCGTGTTGACGATGCTTTATGTGCTACTCGTGCAGCTGCTGAAGAAGGTATCGTTGCCGGTGGTGGTACGACTTACATCCGTGCTTTGGAAGCTTTGAAAGGCCTTAAGGGTGATAATCAGGATGAGCAGACCGGTATCAATATTGTTTCCCGTGCAATAGAGGAACCTCTTCGTCAGATTGTAGAGAATGCAGGACTGGAAAGCTCTGTAGTTGTCAACAAAGTTCGTGAAGGAGAAGGCGATTATGGCTATAATGCCCGTACGGAGAAATATGAAGACCTGCGTAAGGCTGGTATCGTAGACCCTGCCAAAGTTGAGCGTGTCGCTCTGGAAAATGCAGCTTCTATTGCCGGAATGTTGCTGACTACTGAATGTGTGATGGTAGACAAACCAGAACCTAAATCGGCAGCAGTTGCAGCACCTGGTGCTCCTGGAATGATGTAAAATTGTAAACTATAGCTAACAAAAAGGGATGAATACTCATTATTCGTCCCTTTTTTTGTTTTATTTAGCATTTAAATATGTATTTTTCTTTAAAAAAACTTGCGTCATAATAGGAAAAATGCTATCTTTGTAGCATATTTAGAGTAATTTAGGTCGTTGACCATAAAGATATTTTTTGATTTGTTTTAGTA
>DAIPMC010000134.1:3573-4736 GCA_036768895.1 Prevotella sp. | reverse complement strand
AAGGGCACTAATGCTGTCACGGTCTTTAGTGGATCGGATGCCCGTAGGAAAACGCCTCAGCCTTGTATCCGGTGTGGCAAATGTGTCTCCGCTTGTCCGATGGGACTGGAGCCTTATCTTTTGGCCACCCTTTCAGCATTCAAGCAGTATGATCGTCTGGAAGCAGAAGAAGTGACCAGTTGTATTTCTTGTGGTTCCTGTCAATATACTTGTCCGGCACATCGCCCTATACTTGATAATATCCTGCAAGGCAAGTCGGTTGTCATGGGAAAGATCAAAGCTCGTTCCAAGGCAAAAAAGCCAGCGACTAAAACAACCGGTCCGTCATCTGTTATTTCTTAGTTTTTTATATAAATGGGAAAATTAATAATATCACTTTCACCTCATGCTCACGGCAGTGATAGCGTAGAGAAGAATATGTATGGGGTTATTATCGCACTGATACCAGCGATTATCGTGTCTTTGGTCTATTTTGGGGTAGGCTCCGCTGTTGTTTTATCGACGAGTGTAGCATCATGCGTGTTCTTTGAGTGGGCGATCTCAAAATATATCCTGAAGGTAAACCCTTCTCTTTCTGACGGTTCTGCTATCGTGACCGGACTTCTTCTGGCCATGAACCTGCCAAGTAATCTTCCGGTATGGATCATCCTGATCGGAGCGTTGGTAGCCATTGGCATAGGAAAAATGACCTTTGGAGGATTGGGGAACAATCCATTTAACCCCGCTTTGGTAGGCCGCTGTTTCCTCTTGGTGAGTTTTCCGGTTCAGATGACCGTATGGCCAGTTGCCGGACAATTGACTTCTTATCTTGACGCACAGACAGGCGCGACGCCTCTTGCTCTTATGAAGCATGCCATCAAGGCCGGTGATCCATCGATTCTCCAGCAGTTGCCTTCTGCCACTCAGATGCTACTGGGTACCAATCCGAACCTGGGACTAGGTTCAATAGGTGAAGTTTGTGCAGCAGCACTGATCCTCGGATTGATATATATGTTATGGAAGAAAATCATCACCTGGCATATCCCTATAACGATTATTGCTACTGTTTTTGTATTTTCAGGTTTGCTTCATCTGGCTAATCCTGTCTATGCCGATCCGTTGTCAGTGATTTTAAGTGGCGGATTGATGCTTGGAGCCATTTTCATGGCGACCGATTATGTTAC
>DAIPMC010000134.1:0-3563 GCA_036768895.1 Prevotella sp. | reverse complement strand
TGTACTTACAGGGGGGATACTTATAGGTTCAATTTTTATGGCAACGGATTATGTTACTTCTCCGATGACTTATAAAGGACAGATTATCTATGGGGTTGCTATCGGTTTTCTCACAGTCGTTATCCGTGACTGGGGAAGTTATCCGGAGGGAATGTCTTTTGCAATCCTGATTATGAATGCCTTTACTCCGCTTATCAATCACTATGTCAAACCCAGACGTTATGGAGAGCAGTTGAACAGTTAAAGGAAAGAAAAACTATGAAAAAAATAGATTCATCATTAAAGAACATGGTGCTGGTTCTGGTTGGCATTTGCCTTGTGATCGGTTGCCTGCTAGCTCTCGCCAATCAGGTCACGAAAGGCCCGATAGCCCAGAAATCACGGAAACTTCTTGAGTCCGGTATCACCATGGTTATGAATGGAAATTGCCAGATGGCTTCCACGGATACGGTCAAACAGAATATCGACGGTAAGGAACATGTTTTTGTCATTCATAATACTACCCGTAATGGAAAACCATACGGAGCTGCAGTGGAAACATCCTCTAACAGTTTTGGCGGCCCATTGGAGATGTTAGTTGGATTTGACGAGAGTGGAACGATCCTCGGTTATACGATTCTGAAAACTTCAGATACTCCGGGACTTGGGGCTAAGGCTGCTCAATGGTTCCAGAAAGGTCAAAAGGGAGATATCATCGGTAAGGTTCCCGGAAATAACGGTCTGTCTGTCAGTAAGGATGGAGGCACTGTCGATGCTATTACAGCTTCTACCATTACCAGCCGGGCTTTCCTGAAAGCGGTCAATGAAGCATACGGTGCCTATATGAGCAAAAAGTGTGATGCACATACCGGCGCTTCTCCCAAAAATGAGGAAGTAAAGTCTAAAGAAGTTGATTCGGCAACGGGGGCAACTGAACATATAAAAAAGGAAAAGTAATATGAGCAATGGGAAAATATTTCTGAATGGACTGATCAAGGAAAATCCGACCTTTGTCCTTTTTCTGGGAATGTGTCCGACTTTGGCTACTACCACGAGTGCTATCAATGGTCTTTCTATGGGACTTTGCACAATGGCAGTCCTGGTCTGTACTAATTTTGTGATATCCTGTATCAAGAACATTACTCCAGACAAGGTGCACATCCCAGTATTCATTGTGGTCATTGCAGCTTTTGTATCCATACTTCAGATGTTTATGTCTGCATACGCGCCGGATTCAATCAACAAGGCTCTTGGTATCTATATCCCTTTGATCGTAGTCAACTGCATCATTCTGGGACGTGCAGAAAGTTTTGCTTGTAAGCATACTCCGGTAGCCAGTATCCTTGACGGTCTGGGCATCGGACTGGGTTTTACTATTGCATTGACTATATTGGGATGTATCCGTGAACTGCTTGGAGCGGGTTCGCTGTTTGGCGTTCACCTTCTGCCTGATGTGATGAACTTTATTCTTTTTGTTTTACCTCCGGGAGCCTTTCTTTCGTTGGGTTATCTGGTGGCAATTATTAATAAAGTGAAGTCAAACAAGGACTGAGACTAAAAATAAACGATCATGGAGTATTTATTGATATTTATTTCAGCGATATTCGTCAACAATATCGTTCTGTCACAATTTCTGGGTATCTGTCCTTTTCTGGGTGTCTCCAAGAAAATTGATACAGCAATAGGTATGGGAGCTGCTCTTGCCTTTGTTTTGACTTTGAGTACAATTATCACCTGGCTGCTGCAAACTTATATTCTGAATCCGATGGGACTCCAGTATCTTCAGACACTGGCCTTTATCCTGGTTATTGCGGCATTGGTACAGATGGTGGAGATCATGCTGAAGAAGGTCAGTCCGTCTCTCTATCAGGCTTTGGGTATCTATCTGCCTTTGATTACAACCAACTGTTGTGTTCTTGGTGTAGCTATCTTGGTGATGCAGAAAGATTATAGTCTTCTGGAGAGTGTCGTTTATGCTTTTTCTACGGCATTGGGCTTTGCTTTGGCTTTGGTTGTCTTTGCCGGTATTCGGGAACAATTGTCACTGGTGAAAATACCCAAAGGGATGAGAGGCATGAGTATTGTCTTGGTTACTGCAGGATTACTGGCTTTGCCTTTTATGGGATTCAGGGGGCTTGAAGGGGGATTACGTTCCTTGTTTGGACTTAACTGATTTTTTATGGTTTTTGGGCAGAAGCACATTGGAAATCAGATAAATTGTGTATCTTTGCTATTTAAATTAATGTGATCAAAGAGATGAAACAGACGATTTTAGTAACAGGTGGAACGGGCTTTATCGGATCCCATACTACCGTGGAATTGCAGGAAGCTGGTTATCAGGTGGTCATTGTCGACGACCTTTCCAACTCCAAGTTGGAAGTACTCGATGGAATCGAGAAAATTACGGGCATCCGTCCTGCTTTTGAGAAAGTAGACCTTCGCGACAAGGCAGCTACAGAAGGTGTTTTCAAGAAATATCCTGATATTTCAGGTGTTATCCACTTTGCTGCTTCGAAAGCGGTAGGAGAGAGTGTTCAGAAACCGTTGTTGTACTATCGTAACAACATCGTTTCGCTTGTCAATATCCTGGAGCTCATGCCCAAATATCAGGTCAAGGGTATTATTTTCTCTTCCAGTTGTACCGTTTATGGCCAGCCTAAGCCTGAGAATCTTCCGGTTACTGAAAACGCTCCTCATCAGAAGGCAACTTCTCCTTATGGGAACACGAAAGAAATCAATGAACAGATCATTTCTGATTATATTCATAGCGGTGCACCAATCAAAAGCATCATCTTGCGCTATTTTAACCCGATAGGTGCACATCCTTCTGCTCTGATCGGTGAACTTCCCAATGGTGTACCGGCTAACTTGATTCCATACGTGACACAGACTGCGATGGGAATCCGGAAAGAGTTGACCATTTTCGGCAATGATTATGATACACCTGATGGTACATGTATTCGTGACTATATCTATGTAGTAGACCTGGCCAAGGCTCATGTGGCTGCTATGGCTCGTGTTTTGGATAAAGAGACTGTTCCGGTGGAATATTTTAATATTGGAACAGGCAAGGGTGTTTCTACATTGGAAATCATAAAGGCCTTTGAAAAGGCAACAGGTGTCAAACTGAACTGGAAGTTTGGTCCTCGTCGTGAAGGTGATATCGAGAAGATCTGGGGCGATTGTGCGAAAGCCAATACGGTCTTGGGATGGAAGGCTGAAACTTCGTTGGAGGATGTTATGGCCAGCGCCTGGAAATGGCAGAAGAAATTGCGCGAAGACGGAATCATGTGATTCCTGTCAGGAGGGGAAGAGTCTTCCCTGAAAATAGAAAAACACTCTGTAAGCAGAATCATTATCTTGTTTACAGAGTGTTTTTTTTTAGAGAGCGAAATAGGCAGGAATTAACCCGTTGGCGAAATCAGACATGAAGAAGAAAACACATTAAGGAATTGTACATAGTAGTCTTTACAAAAAGCAATAAGAACCCATTGTGACCATAATGCACTATTTCGGTACCCCATAATGCACCATTTCGGTATCATAATGCACCATTTTGGTACCCCATAATGCACCATTTTGGT
>DAIPMC010000024.1:20506-28436 GCA_036768895.1 Prevotella sp. | reverse complement strand
AAAAAAATACGCTACGACCCTCGTCGGGCTGCAGCGTACTGCCTATGTTTAACTAAAAAATCTTTCTTAACGAAAGACAGCCTCACGGCTCTCTTTGTTATCTGTTAAACAATCATTTAAATCTACCTTAAACCTAATAACTAAAAACCTAAATTTATTACTACTAACCTAAACAATCTATTAACCTTTTTGTACTTGCAAAGATAGCTTGCTTTTTCTACCCATGCAACTATAAAACACACTTTTATCGCCAACTGTACGTCTTCTTGACATAAATCAACTATTTGTGTGCGAACACATCTACTAAAACAACTGAATAAATGGTCTGAAAAAAGAAACTGTAATCTAAAGACGGAATCAATTTTATCATACCAAGATTTGGCAAGTACATTACCATGGTACTGGAAAGCACATTTCCATGGTACTGGAAAGCACATTTCCATGGTACTGGAAAGCACATTTCCATAGTACTGGAAGCACATTTCCATAGTACTGGAAGCACATTTCCATAGTACTGGAAAGCACATTACCATAGTTATGGAAAGCTCAATGAATATACAGCTTAAAGGTAAAACAATCTAAATCATTATAAATCAATGATATATGACTTAGCTCAACGAATGGCCATAATAAAATGTTATGCCCAGGATATCACCAAACTCACTTTTCAAGAAGGGCTACTGCGTATGCCGAAATTCCCTCTTGGCGACCGGTAAAACCTAAATGCTCTGTAGTTGTAGCTTTGAGGGAAATATCGTCTTCGTCTACATGAAGGACTTTGGCCAGACAAATTTTCATATCAGGTATATGTGGATTCAACTTAGGCTGTTCTGCACATACTGTTGCATCTATATTAACAAGGTGATATCCCTTCTTCTCTACTAAATCCATTGTTTTACGAAGAAGAATCTTGCTATCTATATTCAAGGTTGAGTCTGCCGTATCTGGAAACTGGTAACCAATATCACGCAGATTAGCTGCACCCAAAAGGGCATCACAAATAGCATGAATAAGAACATCTGCATCACTATGACCCAGCAGTCCCTTACTGTAATCAATTCGAATGCCACCTAACCAAAGTTCGCGCCCTTCAACCAACCTATGGACATCATATCCGAAACCAACCCGCATTTTCATCATTCTTATTGATTAATTTATTCTGATATTTATAAACTTTACCTCTGTCATTTCAGATTAAACTCCAGTACTTTACGATCTTCCAGGAAACCTGTAATTTGGTCATTGATATGTACAGGCATCCATTCTACAGGACATCCCGTATAAAGGATATCACCTGTCTTCATAGTAAAGTTCATGCTAATCAAAGAAATAAGTTTATCAATCGTGTAAAACATATCCGATGACAAACTTTCCTGAACGGTTTCAGTATTGACCTTCAAACTAAAATGGATTGCCTGCATATTCCTGAATTTCTCGGCCTCTACCCAGTCACCAAGAACAGCAGAACCGTCAAAACTCGTTGCTTCTTCCCAAGGCAGCCCCTCTTCACTCAATTTTCTCAGCAGGTCAGTAGCGATAAAATTGACGCCAACAGTGACAGCATCATAGTAGCGATGTGCAAAACGCTGAGGAATTGATTTTCCTAAACGACAAATACGTACAACCAACTCCGCGCAAAATTGAATGTTGCCTAAATTATCCGGAATAAAGAAAGGTTTATGATCCTTAAGTAAAGCAGAATCCGGTTTTAAATATATAGCAGGATTCTTCCTAAGAGATGCCTTTAAAGACATTTCTTTATTGTCAGAATAATTTTTATATACCGCGAATATTTTCATTTTCAATAAATCAACTGTTCTTCTATGATGTAAAGAAAAGGATTATAAGTCCGGAAAAGAAAAGGTGTCTGCTCTTCTATCGGAAAACAGACACCTTATAATTATAAAGATCAGTTGCGACTTATCTCACCGGAGGCCGGAAGATAGTACAGTACCAAACTTCAATCAAAATTCTATCACGAGTACAGAATTATTCTGCAAGTAATGTGAAACGTTTGAAATCTACGATCTTCAGATCTTTGTCCTGTTTCTTAAGCCAATCAGATACACTAATCTTATCGCCTTCAGCAAACTGGAATTCCTGATCTACAAGACAATTTTCTTTATAGAACTTATTCATGCGGCCTTTGGCGATATTTTGAATCATCTGTTCTGGCAAATTAGCAGCCTTCTGCTCAGCTACCTCCTTTTTAATCTTGCGAATCTCGTCAGCATCAGCCTCGGTGATCTCCTTTTTCAAGATCCCCTCATTGAGATGCTCTTCATTTTCAGCGATATAGAGGTTAAAGCCAGCTTTTTTCAATGCATTGCTGACAGCCTTCTGAACCTGCTCCTCTTTTGTCTTCTGAATAGCGATTTCAAGTTCCTTATCTTTAACATCCTGAGCAACATGAGCCTCATCAAGGGCAACAGGATTCATTGCAGCTACCTGCATTGCTACTTTATGAGCAGCCTCCTCATTGTCTTTATTCAACTGAACCATTGTAGCCAAGAGATGCTTGTTCATGTGGTCATAAACAGACACGTCATCACCTTCTATAAAATTATAACCGTCCAGTTCCATGTGTTCACCGGTAATGCCAGAGCGATGCTTAACAGCCAACTCTGCAGTATCACCACTGGCAAGTTTCAGTTGTTTTACTTCATCCATCGTTTTGCAGTGATTAGCCAGAGCCATGTCAAGTATTTCCTGAACCATAGCAACGAAATCTTTACCGGCAGCGACAAAATCCGTTTCGCATTTTACACCTACCATGGCAGCAAAACCTGCGACCTTCTTGGTAAGGATACAACCATTAGAAGTTGCACGGTCAGAACGTTTTGCGGCAATAGCCAAACCACGTTCACGGACAATCTCAATGGCTTTGTCCATATTGCCTTCAGCCTCTACAAGAGCCTTCTTGCAATCTGCGAGACCTGCTCCTGTCATCTTACGGAGTTTCTGAATATCTTGAATAGAAACCTTCATTTTAATTTCTCCTTTTCTAAATGATTAAAATAAAAAAGGTCCGTATAACCCTCGTGCGCGAGAATATCATGCACAATGAATTACTCGGACCTCATATTGTTTTATTCTGCTACGGGAGCTTGTGCTTCAGCTACAGGAGCCTGTTTTTCAGCCTTCGGAGCTTCCTTGGCAGGAGCTTCAACTTGTGCGTCGGCTACCTTTGCATCTGCTGGAGCCTCACTTTTACGGGCTTTCCGAGCGCGCTTAGGAGTATCTCCGGCTTCCTCTTTCTGCTCAGCAGCAGCCTTTTCGTCAGCCTTTTCAACCTTACGCTCTTCCAATCCCTCTGCAATAGCACTACAAACAGCATTAAGGATAACTTCTATAGAATCCTTAGCATCATCATTTGCAGGAATAACATAATCGATATTACGAGGGTCAGAATTTGTATCTACAATACCAAATACAGGAATACCCAGACGATTAGCTTCCTTAACTGCAATATGTTCCTTCAGAACATCAATCACGAACAATGCACTCGGCAGACGAGTCAAATCAGCAATAGAGCCCAGATTCTTCTCCAATTTAGTACGCTGGCGGGTAATTTGCAACAGCTCACGCTTAGACAAATTAGAGAAAGTACCATCATTCATCAATTTATCAATGTTCGCCATTTTCTTTACTGCCTTACGGATAGTCGGGAAGTTAGTGAGCATACCGCCCGGCCAACGTTCAACGACATACGGCATATTGACAGATGCAGCCTTATCAGCTACGATATCTTTGGCCTGTTTTTTAGTAGCGACGAACAGAATTTTCTTTCCTGATTTAGCAATTCCCCTTAAAGCCTCAGCAGCTTCATCAATCTTAGCCACAGTTTTGTTAAGATCGATGATATGGATACCATTACGCTCCATGAATATATAAGGTGCCATTGCAGGGTTCCACTTTCTGTGAAGGTGCCCGAAATGACAACCTGCCTGAAGTAACTGGTCAAATGTAGTTCTTGACATTTTCTTAATAATTATTAATTGTTTACTTTCCTTTTAATTCTTTCTTGTTAGAAACAACCTCCTGGTAGTCGGGGTATTAAAGCCTTTAGAAATAGCAGCCATCCATTTATATGAAACGACAGCATAACTCTTCTTCCTACGAATCCAGTCGATTTGGATACTAAACTTAGTTCAATCCTTTCCGGCAAAAGGAAAACTTTTGCCAAAACAGGTTTAACGCTTACTGAACTGGAAGCGACGACGAGCTTTTGGACGTCCCGGTTTCTTACGCTCAACCTCACGGCTATCACGTGTAAGGAAACCTGCATCTTTCAAAACTTTTTTATCGTCAGCATTAATCTTTACCAGTGCACGAGCAATAGCAAGACGTAATGCCTGGCTCTGGCCGGTAAAACCGCCGCCAAAAATATTAGCTTGAATATCATACTTACCATCAGCATCCAACTCTTTCAAGGGTTGTAATACAACATAACGAAGAATGCTTGATGGGAAATATTTTTCAATATCTTCTTTATTGATTATGATCTTACCGGTTCCTTCTTTCAGGTAAACACGAGCGATAGAGCTCTTGCGGCGACCGATTGCATTTATTACTTCCATCTTGATTTCCTAATTATTTGTACTGATTAATATCAATTTTCTTCGGCTTCTGAGCGGCTTTATCATGCTCAGCGCCTTCATAAACATAAAGATTGTCCATCAAGGCACGGCCTAAACGACCCTTCGGAAGCATGCCTTTCACAGCATGACGGAGGAGTTTATCGACGCCATTAGGACGTTTACGCAACAAGGCAGGGTTAGAAAAACGTTGACCACCTGGATAACCAGTATAACGAATATAAACCTTATCCGTTTCCTTCTTGCCGGAGAAAACAACTTTATCAGCATTGATTAAGATAACATTGTCACCGCAATCAACATGAGGTGTAAAGCTGGGTTTGTACTTTCCACGGAGCAGTTTGGCAACTTTTGTGCAGAGTCGACCTACTATCTGGCCCGTACAATCTACGACGACCCACTCTTTCTTCACTGTTTCCTTATTAGCAGAAACAGTTTTGAGACTTAATGTGTCCATTTTAATTTTTAATTTACTACTAAAAAACTTAAATGTGATCTATTCAGCGTCCCTTACACATCTCCAGTCTAAAAGAGATCCTACAAGGTAAACTCGCTGCAGTGCAATCGATTCTCTAACCATGGCAATCGGCCAAAACTGCCATTATTAACACGAAAACACACGGGAATCCTAAGAGCACCCCCGAATAATCAGTTTGCAAAGGTACATAATTTATTTTAATACACTTTAATGATGGGCTATTGCTCATACAAAATTAATTGTTATTAACTCTATTTATAGTAATTAACAAGTAACAACACACCGATATACTCTCTCAAGGAATAAAACCTTACTCTTAGAAAAGATTTCTGATTAGCAATTGTTACGATACTTATCCACTTTTTTCTTATCCAACTTAGCGTCAAAGAGTTGGCGATGCAATTTATCAAGGTTATAATCAACAACAAATCTCAACTTCTTGACTGGAGCATGGCAGCAAGGAAGATAAACTGGTTTCGGCAGATAGATTCCATATAAAGTCGCTTTATTGTCAAAAGCACTAAAGAAGTGTCCCTGACCACTCAGAATCCACATTTCAGCATTAAAACGATTTTTCCTCTTTTCCTCATCTAATACCGGTAAATGAATCAGGTATTCAGAGCGAGCCCACCAGAAGTTTCCTGAATAATGAGAGCGAAGCGTGTAAGGAGGATCCATTTTCGATGCCCCATAAGTATCATAGCCGTTCATTAAAACATTAACAGCTACTTGCCATTTATCAAAGACGAAGTGCTCCATCATCTTACGCCATGCCGTTACATTGCGTCTAAATTTGTGATAGGCCACGGAATTTTCCCCCGTTGACAGTAAAGATATACCCTTAGTGTGAAAATAGTAGACCAGACCATTATGATTCCTGCAAAGATCTTGGATGAAATTCAGGGCAGGGAACTCAAACTTTTTTTTATTCTTCTCTACTGAAATAACCTCCCATTTCTCATCAGAATCAATTATTGAGCGAAGCTCCTCCATATCACTGTCTTCAGAAATAATACAACTGACGAACAACTTTTTCGTAACATCCCAAAGCCCGGAGGATTTCAGACTCTCCATCTGATCCTTAACCAGACTCTGCCACCCATGAGCACAGAATATATGATAGACCCCATATATCGGGGGAATATCCTTCGGAGGACAATCCCAAGGAGTCAGATCATAACGTTTATAAACATGAAAGACCGAGTCGTATAATGATTTCAGAGACATTTTTATTAATAATTGAATTTGGTCACAAAATTACATATTATTCTTTGAACATCAACGATTTAATTGTAAATTTGCAAGAAATAAAGCATTAAAAATGAACAAGGATAAAACCGTCTCGGTCATTATATGCACATATAATGGGGAGAAATATATAAGTGAGCAAATTGATTCCATATTGAAACAGACCTATCCTATCTATGAATTGATCATCCAGGATGATGGCTCCGTTGACTCTACGCCTGAAGTTTGCAAGACTTATGCCAAGTTCCACCCTTTCATCAAATTTTATGAGAATCCTCAAAGATTAGGATTCAATGAGAACTTCAAAACGGCAACAGCCAGGGCCACCGGCGACTATGTAGCCTTGTCCGACCAGGATGATGTCTGGTATCCTGAAAAAATAGAACAACAAATGTCCGCTATTGGCAATCATGATATCTGCTTCTGTTGCCATAACCGTGGAGTTACTCAGGATCACAGTGTCTACGTGACTCCACAATACTCACCCGAAGCACTCCTTTTCAATGCCTTCGCCGGGCACACAATGCTTCTTGAACGCCATTTTGCACAGAATACGGAAAATTGGTTAGGATACATTCCTTATGACTGGAGCCTCGCAATTCAGGCACAACTCCAACATGGTATTGTCAGAATCAACAAACCGCTAAACTGGCACCGCACTCATAAAGAATCCACAGTAGCAATAGAACAGAAGAAATTTCATAAAGAATTCAATCACAAACTCACCTATCAGCCTTATATATACGGATTAAAAAACTATCATTTTCTTCAGCAAAAAGGCACCTGGGAAGCCCTTTACCGACATATTTACGCCTCTACCTCAGCTGACTTCCTGCCACTCGCTCACAACATGAGCAGGCTAATGCTTCAAAAAAGTTTTCCAGCGCTCTTGCATCTGTGTTGGCTGTGCATGAAACATAGACGCACTATCTACTATAACGGTAATGCTAAAGGAATCAGCGGAGCAATTAGAAGTTTCTTTTATCCTTTCATATTTTCCTATAACAACATTCAATATGACATCTGTGCATCCAAATCTGCCAGACAACAATAGGCTAACATACTTACTGCTCACTCTTGATATCACACAAATTACATATCATCTTCCTTCATTGACTGCATCAACCGTTCAAACATGATTTTCAAATCATATTGTGGTTTCCATCCCAAAGCCTGGATCTTACGAGAAGATAAGCGTAATTTTGTAGCAGGAGGATATCCCATATTCTCATTCAGTTCAACTACAGGCCTGATTTGAGGGTTAAATTCCTGGCAAAGGAATTTTGCCATATCGAGAATTGATATATATGTTTGTTCATTGGCTACGTTGTAAGCCTCCCCATCCCTGCCATGCAACAAGATATATAGAATTCCACTCATCGCATCCATTGTATAGCAGTAGCAGTGCTTAACCTCACCAGTCGTATAGAGGACCATATTTTCCCCTTGCATGATATCCCGGGAGAACTGGGCAAACACACGATGATCATCTTTCGATACTCCTGCGCCAAAGGTCTGAGCCAATCTGGCAACCTTCACCGGAATCCGATACTCTTCAGCAAATGCACGGCAGAAACATTCAGCCGTCCGCTTAGCCATCGGGTAA
>DAIPMC010000024.1:0-20494 GCA_036768895.1 Prevotella sp. | reverse complement strand
CAGATACCCCTGTTCTTCTTCAGTCAAAGGTTTACTGTCATCAAGAACAGAGCCGTAAACCTCCATAGAAGAGATATAGGCTAATGAACATAAAGGATTCTTCCCGGCAAAGTCCAGCACCTTTTCTATTCCATTTACTCCTGCTTGCAAAGTTTCCACAGGATGTTCCACAAAATATTTTGATGCTGTAGGACTGGCAAAATGGATAAGATAATCAGTATGGGGAGGATCAAATGAAACTGTAGAGGCAAAATCACAAACGTAATAAGAAAGAATATTATTAGGCCGGCCAAACATCAATTGTGCCTTCTCCAGATTCCTGACTACTGCAATAATCCTGAGATGAAGTTGAAATCTTTCATTCAAAGTCAGCAAGCACCTTACCATACAAGAGCCCAACAAACCTGTAGCACCCGTGATGGTAAAGGACTTATTCCTCAGTTCTTCATAAAGCGGAAAACGTGAAGCAAAAAGGGTTATATCTTCTTCTAAAGTTTTGTTCATATCTGTAACTCACTAACTTTCATTGGTACTTTCCCGGTCTTTTCAGCCAACTATAGAATACCAAATATCTGTTGATCTTCATGCACCTTGATCATTGCCCGCAAGACGAAATAGTCTGTAGGAGTCGTAATCTTGATATTTTCCATTGGACCTATTATCGTACCAAGTTCGTATCCATAGGAACTCATCATGGTACAAGAATCAATAAAATCATGCTGTCCTTCCCCTCTTGCCCGTTGATGAGCGGCCAAAATATCCTTCAGATAGAAACTCTGGGGAGCTCTGGCAATCAGAGAATCGGAACGTTTCGGAATCTCAAGGAGATTATTTTTCTGTCTCACGATGAAAGTTTCCATTGCAGGAACACAAGTAATGCAAGATCCGCATGCTTTCACCTTATTAATATTATCCGTAATCGTCTTCTCTGTAATCAACGGTCTCACCCCATCATGGATAAGCACAATATCATCAGTTGATTTTGAAATCTCCTGAGCTGCTTTCAACGCATTGTAAATGGAATCCTGTCCTGTAGCTCCACCCGGAACAATTTTAGCGACCTTAGTAATTTCAAATTTACGTAACTGCTTTTTCAAGAAAGGTATCCAGTCCTGAATACAAGCCACAACAATAGCATCAATCTGAGGATGATTATCAAATAACTCAAGTGTATAAATGATGATGGGCTTTCCATTCAAATCCAGAAACTGTTTAGGTTTGGACTTGGTATGCATCCGGACACCAGACCCTCCGGCAAAGATAACTGCTATATTCATAAGGCTATAATCTTTTATTCATCGATAATAATATCCACTTTATGACGGTCACGCTTATCCACCGGCGGAAGATCCATAAAGTTGCCGTAAGCTATACGACAGAATTGATTCGGTTGTGCAGGGCCTTCAAAGTGATGTCCTTCAAATAACAGATCATGATGAGGAACCATGTATTTTTTGGGATGCCGTTCATAAAACCAAGCTCCATAAGAATGCATGCAGGATTGGGAATCACCAAATAAACGACCGAAAAGCCGAAATAACGGAAATAGGATATAGTGGAGTATATTATAGAAAAACTGAGCAGCATGCGGATGGATACCGGCAAATTTCAGATTAACGTTAACAGACATCTTACCGGCCAGTCGCTGTAGCCAAGGAATCATGTGGTCTTCATAAGGGAAAATATCAACATGTAGACCATTAAACTTCTGGGCTTCAAAACTTCTGCGATCCTCGCTGTCATCAGCCTCATGACTGACCGTATGACTTTTCAGGTCTCTAAGCATAGCCCATTCCTTATAATAGCCTTTATCTGTTTCATTGTCCTGCAAGACAAACTGAGGGTGCGGATGATCTTTCAAATAACGACAAAGATGCTTAAAATCTTTACGAGCTACGACGAAATCCACATCATCATCCCAAGGGATAAACCCTCCATGACGAAGTGCTCCCAGCACATTTCCTCCATCCAGACGGCAGGGTATTCCAATCTTCTGCGCGGTCTGCTGCAGATAAACGGCCATATCAAGCATCCTCAACTGTGCCATCCTAAGCACAGAACCATCCGGATTATATTTTCTTCGAAGATCTTCTTCGGTCTCACCTGTATTATATACTTTCGGCATCAAATAGTCATTTTAATCTACTATGCAAAGATAGTATAAAATTCCCAAAGACCCTCTCCCTTCTGAAACTTATCATCATTACGATACATTCTAACCTACAGGATATATTTAACTCTTCAACTTAACGTGAGATAAAATAGCTGCTATTTCTTGTGCACAAACCCGGTCATTATAGTATTTCTCTGCCAGAAGCCGCCCCTTATGTCCCATCAATGCAGCCGCCTTCGGATAGGAAGCCATATAGTCAACTGACCAAGCCCAGCCCTTCTCGTCTCCATAATCTACCGTGATACCACATCCTTCTCTTTCAATATCCATAGGCATCTGGGCATTCCTGCTACAGATTATGGGAATTCCTAAAGCCATGGCCTCAACAACAGTAGTCAATCCAACAGTATAATTGGATTCCCTGCAACAGATGACGGCACAAGCAGACTGATACACCTTCCGCGCAAGAGGATCAATAACATTACCGGAAATATAATGCACTCTGACATTAGAATGCAAAGACAAGGAATTGAAAAGTTGTTCATAATTGAATCCTCTATCCACCTTGCAGATATAAATATCCAAGGATTCCTTAGTCCGGTTAAAAGCATTCACCAATGTCGGCATATCCCTGAGTTCTTTACCAGTAGAAACAAATCCCCGGTGACATACTCCTGGCATAGAGCCCATCAACCGGTCATAAAAATCCAAATCAGCCCCCCAATGTACAACATGAGCATGATCTGGACGGATCTTCTTTGTTTTCAAGGAATCGTCAATCAGTTTCTGCGAAAAAAAGATAGTTTCATCCAATCCTTTATAGAATATTCTAGCCAAAGCCTCCCGGAAAGGATTACGAGCTGTCACAGCAGGTTGATGATGCCAGCAGATGATGGGATGAGGAAACAACTTAACAGCCCGCAGAAAGATAATCAGTTCCAGTCCACGGAATGTACTTGCATACACAGCATCATACCTCTTACGCTGCCGCCATATCACCCAAGCTGTATGTAAAGACAATTTCCACCGGTAAGGTGTCAACACAGGCCGATGGTAGATAACTTTGATGCCCAATTCGGGCAGGTGAGTAGCGCCATAAAGCAAGTGGCCGGGCAGTAATCCCTTCTTCCATTTTTCATAAAATGCAGAAGCTGGAATATTATGATAATAGTATACTGTCATTCATTCTTCTTAAAAACCAAGATTCGAACATGAAGCATTATGATTACAGATACATTTTTATGCTTACATGCTCTTTTTTGCAAAAATACTGTTTTTTCTTTGAACTTTAATGATTAAACACTACTTTTGCATATTCATTTATTGATATGACCTCATGAGTTCTCTCAAAGAAAAAACTGCCTCTGGCCTATTCTGGGCCGCCATGAACAACGGTTGCATGCAGATTCTAAATGCCGTTGTAGGTATCTTTCTGGCCCGGTTGCTGCTACCAACAGACTATGGGCTTATAGGCATGCTGACCATTTTCAGTGCTATTGCAACAACACTACAAGAAAGCGGTTTCACGTCAGCATTGACCAATAAGAAGCACGCGACAGACAGCGATTATAATTCTGTTTTCTGGTTTTGCAATATTCTGGGTATTCTGCTCTATATCATCCTCTTCTTCTGTGCGCCGCTGATTGCAGACTTCTTCCATCAACCCAGATTGATTCTACTTTCAAGAGTAGATTTCCTATGTATTCTGCTTTCCGCAATCGGAATTGTACCACAAGCTTATCTGTACAAAAATCTGATGATCAAACAGACCACTTTGCTGAGAGTTTCTGTTCTGGCCCTATCAGGTGTTGCAGGCATTATTATGGCTTTCAACGGAATGGCTTATTGGAGTATTGTCACACAGCAATTAATCTATGTCGGTCTGCAAAGTCTGGGGAAATTCTTTCTCATTCCCTGGAGGCCATCCTTCCGCATTAACTTTAAGCCAGTAAAAGAGATGTTTGGCTTTAGTAGTAAAATCCTTATTACTAATGTTATCGGACAAGTCAGTGCCAATATCCTAACCGTCATTTTCGGACGAATCCTACCAGTCAGGACAGTCGGCAATTTTACTCAGGCCAACAAATGGAACGGGATGGCTTCTTCTACTGTGTCAGGTATGATTGCACAGGTTGCCCAACCCGTATTTTCGTCTATTCAGGAAGAACAGAACCGCCAGTTAAATGTTCTGCGAAAGATGATGCGATTTACCTCCTATCTGGCCTTCCCAGCCATGTTCGGACTAGCGATTATTGCACCGGAGTTTATTATTCTGCTGATTTCCGACAAGTGGGCAGACAGTATACCTATCCTGCAAATTCTTTGCATCAGCGGAGCCATAGCCCCCTTGTACTTACCCCTACAGAATCTGATTATCAGTCATGGACGTTCCGACTTATTCATGTGGGTGAGTATTGCCCAGATAGTGGTTCAGTGTGCCATAATCCTCGCATTTGCCCACTACGGCATATTGATTATGATAGCCATATATTCCATTTTCTATATGCTATGGATAGTTGTCTGGCAACTGCCTCTAAAGAAAATAGTAGGATATACTTTCTCCAGCCTTCTGCAGGACACTATTCCATTCATGCTCTCTGCCCTCATCTCCATAGGCGTTGCCTATTTCGCTACCATAACATTTCATAGTCTTATTATCAGGCTGATTATAAAAACCATCATCGCTGCCGGTATTTATTACATGATAATGAGATTCGCTCATGCGAAGATTCAGAAAGAATGCTTGAACTATCTGTTTCATCGAAAAAGAAATTGAGGGAAACATCCAGTACGAACAATAGAAAATAATAAACAGAAGAAGCAACCACTTCGGTTCTTATTTGATATTATCTATTGCATCCCATGAAGCAGATAATTTGCTATCTGAATGCCATTATAGAGCCAAAGATACCCTGTCAATACGACCAGAAGACCTCTTAACATGGTCTTTGGCCTGTCCTGCAAACTTTTTATGATAAAAGCTATGGCAACAGGAATGATAAAGATCCACCCAGACGTCATAATATACACTTCACCAATACCAAACCCCATAATCAGATGTAAAGTCACATCACAGACAAACCAAGTCAGCAGCATCTGCATAAATTTGGAGTGTATTCCAGAAAATATTCCACAAACAAACAGACCTACTATCAGTCCTTCAACGATGTAATTCAATACCCAGTCGTATTCTACAAAAACCGGGCGATTCCAAGACAGATCCTGCATCAGATGCTGCTGATGCAACTGAATAGATTCACCAAAGAAGTTCTCTATCAAAGTTTCCCCCCGTGGAGCCGAAAAGTTCATCAGCCCCAATATAGGCCCCTTTTCTGAGGACATGACATCATGAGCTCTCAGCCATTGATTACGTTCTGTCTGATGCCTGATTATATTTGCAGAATCTTTTTTCATCTTGGCTACTTCTATCTTATGAATAGCAGCTTTTTGAGGAATCTCTACAGAGTGATATTGACAAGACTGTATACCTGCGAGAAGGATAAAGGGAAGAAGGATTCCCAGAAAAACAGGTTTATGGTCAACAAATCTCTGCCGATTTGTGAAAAGGTCCGCCAAGATAGTTTTTATACCATTTGAAAGGGAAATTCCTGCGGTAAAGAACAATAAAATAAAGGACTGCCAGATTGACATCAATTTACCATCTTTTATCTTCATCCCTGCAACATAAAGAGTCATGGTCAATAATGACATCGAAATGATAAAGTGATCCGGCACCATAGCTGGTATCAGAACATGAGCAAAAGAGAACAAGAAGAGTGTGAGAATAACAGAATCCAACTGACTCAGTTCCAGGACCTCCCGAAAAACCCTGAATATAAAAACAGAAGAATAAATAGCACAAAAGATGACCAGACCTGCAATGAGAAATACAGCCAGATTGACTCCAGTCATCCCGATCAGCCAATGATTGACCAAATAAAAGGGATAAAGAACTGAAAGAAACAATGGATGGCGAGCAGTTTCAAAATGGACTCGCAGGGCAGAAGTAGTGATCCATGACCAACAGTCATATCCGGACATCTGAAAATGCTTATAAAAAATAGTATAGAACCCTCCATTAGCTCCTATGGTATAGATTCTAAAATGACTGGCTATTACAAGGGCATTGAAAAAAGCGAAAACCAAAAACATACCCAAAGTCAGCCACCGTTCTTCTTTCCGTATCTTAAAGATTCGGATTTTCTTTATTATTGCAATCATTAGAGGCTACTCAACTAATCCTGATCAAGATTCTATTTCAAATAATTTCTATCCATCTTATCCAATCTCTCAAGACAGATAGGAATATATCAAAATGACATTATGCATAAACAAGAAAGCAGAAATGCAAAGAGTCAACACTCTCAAACCTATACGTGTCTTTCCTTTCAGCATCTTGAACAGATAACCTATAACAATTGAAATAATAAAGAGCCAATGCGGGCTCATAATGTAGATTTCATTAATTCCGAAACCCAGTCCCAAATGAATGATAAGGTCAAAAGCAAAGAAACTTAAGGCCATCCACATCATCCGACTTTTCCGGCCAAACCATATACCTAATCCGAAAAAGATTACAACCAAGCCTTCTATAACATAATTCCACCAATGACTGTAATGAACAATAACTGGCCGGGAGTCCAGAACATCTTCCAATAGATGAGAAGGATGCAACTGTATCGATTCGCCAAACAGATTTTCGATGGCTGTCTGAACACGCGAGGTGGAAACATCAGTCCAACTTAAGAAGCCATTATGTCCAATCGGTTTCCCGGTATGTCGTGAGCTTACTGAGTTTTCTGTTTTAAGTATACGTTGTCTTTTCTGTTTACCTAATAGAGCCTGTATTCCGTTCTCTATTGCTTCCGGGTTCCGCAACGAGGTTGTGTCTCGAAAACGCTGAGCAGTCTTCAAGTCTTTCTTCTCCTGAAGACATTCCTGTTTGTCTTGATGCATTTGTTCTTCAGGAATGACAACCAGGTGGTTCTCCAAACAGGCAACACCAAAAATAAACAGTGAAGGCAGTACAACCGCTACAGAAAAGTATTTCAGTGAAAAGAAACGTTTCTTATTTGTAAATAGTGCAGCCAAGAACACCTTAACCCCATTATTCAAAGACACACCCGCAGTCGCGAAAAACAGCAGCAGAGTCTGCCAGATCTTCAAACGTCTTCCATGCTTCATTTGTACTCCTACAACATATAGAGTAAAAGTCAATAAAGCCATTGATATGCCAAAATGATCAGGAACCATAAGAGAAACCATCACATAAGCAAAGGAATAATTAAGTAAAGAAAGGATAAGTGTATCTATCCGTGACAATCCAATGATTTCCCTGAATATACGATACAGGAAAACGAAAGAATAGACACCACAAAGGACAAGTATGGCCGCAACGATAAACTGCACGCAATTCACACCTGTAATCAATATCAGGAGTCGATTGACCGCATAAGGAATATACATAAAGAATGCAAGCAGAGGGTGCCGATGAACATCATAATAAAGATCCCATGAAGAAACTGTAGCATAAGTCAAAGGATCAAAACCAGATATATGAAAATCCCTGATGAAAATCCAACGGTAATTTCTGTGCAATAACGTAAAATCGTCAAAATAATGATGTATACACAAGAAATTTAAGAATAGCAGTAGTATTAAAAGCACCAATGAAGGCAGATACTCCTCCTTACGTAACTTAAATATTCTGAAATGCCTCCATGCAATCTCTACCGTCTTTTTCATCACTATTGAAACCTAAATAATTTTTTAGACCGTTGTATCAAATTTACCTTACTTTACAATTAATTCCCAATATATCTCCAGTTCATTTACCTCAACATATATTGAGTAATGAGTATGCCATTGGAGATAAACAAATAGACTGCCAGCATTCCGATAAGGCCGAACACAGACCAGCGGGCTCTTCTCAACCTTTTATTAACAGTTTTCACAAGATAGCCGATAGCAATAGGAATGACAAAAATCCAATGAGCTGTCATCAGATACACTTCGTTGATGCCAAAGCCAAGCACCATGTGAAGTGCCATATCCAATCCGAACCAACTAACCGCTAACCATAGGAACGGAGAATGACGGCCACACCATATTCCCCCAAGAAATAGCAGTACCAATAGCGATTCTATGACATAATGGTATCCTCTCTGATAGTGTACGATCATCGGTCGGTCAATAAACTCATCCTCCAATAAATGACTATGATGCAACTGTATTGATTCTCCAAACAAATTTTCCACTCCACTTTGCCAACGGTCTGTAGTCAGATCCGTCCAATGCATAAATTCGCCGTTTGAGATAGGAGCCCCCTGTATTAATCTATGAGAAACATATTTAGAAGGCATATTCACATGATTCTCAGAAATCCGAGCAGAAGAAATCTTCGATTTTGCAGCACAGTCCAGATAGTTAGCCACAGTAAGATGAGCTATTGAATCTTCCTTCATTTTTTCGACTTTCTTTTTCATTATTGCAGCATGACGCGACGTCTCTTCAGGCCAAACGAGATAACGGTATTCAAAACGGCAGAATACCCAGATTAAGATCGCTGGTACAATAACTGCAAAACAAAGATAACTCCAGTGAAAGAACTTTTTGCCATTCACAAAGAGTCCTGAAAGAAAAACTTTCAATCCGTTATTCAATGAAATCCCTCCTACAAAAAGAAATAGTAAAATGGTATGCCACATCTTCATAGGTCTGCCGGATTTCATCAGAATTCCCGATATATAGAGTGTCAAAAGCAGAGCGAACAAGGAGAATATAAAATGGTCAGGGACCATACTTGACAGCATGATATAGGCAAAAGAAAAAAGCAAAGCAGTCAGTACTATAGCTTCCGGCTTTGCAAGTTCTATCACTTCCCGAAATATTCTATAAATAAAAAGAACCGAGTAGAACGCGCAGAACACTACCATAACACCAACGACAAACTGCACACAGTTGATGCCGGTAATCACCATCAATCCGCGATTGATCAAATAGGGAACATACATAAAGAAAGCCATCAAAGGATGTCTGTAAACATTATAACGTGCTCCCCAATGGGAGACAACATCATAAGTGATCGGATCAAAACCAGACACATGGAATCTACTAACAAACAGGTGCCAATAATCATTTTGTAATGGCGTAAAAACGCCATAATACTTGCAGATTGTCAGAGTGTTCAAAGCAATAAAGAAGAAAAGAGCAACCAACGCTAATCCTTTCTCTTCCTTTCTGATTCTGAATATATTCAGCAGCTTCTTCATATCCGACTGCAAAATTAATACTTTTTAATTAAAAAGAGGCGGAGTAGAAGAAATATACTTGAACATATATGATAATCTCCTAAAACAGGAACAGGAGTAATTAATGATAAAATGAGGAAACAAGAAGGTGTCCAAGACGAAGACCCCTCTTCCTGTTTCTAAGTCAGGAAAAAGCGTACCAGCAAGAAGTTGGTCGGCACACATATACAGAACATAGGAATCGGAGCCCACAGATGTCCCATTCCTATCCATAGAAAGAAATTGAAGGTGACCATCTGTAAGAAATAGTTGATGACATGGCTAAAGAGAAATCCTGCTCCTTTCTTGGCATTTGCCTTCACGTGAAAAGTAAAATGAGTACTGGCTATAAAATTAAAGACAAAACTGATCAAATAAGCTATTGTCATTGCTACCGTTGGCCATAGGTGAATATGTCCCGAAAGGCCTATTATATGGATCAATATCCAGTAGACACCATACTGGATCAGCGTTGCTGTAAGACCGACAATACCAAAGCGAACAATCTGCCCGATATTCTTATGCTCTTTGTCATTCAAATAGTGAAATCTATCCTTAATCATTATAACAACTATTTCTAAATGGTTTAAAGAAGCCTTTATCTGCAAAGTCCAGCATTTCCCGGTCACCACGACTATCTCCAAAAGCAAAGATTTCGTAGTCCTCTCTCCTCCCCTTTAAGACAGCTCTAATACGATTGACTTTCTCTGGGCCAAAACAGTTTTTTGTTTTAAATCGTCCCGTAAGTTTACCATCAACCACCTCCAATTGAGTACCGATAACAGTAGGTCCGCTGCCAACAAATGGCCTAACCCACGAATCAGGGCTTGCACTGACCACAAGGACTTTAGAACCTTCCTGCAGAACTTTATGGAGTTCAAGGACAGCTTGCTTACGTAACAGACATGAGCGGTCCTCGGCAAAAGCCAGACACATCTGGTTAAAGGTTTCTTCTTTTACCCCCTTATATAATAAGGTGAAGATCTTCTGTTTTACCTTCCAATTCGGATAAAGATGAAGCTTCATCAAAATCAGCATAGGGCTATAAGCAAGAAAAGCCATCAACATCAGGAATGTACCCTTACTATATCGGATAAATTCTATCAGCGTATCTTTTCGAGTCAATGTCCCATCAAAATCAAAACAATAGACTTTCTTCTTTTCTATCATGCTTAAACATTTTTTACAAGAATAAGGACTACTCTTCCCTATCCAAAATAAATAATCAGCAAGAAGGCAGCAAGCCAAGCTATAATATCTAACTGTATGAAATGGTCTCTAAGTAAGATCTGAGTGGGATCACCACTCTTCTCATCCACTACTGTAATCTGAATATATCTTAAAAGTCCTAATAATACGAAGACACTTGTCAAATAAAGATGACCCGTATGAAAATGCATCATAACCTCAGGACTCACCGTATACATGATGTAGCATACCAAGGTGACCGAAGCAGTTATCGTAATCGCCTGATTGATGAAAGTCAAATTATAGCGACTGGTATTTTTTCTCGGAGCTTCACCTGTCTTCTTCATCCTAATGACATCATCACGTCGCTTGGCAAAACTCATGAAAAGTGTAATCAAGAAGGTCATAAGCACAATCCATTTGCTTAATTCGATACCCGCAGCATTACCTCCGGCTAATAGCCTGAGGACAAAGCCAAAGGCTACCACACATACATCAATGATTGCATATTGTTTTAGTTTCGCACAATATGCCAGATTCATGAACCAATAAAAAAGAATGACAATACCCGTCTGGAGCCGATAATAGGGCAATAGCAGCAAGATGAAAAGTGAAAAGAAAAACATCAGGAACATCATCTCATACGCATGACGGACACTGATAGCTCCTGAAGCTATCGGGCGATGGCACTTTACAGGATGACGACGATCATCCTCTGCATCTTGAATATCATTGAAACAATAGATAGAAGAAGCAGCAAGGCAAAAAGATACCGCCGTGATGGCACTAGACCACAAGTCCTGAATATTAAAGAGGGCTCCCCCGAAAAATACAGGAATAAAAACAAACAGGTTCTTCAGCCACTGTTGTGGTCTGATTAATTTTAAAATATCTTTCATATATGAGTACGACTTTCAATCCTACGAGTCATCCATCCTAAGACAAAGTGAAGAATCCAAGAAAGCAGAAGAGTAACGACAACACACAAAAGAAATGTAGGCCAATAGCTCCATGAATCAGGAATATACACAAGTACAAAATGCAGATGGATGAGATAAGCCTCCAAACTTAAGGTGCCTATCTGACCAAAAAAAAGATTAAACCACTTTGGAGTTCTGCGAAACAGACGGTTAAGCAAAAGAACAGTGGTCACTGTCAAAGGGATGTAAAGCATACGCTCCACATATAAAGGAAACTGCCCGTGCAAATTCTGTTCAAGGAAAATGCTAGACAGTAAAGTCATCAAAAACACCAGTAAAATCATCCAAATAGAAGCACCATCTAATTTTTCTTTTTGTCTTACCATCTCCCCCATATCAATACCAATGAAGAAAATAGGCATACGACTCCAGAAAATCTCCAGATGACCGACAAGATGATGAATAGGCGGTATATATTGAACAAGAATGCACCATAAGATCATAACGACAGGTAACCATTGATAAATGGGATGACGCTTGATCAACTCCATATAAAATGGTGCAAAGACATAAAGCACCATAATAGCCGGAATATACCAGAAGGAAAGTTCACCATGCAACCAAAACCCGCTATTGATAGTTAACTCCCCTATCAACCACATCCATTCATGAAAACTACCACCATGAAAACGTGGGATATAAAACAAACAAGCGATAATGAACCAGCAAGGATAGATACGGAAAAAACGACGAAGATAGAAATGTTTAACGGAAGGTGTCTTAGACCAAGAGAACCACAATCCGATACCACTGAGAAACAAGAACATATCCACTCCGATATTACCAATTCTCCTCAGGCCGAAGAACAGATCATAACGTGGCAGACCAACATGGAAGAAAATCACGAAGAGCATGGCCATCCCCATCAGCTCGTTCCGATAACGGCTGATATTCGCTAATTCAATGTCTTCTATTTTCCACTTCATCTCGATTTTTTTTAATCCAGTCATAACTACAGAACAGGCTTCGGAATCTTCTTCATCATCTGGTTCCATATCCAGGCCAGACCGATACAGGCTATGATATATAAAAGTAAACCGGTATAGAGATCACCTTGTCTACTAATCGGAATAAATATTTTTCTTATAATAGGATGACAGACAAAAAGTGCTGCACTTATTTGACCAAACCAAGCCAGTCCATGATTAATAATATCCAGATGACAATTTCCAAGCACTTTTACCAATGCAATACTAAAGCCGCAAACCAATACAGGCACAAAAGCCCACGTAAAGAAATTCAAACTGAAAACATAAACAAAGACAAATGAAAGAACCAGCACAAAACCATCAAACTGGCATCGTCCCATCCTATTTCGCCAGGTTGCTATCAACCTCTGTTCACGAGCAAAGAGCAATCCACAACAGAAAGGAAGCATACTGCCCATAAAATTATACCGGTACCAGTTAAGTGCATCGCCTTCGGGATCAAACAGAAATTGGCCAAAAGTACAAAGTAGCAAAGCTATCAAGACCCACCGGTTTTTCCGTCTGTAAAAACATAGGCGATAAACAACATAAAGTTGTAAAAGCATTCCGAAAAACCAATAAGGTCCCGGCCAGATAACCTGATCCGGATGAGGAAAGAAATTATTGAACAATCCCAATTGAGCAATAACATCCATAACCTGATAATGAAAGGCTCCCGGCGTCATTTGATCAACAATGACAAAAGCTATAAAACCAGCAATCATCATTCTGAATAGTTTCAGGAAATGATAACGAAAAAAAGGAATGGATTTCACATAAGATACAGGATGTGAGGTACCATTGTGCTCATATTTCATTACTAGCCCATAGGCACTTAAGAACAAAAAGATGGGCACCCCATAGTGTCCGAAAAAAGACAAGAAATGTATCGGCAGTTTCCCATCAGGATTCAACAAGGCACGGTTAAACGCATCAACATTACTTTGGAAATACTGGTATTCATTTTCCCGAGTAATGCCTGGCAGCCAATGACAATAATTGTGCAGAAAAATGCCGATAATAGCAAGCCCACGTAAGGCATGGCATTCCGCACGAGAAAGTAAGTCTTTCGATTCTTTTCCAATTTGATGATGCGATTCCTTCATACTTTTAGTAATCCAACAACTTATTGTTATATAATTGCAATTCTAATAGTTAACTAAGCAGACCATTCAAATTCCATTTCAGGAATCATGGCAAAACTGGTCCTCATTATCCATTTTTATTCTTCCTAATCCGACAATCAATTATGAGGCATCGCTTTCTGCCTTAATTTGTCATAATCAGTTGTGTTCTTCAAGATACGTGGTCGATTCTCATCATATTCAGGACTAAGGAGATTATATTTTGCATGATAATATTTCGTATGAATACCTGCAAGGTAAAGCAACATATCAGGTAATGCATCCGTCATAAACTTGCGATGACGGGCTTCAATCACTTCCTGGAAAATTTCCGGATTGTGTCGGATATAATCTTTCGAGCAGTAGATCCAGAAAGGAATTTCGAACTCATAATGTGCCAGAGGCCAATTGATTACGGACGAATGATTACGGCAAATGAAACCACGATTGCCCTCATAACATTCTTCACCATGATCCGGCATATAGATAATTATAGCATTCTGATGAGCAAAACGCTTGACAATCTGATTTACAATAGAATCATTATACAGACAAGCATTATCATAATAACTCAGCATCTTGCGTCGTTTCGGAGTCAGGTCAGAGCGGACATCATCATACTGTGAAGCAAAGAAATGTGTCTGATTCTGGGGATAGCGATCCCGATAGCTTACATGCTGCCCAATAAGATGAAAAATGATAAGATTATGTGACAGTCGCTTAGGATTTTTGGGATCAAAATTAAAATTACGTTTTTCCAGATCCCCGTCATAATCAGAAAGGAGGCCAGAATCATACTGATGCAACTGAGAATTTCTTATGTCGAATTCCTGATGGCTTAAACCTGGATGATTCAAGAAAAAGCCTCCACTGAAGTCATAAACTTCCTCATGTGCTTTTGGAAGGAACTGATTTGTCAGAAAAGAAACACGATAACCAGCCTTTCTGAAGATCTGAGGGAAGAGGGGATAATCACACCATTCACCTTTCTCCCCTACAACATGCATGGAGAAAACGTTTTTGAAGACATAACTGGTCAAATTCCAACAGGTAACGACATCATCGTAATTAATTAACAGACCTGATTTTCTCAAAGCGATCTGACGTGGAGTCGTTGGCATAAAATAACCATCTAACTGAGCATGTGCTTTACCATAGCTTTCTCCGATAATTAAGACGATATTCGGAGATGTAAAAGAACAACTGTCTACCTTTACATTTTCAGAAGCCCTAATCAACTGTCCGAGTTGCTTGCCAGCCAGATGATTAGCATAGAGGCTGAACACCAGCCGCGAAATAGGCGTATAGAGTTGTGCATGACAAGGTTCTGCCAATGTATGTTCGACCTCTCCGATTGTGTTGCCTGAAAAAAGATGTACAATCGCTACTTTATTCTCCGCACTGGAAATTCCACTCCAAACTAAAAGCACGGCAATTACAATCCCCCCTACAGGACGAAATACAGGAGCGCACAAATATAGTTTCTTCTGCCAGCAACTTAATCGATTCCTTACATCAGAAGGAAACACTTTCAGAATTTGATGCCTGCAAGCATAAGCAACATGAATCAACATAAGTAGGAGAATCCAGCCGACCTTGCTAAAGATAACATCTAAGGAAAACAAGGAAGATATTGCTTCTCCTGCCTCTCGCCCATTTGTCTCACCTATCAACATCAAGATAGAAGGATTGAGCGTAGAGCTGAAGTCCACAAAGCAATAAGTATCAGCAAGAGCTGTAAAATAAAGGATAAAATATAAGATTCCTCTAACCCATCGGCGTATTTTTAAAGGAATCAGTGCCAAAATACAACATAGCACATATAGATCAAGAAAAAGCTCTGCATACAACTGTACAGCCACACATGCACCTCTACGGTCCGGCAGCACACAAAAGGCGCACACCACACCAAGAATATACATAAACACAAAAAATCCCGAATTTGCCTTGATAGGATATAGTATGTTACCCATCATACAAGCAATCCTTTTTAAATATCTCATTGAGAATCCGCTATTTAGCCGCAAAGGTAATTTAATTTAAGGAGAGGACAAAATTATTTCCTGTTTTTCATGCAGCAAAGAAAACTATGAGATTCTATATTCCGTCTCTCATCAAAACACAATTTACAGCTCTTCATACCCCGCCCTGATAATCACCATTTTTGACCATTTCTTCAACTACAGCCTTAGGAACAAGATCTTCAATGGATTTATGATTCTGAATACGACAACGAATATCAGTACTACTGATATGAATAAGCGGAGCATGCAGGACACTAACATGAGGGGGAAGAGATTGTTCGTTAATCGTAATGCCTTCTCTGGGATAAACACAAACGGGGTAATTCTTCAAGATATCTTTATAATGATACCAATCATGAAAATAAGCCCAATTATCCCCACCTACAAGTAGAGTAAACGACCGGTCAGGAAAATCATGGCTAAGTTTCTGCAAAGTATTCCAAGTATAAGACGGTCTCGGAAGATAAAACTCATAATCTTTAGCTACCAACCCCTTTTCCCCATTTAAAGCCAACTGCATCAGACGAAAGCGCTTGTCATCATCCAAGAGTTCTTCCTGTTGTTTCCATGGATTCTGAGGTGAAACCATCAGCCACACCTCATCCAGTCCGGCTCCCTTCAGAAATTGACGGGCCAGTTGAATATGTCCGTTATGAATAGGATTAAAAGAACCTCCGTAAATTCCCGTCTTTAATTTTTCCATATCAGTTTTCCTGTCAGGATCATAAGAAAAACATCTTATATTATCAGGTCAATAAATACAAATCAAGCTTAAATATAAATCAAGTACCTTACCCAGATGATAGTATATCCATTATGAGACAACACCTGCAATTCTTTGAGAGATCAAGTTTAGAGGATTCAAGAATTCTCCTCCCCAAGAAAACGGCTAATTTTTTGATACGCCTCCGTTTCCGCATCAGCAAGTATATCGTTAACTATAACGTGATCAAATTTCGATGCAAAAGTCAACTCGTAATCAGCTTTCGATAAACGCTGTTCAATCACCTCCGGTGTATCTGTATGACGGCACATCAAGCGGCGACGGAGTTCTTCTATCGACGGCGGTTGGATAAACAAACTTAGAGCCCGCTTTCCATAAAATTTTTTAATATTACAACCACCCTTTACATCCACATCAAAGACAATATTCTGCCCATCTGCGGTTTGAGACTCAACCTGAGATTTCAAAGTACCATAAAAACGACCGGGATAGACCTCCTCATATTCAAGAAAGTCTCCCTGAGAGATCTTTTTCCGAAACTCATCTGCAGTCAGGAAGAAATACTCGACCCCATTTTTTTCTGTTCCACGCGGTGCACGACTAGTACAACTTATCGAAAAAGCCAAATTAAGTTCCGGGTGTGTATCCATAAGGTATCTTACGATCGTACTCTTTCCGCTTCCACTTGGAGCGCTGAAGATAATCAGTTTGCCTTGTTTCATTGTCATCAGTTTAATTATGGTTCAGACCAATAACTTATTTTGCCCTGACCTTTTCTCATATAATGGCTCACTTTGATATTTAAGGCTCAACAGACTAATCCCTGCTGAGCCTCAATATTATGCTTTCGTTTTTTAATTTCATTCATAAAGAAATCCGATTGCCATTCTTTCTCGGACACTTTACACTCTAAAGTGCATTGAGCACCTGCTCCTTGATTTGCTCAAGTTCATCTTTCATCTTAACCACGAGGTTCTGCATCTCAGCCTGATTACTCTTAGACCCTGTAGTGTTAATCTCACGTCCCATTTCCTGAGCAATAAAACCGAGTTTCTTTCCTACCGGACGGTCTTCGTTCATCGTTTCACGGAAATACTTTAAGTGGTTAGCCAAGCGCTGTTTCTCCTCACTGATATCCAGTTTCTCTATATAATAAACCAACTCCTCTTCAAGGCGATTATTATTATATTCTACTCCCGGAATTTCCTTCAGATGCTTAATAATATCTTCTTTGATTTTCGGAACACGATTCTTTTCAAATGGTTCAATATTCGCAAGTAACTTTTCGATATTATCCACTTTTTCCGTGAATTTTTTCTGAAGCGCAGCCCCTTCCTGTTTGCGAAAATCGATAAGATGCTGCAAGGCTTCCTCTATAGTCCTTTTAGCTACATTCCATTCATCATCCTCAAGGTCATCCTTATCCGGCTTGGTTGTGACATCCGGCATTTTAATCAAGACGGAATACCAGTCTTCTGGCTCAGGAATTCCTGTATTTTTAGAAATCTCCTTGATTTGCTTATAATAATTTTCGACAAGGATAGCATTGATTGGAGTTGCCTCAACGATCGTATCCTGTTCGATCCAAATAGAAAAATCTATTTTACCACGCTGCAAGGCTTTGCCGATAATCTGACGGATCTCCATTTCCTTCTCCCTATAAATTGGAGCAATACGTGTAGAAAGGTCAAGACTCTTGGAATTTAAAGATTTAATCTCTACATTAATTTTCTTTTCCCCATAGATTGAAACGGCTTTGCCGTAACCGGTCATTGACTGTATCATACTTACTTAGCGTTAATTTTCTGCAAAACTACAAAAAAATCGGGAAAATTGATTAACTTTGCGACCTAATTAAGAAATTATTTTATCTATGTCGTGCATATTAAACATTGAGACGAGTACAAAATCGTGCTCAGTAGCAGTTAGCAATGATGGCGAAGTTATCTTTAACGATGAGGACTGTAGCGGTTCGAATCAC
Source organism: Prevotella sp. (assembly GCA_036768895.1). GTDB lineage: Bacteria > Bacteroidota > Bacteroidia > Bacteroidales > Bacteroidaceae > Prevotella. The sequence continues at coordinate 2,103 of DAIPMC010000024.1, read as the reverse complement.
AATGTAAAACTTGGTGTATTTGTAGACGAAGCTTTATCTTTCATAGATAATCACGCCATTCCTTTGGATGCAGTTGCGGTTAGCGGTGGGCCTGGATCATATACAGGATTGCGCATCGGAACCAGCATGGCTAAGGGTATCTGCTATGGACGCGGCATTAAACTGATTGGTATTCCAACACTTGAGGTTTTATGTGTTCCTGTTCTTCTACAGGAAATGATTTTGGAAAAGAATGCCTTATTAGTTCCTATGCTTGATGCCCGTAGGATGGAAGTTTATTCTCAGATCTTCGACCGTTCCCTGAAAGAGGTAAGAGAAATCCAGGCCAATGTTGTCACACAAGATACTTACAAGGAATATCTGGAAAAAGGACCAGTGTATTTCTTTGGCGACGGAGCCGCAAAATGTATGGATATCATCCATCATCCCAATGCTCACCTCATCAAAGGGATTGAACCGTTGGCCAAGAACATGCTGCCTCTAGCAGAAAAGAGAATTGCCGAAGAAAAATTTGAAGATGTTGCTTATTTCGTACCCTTTTATCTGAAAGATTTTGTTGCTACCAAACCTCGCAAACTGTTGTAAGAATGCAGCATGATACGATACAGCAAAATGCCACGGTACAAAAGAAACATCCTACTACTCAAGAAAGAAACGGTCCAAGACGATAATTATGATAAGTAAGATATCAAAGATGAATTTAGAAGGATTAGATTACAATACTCAGCGCAATAAGCTTATTCTACCAGAATATGGAAGAATCGTCCAAAACATGGTGAATTATGTGATGACGATCAAGGATCGCAAAGAACGGCAAAAATGTGCTGAGGCGATTATCGCTATCATGGACAGGATGTATCCTGAGAGCCAAGATACAGAAGACCATCAGCATAAGCTTTGGGATCATCTCACTTTAATGAGTGGATTCAAGTTGGATGTCGATTATCCTTATGATATTCAAGAAGCCAAGGATATGGCTTCTTCAAAGCCAAAGTCACTGCCCTACCCGATGAAGAAGATACCGGTAAAGCATTATGGAAGTCTGATGTTCGAAACGTTTCAGAAATTAAAGGAAATGGAACCTGGTCCTGAACGCGATGAACTGACCAGGATTGTTGCAAATCAGATGAAACATGACCTCGTGCAGTGGAGTCATGGCTTAAGTGATGATGAGAAAGTTGCATCAGACCTGGCTGAATATACAGACGGAAAAATCAAACTCGATCTGACCAAGTTTGAGTTTGATCACATTCCGACGAAAACGTCTTCTGGAACCAATACTAATAAGAAAAAGAAAAGATAAGCCTATGGAATCGTTCATCATCGAAGGTGGTCATCCGCTGAAAGGTACGATTACTCCTCAAGGTGCAAAGAACGAAGCTTTGGAAGTGATATGTGCATCTCTTCTCACTTCCGACCCTGTAAGAATTAAGAATATCCCGGATATACTGGATGTAAATAATCTCATCAAGTTATTAGTTGATATCGGTGTAAAGGTAACACAAAATACAAGACAAGACTATACTTTTCAGGCAGATCATCTTAATTTGGACTATCTGGAAAGCCAGGATTTTGTCAGCAAATGCTCCAAACTCCGTGGAAGTGTCATGATGATAGGTCCTCTTCTTGGTCGTTTTGGAAAGGCAACCATCGCAAAACCAGGGGGTGATAAGATAGGACGTCGCAGATTGGATATCCATTTTCTGGGCTTCAAAGCTCTTGGTGCCAATTTTGTTTATGATGAAAGACGGAACATCTTTGAGATTCAAGCACAAAAACTTAAAGGTGCATATATGCTTCTCAACGAAGCTTCTGTAACTGGTACAGCAAATATCATCATGGCTGCAGTTCTTGCAGAAGGAACTACCACTATATATAATGCTGCCTGTGAGCCCTATATCCAGCAACTCTGCCATCTGCTCAATGCCATGGGAGCCAACATCAGTGGTATCGCAAGCAATCTACTTACAATCATAGGTGTAAAGACTTTACACAGAGCCAGCCATAACATTCTGCCGGATATGATAGAAATCGGTTCCTTTATTGGCATGGCTGCCATGGTAGGTGAAGGAACCGATTTCTATCATATCCGGCAGAATGTTA
>DAIPMC010000133.1:0-4777 GCA_036768895.1 Prevotella sp. | reverse complement strand
ATATCATACGAGATGCTTAGGCTCAATCATGGTGCGACCCCTACGAAGGACTTTGCTACTAACCGCAATTGTCATTTGTTCCTGGTGAAAGCTTCCAGTCCGGATTCTACTCTCCTGATCCGAGTGACTGACCGTTTCGGCAATGTCTATACTCAAGAAATGAAACGGCCTAAACAACTTTCCTGTTCGATGAGGTAAGGATATATTTTATTTGCCTTTCTTCTTGAGACTGCCTTCAATTCTGATTTTCATTCCAATAGATAAGCCTTTGTATTGACAATATAAAAAAAGGTAGAAATCGGTCTCTGACCTCTTATGATATTTGTTTATATTCATCTGTCAGTGAAGGAGAATGGGCCTTAAGGATATTATCAGATCAGTTTCGAATTGATGATTTGTATGTCCTTGCCATCTATTTTGATTGCACCTTCCTGTTCGAAGTGGGAAAGGACACGGAGCAATGAGAATTTCTGGATGCCGAAGCTTTTGGCAATTTCCTGCCGGCTTCGGTCCAGGTGAATGAGATTACTGTCTTGTTCGTCGGCAATCTTGCGAATGAGATAAGCTACTTTTTCTCGAACGGTATAAAGACTCAGGATCTTGATCTTTCCCGTAAGGAATACATTGAGATCAGAGAGCAGGCGGATGAAGTTCATGCGCACTTGACGGTTACTGTCTGCCAAGGTTCTGAAACTCTCTTTTGACATTCGAAGGATCTCTGCTTTGGTATCCGTTTCCACGCTGACCGGCATTGCATGATCTTGGGAAAAAAGATAGGCCGGAGCAATCATATTCCCCCGAGACAGACGGCTTATCTCTATTTGTTTGCCACTCAACGAGGCCATGCTGCAAATGAGAGAGCCTCCTACAACGATGTCTGCATATCGGCAGGGGATACCGGCTAAAGCGATGATTTCTCCTTTTGAGAATTCAACGGTCTTGTAATTTACGTTTTCCATTACAGACTCAATCTCTTTCCCATCCATTTGTGCAAATAAAGGGCAGGACATGAGAGCCGTTCTGATCTTTTCTTCCATATTGCAAAGATAGATAAAAAGGAATTTCAAATCTTTGATTCATGTATCTTAATGGAAAGGAGAGAGAGACTTTAACAGAGATTAACTTGATAAGGGCACAAAAGTGACTTGTGGTTTAATCTTCATTATATTACCTTTGTAAAATAAGAGGAGGAGAAGCCTTCTCTTAAAAAAAGCATACGAAGGGTGTTGAGTTTATTTAGTGAGAAAAAATCATTTTGGAGGAAACAGATATGGTGAAGTTTGAAAAAGGAAAAGTATTCAATATGAATGAAAGCATTATCTATGCAGACGGTGGAGTGGTCAGCAAAGAACTGGTTCATACTGATTTTGGTTCAGTGACTCTGTTCTCATTCGATGCAGGGCAAGGCCTGAGTCCTCATCAGGCACCATACGATGCTTTGATTAGTGTGATTGACGGGAAGATGGAACTGACGGTAAATGGTCAGAAGAATATCCTCAGGAAAGGGGAAAGTTTTGTTATTCCGGCCGGAGCATTGCATGCTGTGAATGCTCCTGAACGTTTTAAGATGGAATTGACGATGATCCGGAATCAGGAAGGGGATAAATCATAATGCCGATCCATCCGATTTTGATTAAACGCATCTATACCCCTGTAGAGCCGGGGGACGGCTATCGTGTCCTCGTTGACCGTCTCTGGCCAAGAGGTATGGCGAAGACCAGAACCTGTCTTGATGAATGGAATAAGAATATAGCTCCGACTTCAAGCCTGAGGCAATGGTTCGGTCATCAGCCGGAGAGGTTTCCGAAATTTACGCAAGATTATACGGCAGAACTCGACCAGAATGCCGAGGCACACGCTTTCGTTATCAAATGTAGAGATTTGCTAAAAAAATCTCCCGTAACTTTACTTTACGGTGCCAAAGACGAAGTGTATAATCATGCGATAGTCCTTCAGTACTGGTTAAAAGAACAATTAAAGTCTGAGTCAGCTGGTAAAGACTGATATGTCATTTTTGACTTAATACAGAAAAGGTTTACACCGTTTTAACAAATTAAAAGTACCAAAGTCTGGTTGACAACCTAATTTGAGGTTAACAAATTATATTGTCAACTAAATGGTAATTTAACAACGAAAGCTGTCAAACTAATTCCAGTATACATCATGGTATGCTCATTACCAAAGTCTGGTAATATCATTACCAGAGTCTGGTAAGCTTATTACCAAATCCTGGTAAGATCATTACCAAAGTCTGGTAATTATATACACTTAAAGATGAGATATCCTAAGTTTGATGAATTAGCGATATGTGCAACTTTTTAAGCATGTTTTTTCTTAAAAATTAATTCCCCCAACGGGTTAACTTCGACAAATCACTTTCTACATTATACCGATTTACAGAAGTAACAAAATATGTTCCTTTTTCTGATAATGGATAAGAGGTTCCGGAAGTTGTGCCAAGCAATGTTGCTGTTTTTCCAGGTCCATTGCTTTTATATACAGCATATTTTACTTCTTCCTGGCCTGTGCCTGTCCAAGAAAGTTCTCCTTTACTGGCCAATACTCCAGAAGGAACTTCAGGTTTATTATTTGCCATAGAGGAAATTACACAAGGAGGAAGTGCCGGATTTTTGTATTCATCCTTGATTACATCCGTAATTCCCACTTTATTCTCAGTCAAATACTTAGCACTGTACAATAATCCGCCTTTCACTTTTTTCATGGAAGTCGCATAGGCAAACTGTTTCTTTAAGTCATCTGAAGACTGGAACTGTTCTCCCTGAGTCGAATCTCCGAATTTATAAATCCCATATCCTACCATCAAAGTATTCTTGTATGTAAACTGAGACCACCAATAGAGGAGTTGGTTAAAACTCGAATCATCTGTTCCGGTAGAAAAATACAATTGTGGGATAATCACATCCGTCCACCCATTCTGAGACCATTTCAATACATCAGCATATATGGTATTATAATTGTAAGTGTTGTCAGCTGCCGGGCTTATCGAAAAAACCACCCAAGGTTTTACGTCCCTGATCACTTGCTGCACCTTCTGAACAACTGTATCCACATTGTGCCGTCTGAAGTCTTCTATACTTTCGAATGTCCCTTTTCCATACTGGGCGTATTCGGCATCATCCTTCATACTCTCCGATGAAGAAAGTGAAGGATAGAAATAATCGTCAAAATGAATGCCATCCACATCATAGTGTGAAAGAAGTTCTTTTACAATATCCGAAATTCGTTGCCATACTTCCGGAAGAGCAGGATTATAAATTCTCACCTTATCATAATCTTTCACCCACATCTGTGGAATCTTAGCATCCAACTCAGAGAAAGATTGTGATTTATCTGCTCTAGTAGCTATCCGGTAAGGATTAATCCACGCGTGGAATTGTATTCCTCGTTTATGAGCCTCATCAATCAAAAAGTTCAATACGTCATAGGATGGTTTCTGCCCCGTCACTCCGGTAATTGTCTTACTCCAAGATTCATACCGTGAATCATAAAAAGCGTCGGCCATGCTCCTTACTTGAAAAAATATGGCATTGATATGACAAGATTCACACAAATCAAGATAATCAGTATACAATTTTTTCTGAACCTTTTCATCGTAATTTCCCATAGGCCAATCCAGCCCCCATGCCGTAGTCATCCATATCCCTCTCAACTCCTTTTCAGGTAGAATGGGCAAATTTTCTAAAATGTCTGTAGGATGATTGTGGTCGCTACATGCAGCTATGAAAGCCATAAATATTAGAAATAGTACGATATATTTGCAATCTGTTTTTTTCTTGATGTTCATATCCACTCCTTATCAGTTGTCCGTTTGTTGTTTAATCGGAAATTTAGAAATCATGAACCCTGAATCTGCACGAGCACCGAAAATATAAAGTATTGAATCATTCCCAGCCTCATCTTTTTCCACGTAATATCCAGTTTGGGCAGATGGAGCAGAATTTCCCATACCTCCTAGCGCAAAAGAATAATCTGGATTATGATTGGTTGCATTGTCAAAGGTCTCCATAGCTTCCTGCACAGTAGATCCTTTGGTAATGTTATAGACATATACTGTTGGTGTAGCAGTTGAGGCACTGCCCAGCCCTGCTGTACAGACAATTAGGTAACGTTCCTTGTTAAAGGTAAAGATTCGTGGATCTATCGCTTCAGCTGCAATATAGTCTTTCTGCATAGAATATTTTATATTTCCCATTTCATCAGTAAGCATGATAGGCGTACGTACACCGCTCCATACATATTGTCCCGATTCCGGCACAAGGTTGATATTCATAAAAGCTGTTGCTTCACTGCTCGATCCAAGTACGGTCGGGCTGTCTACGGTTTTATATCCGGAAACTTTCAATCTGAGAATCGTTTTGGAAGCGTTGTCACCAAAATAAATATAACCGTTACCTGCAGGATCAAGATCTACGGACATATTGTCGCCATATCGTGAACCGGTTCCTGAAATGGAAGCCAGATCGATATTTGCAATTGTTTGTGGTACAGATATAGGGGTATCCCAATAATAAATTTTCAAAGGTGATGCCTGCGAACCGGCAAGTGAAGCTATATAAATATGTCCACCACACAAGGCCCCTTCATTGTAGGCAAAAGTTCCTCCTGATACTCCGGTCAAGTCTAGTCTTACAGGAGAAATTATACCCTTCTCCAGATCAGAGACTTTCAACACATGAGGTCCTGTGTTTTCACGGGTTACAATCAACACCTGTTTTCCGTCAAATGCCGCTCCTCTTGTCAACAAAGACTTGAATGT
>DAIPMC010000023.1:16788-28663 GCA_036768895.1 Prevotella sp. | reverse complement strand
GTAGTCGGTACGAGAATTGAACTCATATGCCAAGATTGAGAATCTTGTATCCTAACCATTAGATGAACCGACCGTTAGAAGCATTTTCGAAACTTGCCTTGCATCAGTGCGGAAGGAGGGGGATTCGAACCCCCGGTACGGAAACCCGCACGGCAGTTTAGCAAACTGCTGGTTTCAGCCACTCACCCATCCTTCCTCAAGGTTCGTTTCCGATCGCCAGGCATCGTCTCTCAAATGCGTTTGCAAAGGTACAATAAAGTTTTTATCCCGCCAAACTTTTCTCAAATATTTTTTTAACAATACATTCATGGTATTGAACACCAAGTATACACGGCTAATAGAGGATTGTCATTCCTCCTTTCCAAGTACAAAAAGATATAATGTAAAAAGCTCCGGAAACCATTTTTGTTTCCGGAGCTTTTTCTCTTTAGAATCCCCGCTATCTAATCATCTCTATCAATCAGTATCAGTAGAAACACGAATACCTATCCATAAAGAACTAAGATCAACAAGGAAAGGCCCGTCATCATTTCAGATTCAAGCTCTTCTTTATCGCTTCAATCTTCTGCATGCCCTGACGGTCTAGAGTATCATAGTCACTTGGAGAATGCATGACACCTTTTACTTCGATATAGAATTTGATTTTAGGCTCTGTACCAGAAGGACGGACACTTACCCTGGTCTCATCATTACAGAACCACTGCAGCACATTACTGGTAGCCGGCTTGCAGATATGACTCTGTTTACCATCTGCACTTGTAGCCAGTAAAGTTTCATAATCTTTAATCATGATCACCTTTGAACCGCCAAGTTCCTGTGGAGGATTGTTGCGAAAATCTGTCATCATCTGCTTAATCTCATCTGCTCCAGACTTACCAGGACGTTCTACATTAACTGTAAATTCCTTAGAGAAACCATACTCCATGTAAATATCCATTAGGATATCATAGAGAGATTCTCCCTTATCCTTGGCATAAGCACAGATTTCAGCTAACAGGGAACAAGCACTTACAGCATCTTTATCACGAACAAAGTCTTCAGCCAGGAAGCCATAGCTTTCTTCACCGCCACCGATATAATGCTGCATCCCTTCTGAATTACGAATCTCACTGGCAATCCATTTAAAACCAGTATAGACATCACGCATCTCAATAAGGTTCTTTTCCGCAATCTTTCGGATCACCTCCGTAGTTACGATCGTTTTGACAATAAAATCGGTAGGTTTCATCAGTCCTTTAGCCTTGCGGTTTGTAATAATATACCAAAGGAATATCAACGTGGTCTGATTGCCATTAATCAGCACCCATTTCCCCTTATCATTCTTACAAGCCATGCCGACACGGTCTGCATCAGGGTCACTGGCCATCAGTATATCAGCATCCAATGCTTTAGCATCACGAAGGCCTAAGGTCAAAGCTTCAGCAAACTCGGGATTAGGACGTACAACAGTAGGGAAATTACCATCTTTAACCATCTGTTCCTTAACACAATGAATATTGTCAAAGCCCCAGAATTTCAGAGAACGGGGAATCATCTTCATACCTGCTCCGTGAAGAGGCGTATAAACAATCTTCAAATCGTGTTGTCTCTTAATGACCTCAGGATCAATGGAAAGCGTCTTGATTTCCTCCAGATAAGGCTGGTCCACATCCTCTCCGATCAACTGAATCAAGTCTGCATTACCCTTGAATTTTACATCTTCGACATTGACTTTATTCACTTCTTCGATAATACCTGCATCATGAGGAGCCAGCACCTGAGCCCCATCTTCCCAATAAGCCTTATAGCCATTGTACTCACGAGGATTATGACTAGCTGTAATATTAACACCTGCCTGAGCCTTGAAATAGCGAATAGCAAAAGAGCATTCAGGAGTCGGTCTCATCTCTTTAAACAAATAGACCTTGATTCCATTTGCAGAAAAGATATCAGCCACCGTACGAGAAAACAAGTCACTATTATTACGGCAATCAAAGCAAACAACAGCAGAGATTTGCTTTTTGTCAGTAAAACATTTCTTCAAATAGTTGGCAAAGCCTTGTGTAGCCATTCCCACCGTATAGATATTCATACGGTTCGTTCCGGCTCCCATAATGCCGCGAAGGCCCCCTGTACCAAATTCCAGGTCCTTATAAAAACTTTCTACCAGATCAGTCTTATCTTCAGCATCAAGTTTGGTCTGAACTTCCTTACGAGTCTTTTCATCAAAATCAGGAGACAGCCATTTCTTTGCCTTTGATTCGCATTGAGCGATTAATTCTGCATTATTTGCCATAATATATTATTTATAATTTCCTTATTTTTCTTCAACGCAAAGATAATAATAAAAATTGTCTTGAGATGTTTTTATGAGATTAAATTTTATTATAAGATACTTTTATCAGATTATTTTTCTTACATTTGCAAAACAAGAAATCAAACGACAAGATTAAAAATGTATTTCACAGGTATCATCATTGCCCTATTGACATTTTTCATCATAGGCATCTTCCACCCTATCGTCATCAAGACCGAATATTATTGGGGGACTAATCCCTGGATCATTTTTTTGATTTTCGGAATTATTTGTATAACCGCATCACTTCTTGTCAGAAATGTGGTTCTCTCATCACTTTTAGGAATACTCGGAGCTACTCTTTTGTGGTCTATCGGCGAGCTTTTCAGTCAAAAGAAAAGAGTAGAGAAAGGATGGTTCCCGATGAATCCTAAAAGAAAAGGAAAATATCATCCATCTTACAAGACTGAGATAAATCATTCAGCCGGACATAAAAATTCTGAAAACAAAAAATGAAAACAGAACTGATTGTCGTTGGAAAAACCACTGACAAACACTTCATTGCCGGAATCAAAGATTATAAAGAAAGAATCACACATTATCTGCCCTTCGAAATCATGACCATCCCAGAAATTAAGGATACCAGGCATCTTTCTGAAGATCAACAGAAAATACGCGAAGGCAAATTGATTCTGAAGCAACTTCAGGTCTCCGATACGGTTGTTCTGCTGGATGAGCACGGAACAGAATATAGAAGTATCGAATATGCCAGATGGCTGCAGAAAAAGATGAATAATGCAAAACGGCTTATCTTTATCATCGGTGGTCCTTATGGTTTCTCCAAGGAAGTCTATGACAGGGCCAATGAGTTGATCTCCCTTTCTAAAATGACCTTTTCACATCAGATGATAAGATTAATCTTCACCGAGCAACTTTACAGGGCTTGTACGATTATCAAGGGAGAGCCTTATCATCATGAATGAAGAGATCTCAACTTTCTCATTACTGCTTTTTTAAAACGAATAATGATTTTACTGATCTAGAGAAGAAATTTATGTCTGAAGAAAAATATATAGAAATCAAAGGAGCGAGGGTCAATAATTTAAAAAACATCAATCTAAAAATTCCTCGTAACCAATTCATCGTCGTTACGGGAGTTTCCGGATCAGGAAAATCTTCCTTAGCTTTCGATACGTTATATGCAGAAGGGCAACGGCGCTACGTGGAAAGTCTTTCCAGTTATGCACGCCAGTTTTTAGGCAGGATGAAAAAACCGGAATGTGATTTCATAAAAGGTCTCCCTCCGGCAATAGCCATCGAACAGAAAGTCATTGCAAGAAATCCAAGGAGTACAGTAGGCACCTCCACAGAAATCTATGAATACCTTCGACTTCTCTATGCCCGTATAGGAAAGACCTATTCACCGGTCAGCGGGCAGGAGGTAAAGAAGCATACAGCTGAAGATGTCATCGAACAGATGAAAAAGTTTGGTGAAGGGACAAAATTCGTTGTTATGTCTCCTTTGCATATCGTCAAGGGACGGACTATACAGAAACAACTGAAGATGTATGTTCAGGAAGGATACTCACGTATTTTCACGAAGGGTGATTTTGTAAGAATAGACAATTTTCTCGAAGCTCATCCCAAAGATCAGTTAAATTCAGAAGAAATATTTCTGGTCATCGACAGAATGTCTGTATCTCAGGAAAAGGATGCTATCAGCAGACTGACGGATTCTTCAGAGACAGCCTTTTATGAAGGTGATGGCTATATGCAGATTATGATCCTTCCTTCTCAACAGGTATTCCATTTCTCGACACGTTTCGAAGCAGACGGAATCCAATTTGAGGAACCAACAGAGAATCTCTTTTCTTTCAATTCTCCTCTTGGAGCATGTCCTACTTGTGAAGGTTTCGGAAGTATACTGGGTATCGATGAACGACTTGTTATTCCCAACTCTGCTTTGAGTGTCTACGATGGATGCGTACAGTGCTGGCATGGTGATAAGATGAACATCTGGCAAAAAGAATTTGTCCGCAGAGCAGCAAAGGATCAGTTTCCGATATTCAAACCCTATTACCAGTTATCTCGAAAAGAAAAAGATATGCTATGGCACGGTCTCCCATCAGAAAAAGGATTGGAAATCCATGACCAGGTCAGCATTGATTCCTTTTTTCAGATGGTCAAGGAAAATCAGTATAAGATACAATACCGTGTTATGATGAGCCGGTATCGTGGAAAAACGATTTGCCCGACTTGCCATGGGACAAGATTAAAGGAAGAAGCTACTTACGTAAAGATTGGCGGGAGAAGCATTACAGATTTGGTAGAGATGTCTGTATGGGACTTGAAAGAATGGTTTGATCACCTTGAATTAGACCATCATGATACAGATGTAGCCAAACGACTACTTGTAGAAATCAAAAATCGCTTGCAATTCCTAGTTGAAGTAGGCCTTGGATATCTCACCCTCAATCGCCGGTCCAACACCCTTTCCGGAGGAGAAAGCCAGCGTATCAACCTGACGACATCTCTAGGTAGCTCTCTGGTAGGCAGCCTGTATATTCTGGACGAACCAAGTATCGGACTGCATCCAAGAGATACTGACCAATTAATTCATGTCTTAAAAGAACTGCAAAGTCTGGGGAACACCGTTATTGTGGTAGAACATGATGAAGAAATCATGCGGGCAGCAGACGAATTAATCGATATTGGCCCTGATGCCGGCCGACTTGGAGGAGAAGTAGTATTTCAAGGAAAGATGGAAGAGATCAACCAAGCCCAGGGGAATCTGGAATTAAGTCGCAAACTACTTGCAGAATATCCAAGAAGCTATACCATCAAATACTTGATGGGTACTGAAACCATCCCCATTCCTACTTCCAGAAGGAGTTGGAACAGGAGCATTTCATTGAAAGGATGCAGGATGAACAATCTGAAAGGAATTGACGTTCAGTTCCCCCTTAATGTACTTACCGTCATTACCGGTGTATCCGGATCAGGAAAGAGTTCGCTCGTGAAAGGTATTCTGTATCCGGCTATGAAACGTCATCTTGACGAAGTCTGCGATGCCCCCGGCGAGTACCTGTCAATGGATGGTGACTGGCAACAAATCAAGCACGTAGAGTTTGTTGATCAGAATCCAATCGGAAGAAGCACGAGAAGTAATCCGGCCACCTATGTCAAGGCATACGATGCTATCCGAGAGTTGTTTGCGGAACAGCCGCTATCAAAACAAATGGGATTCACTTCACAGTATTTTAGTTTCAACACCGATGGAGGACGGTGTGAAGTTTGCAAGGGTGCCGGAGTGATCACCGTAGAAATGCAATTCATGGCAGATTTGACTCTTGAATGTGAAGCCTGTCATGGCCAGCGTTTCAAGCATGATATTCTCGAAGTCAGATTCCATGAGAAGAATATCAACGATATCCTCAACATGACTGTAAACGAAGCGATCACCTTTTTCGATGAATATAAGGAAAAGACCATCATAAACCGCCTGAAACCCCTTCAGGACGTTGGACTAGGATATATCAAACTTGGTCAGAATTCATCTACACTTTCCGGCGGAGAGAACCAACGTGTAAAACTGGCTTATTTCATCGGTCAGGAGCAGGCAGAACCGACTCTGTTTATTTTTGACGAACCTACCACAGGTTTACATTTCCATGACATCAAGCGTCTTCTATCCGCTTTCGATGCTCTGATATCCAGAGGACATACCGTCATAGTCATCGAACATAATTTAGATGTCATCAAATGCGCTGATTATGTCATAGACCTTGGTCCTGACGGCGGCAATAAAGGAGGCAACCTTGTCATTTCGGGCACTCCTGAAGAAATAGCAACTTGCAAAAACAGTATAACAGGCACCTTTCTCAAGAAAAAGTTTGACCCGGATATGAAATCCTAAACATAATCAAAAGAAAAGAAAAAAAGCTATTATCATACACTTCTGTTTCCCAACAAAAAAGGCGGACTCGAAAGAGCCTGCCTTTTTGTTATTATAGCAAAAGATGAATTAAGAAAAGTCATCAAACATGACATCCTTTTCATCTACACCTAGATCATATAGCAACTGCTGTACTGACTTCGTCATCGGACCAGGCCCACAAAGATAATACTCAATATCCTCAGGAGCCTCATGGTCTTTCAAATAAGTATTATACATGACCTTATGCACAAACCCAGCAGTATAGGTTACTCCGGCAGCATCAGCCTTCGGGTCAGGCCGGTCCAAAGCCAGATGAAAATGGAAGTTAGGATATTCCTTTTCCAAATTCCAGAAATCTTCAAGGAAGAAAGCCTCACTGAGTGAACGTGCACCATAAAAGAAATGCATCTGCCGATCATGACAATGTAAGGTCTTCGTCATATACATAATCTGTGCACGTAAAGGAGCCATGCCGGCACCTCCACCTACCCAGATCATCTCTTTTCCTGAATCAATCCTAGGATGGAAATCTCCAAAAGGACCACTCATCTTTACATTGTCTCCCGGTTTTAAAGAAAAGATATAAGAAGATCCGATACCCGTAGGAACATCTTGAAAGCCAACCTGCGGACGTGGTTTGAACGGAGTAGAAGCGATACGAACCGTCAACATGATGATATCGCCCTCATCCGGATAGTTCGCCATAGAATACGCACGGACCGTCGGTTCTGAGTTATGGGCTTTCAATGACAAAATGTTAAATTTCTTCCACACAGGCAGATAATCAGGTCCGATAGCTTCTTTGTCAAAGTCCTTGTCATAATCTATAGTGTCGTATGTCGGGATATAGATTTGTATATATGAACCAGGCATAAAATCCATGTGCTGTCCTGCAGGAAGGGCAACTTTCAACTCCTTGATAAAACTACTCACATTTTTATTAGAAATAACTTTACAGTCATACGACTTGACGCCGAGAATACTTTGAGGAACCAGAACGGATAGATTACCCTTCACTTTTGTCTGACATCCCAAACGCCAGTGGTCCTTAATCTGCCTGCGGGTAAAATGAGAAGTTTCAGAATCCAGGATTTCACCACCACCAGATACCACCTGAATCTTGCACTGTCCACAACTGGCTTTGCCACCACAAGCAGATGGAAGGAAGATACCTTTCTGGTTCAACGTGGACATCAGAGAGTCACCCTGTGCCACAGAAAGTGTCTTATCACCATTAATTGTTATCGTCACATTTCCACTCGGTGAAAGGTATTTCTTTGCAAACAATAAAAGGATAACAAGCAGAAGAATTGTTATTAAAAATATGCCTATGCTTACGCAAATAAATTGTTCCATGTCTATTCAATCTCTCTCATTAAAACTTAAGTCCAGAAAAACACATCATCGCCATTGCCATAAGTCCCACGGTGATAAAAGTGATTCCCAATCCTTGAAGAGGTTTAGGGACATCACAATATTCCATCTTCTCACGGATGGCTCCCATAGAAACTATAGAAAGCGTCCAACCCAAGCCACTGCCAATGGCATAGACTATACTATCCCACACACTGCCTATAAACTGTGGGTTGGCTGGATCGAGGTTGATACGCTGCTGCATAAACAATGAAGCTCCCATAATGGCACAGTTAACGGCAATCAAAGGTAAAAAGATACCTAAAGCAGAATATAAGGAAGGACTGTAACGTTCCACCGCCATTTCTACCAACTGAGTAATTCCGGCGATAATAGCAATAAATAGAATAAAACTCAAATAACTCAAATCCACGCCTTTGATCAGACAGTCAGGACCGAGGACATAAACCTGCAGTAAATAGTTAACAGGTACAGTAGCCAACAATACGAAGGTAACTGCCAGCCCAAGTCCCAAAGAGGTCTTCACATTCTTAGATACGGCCAGAAAAGAGCACATGCCTAAGAAATAGGCAAAGATCATATTATCGACAAAAATCGATCTAAAGAATAAACCAAACAGATGTTCCATAATTTTCTATTCAATTACTTTTTATCTTCCTTATAAAAAATGGCACGATGTACCCAAATGATACAACCCAGAATAATCAAAGCCATAGCCGGCATCGTCATCATCCCATTATTGAGATAACCATTACCAGCGGTATTCTGTGTAAGAATCTGGAATCCCATAAGAGAACCTCTGCCGAAGAACTCCCTGACTGCACCGACAATAACCAGAATCAAGGCATATCCTAATCCATTGCCCAAACCGTCCAGAAAACTTGGCCATGGTTGGTTATGCATTGCAAATGCCTCAAGGCGCCCCATCAAAATACAGTTAGTAATAATCAGTCCCACATATACGGAAAGTTGTACACTCACATCATAGGCAAAAGCCTTTAGCATCTGGCTTACAACAGTAACCAGAGCTGCAACGACTACCAACTGAACGATAATACGAATCCGATTAGGAATCGTTTTACGGATCAGAGAGATGATCACATTAGAAAATGCCGTAATGACTGTCACGGCAAGTCCCATCACAATAGACGGCTTCAGTTGGGAGGTTACAGCAAGAGCAGAACAAATACCCAACACCTGTACCATAATGGGATTATCGGTATTCAATGGCTGGATGAATGCTTGCGTGTTCTCCTTTGAAAACAAATTATTCATATCTATTCTCCTCTTCTATTTCTGAATTAAAAATGCTTTATATTTTCCCAGACCTTCCTGTAGCATTGCGCTGACACCTTTAGAGGTCAGCGTAGCACCCGTTACAGCATCACATTGGGTAGAAGGATCGGTAACATCTGCTTTCTTCACTACCGACAAAGCAATAGTATTGCTCCCCGGTTTGAATATCTTTTTCTGACAGAACTGTTCCTGCCATTTTGCATTATCCTTAATTTCTGCACCCAATCCGGCCGTCTCACTCTCATGATTGAAATAAGCTCCAAAAACGGTAGCCTTATCAGCATCAATGGCAATATAGCCCCAGATCGGTCCCCAAAGTCCCATACCATACACCGGTATGACATACTTTCGCTGACCATTGAGCTGGCACACATAAAGCGCCAACCGACCTGCCTTATAATCGGCACTGTTCAATTTAAAACCAGCCTTATCTGCACCAGGTGATCCAGGGTTCACGACATTACCCGACTCGTTGATAATCTCATCTGTTTTCACCACCTTGTCATAAGTTGCTGCCGCATCTTTATTCGTCAGATTACGGATATTCAGTGCAGCCAGCACACATTTTTTCTGGTCAAGAGCTACATTTATATTCTGACGAGGAGCCAAAGCCTTGAAAGCAAAAGCCAGCATAAAGGCCACGATAATAACCATTATACTTGCATAAACGATCGTATAGGCATTTGAATTTGTATTCAAATTATTTTTCTTTTTTCCTGACATCATCATTTATTTTTGGAGGTTACACGTTTCATTCTCCGGGAGATATTGGATTGTACTACACAATGGTCAATCAATGGAGCAAACATATTCATCACAAGGATAGCCAGCATCATGCCCTCAGCGTACCCTGGATTCTTAACCCGAATCACCACGGCCAGAAAGCCAATAAGCAGTCCGTAAATGTATTTACCGGTTTCTGTACGGGCAGAGGTGACCGGATCCGTAGCCATAAACACAGCTCCAAAGGCAAAACCACCGAGACAAAGTTGTTCATACCAGGGAATCGGAGTAGAACCAGTAGCATAGAAAAAAGCTGCTGTTATACCACCACCTACAAAAACACTTAACATTGTCTTCCAACTGGCAATACCAGTGAGAAGCAAAAAGAAAGCACCAATCGCAATAGCGATCACACTAGTCTCACCTATTGATCCCGGGATAAGTCCGTTAAACATATCCCACAGGCTATACGGTACATGGATATCCTGACTAATCTGCCCTAATGGCGTTGCTGCAGTAATCCCGTCAGGCAACGAGAAACCCAATCCACAGATTTTGTCCGTAGCCACCCATACACTGGCACCACTCATCTTAGATGGATAAGAAAAAAACATAAAAGCACGGGCAACCAAGGCAACGTTAAAGATATTCATTCCTGTACCCCCAAATATCTCTTTAGCAAAAATCACAGCAAAGGCAGCAGCTACAGCTAATATCCACAATGGACAACTGACAGGAAGTATCATGGGAAGAAGGATACCCGTAACAAGATAGCCTTCTTGTATCTCTTCATGCTTCCACTGAGCCCAGGCGAACTCGATTCCCAGACCTACTATGTAACTGACGATGATTTTAGGAAGAACGGCCAAAAAGCCATATCCAAATAAGGCCCAAAATCCCGGGCGGACAAGATCGGCAAATCTACTGGCGGCAAGCATATAGTTCTGATACCCGACATTATACATACCAAATAATAAAGCAGGCATCAAAGCTATAACCACAAGTATCATAATCCGCTTGGAATCAATGGAGTCGTGTATATTAGTCCCGCTTGTCGACGTTGTGTTCGGTACATACAAGAAAGCTTCGAATCCATCATAAACACTCTCAAATGCATGTAATTTTCCCCCTTCTTCAAAACAGGGTTTTATTCGATTCAGATATTTTTTCAGACTCATTATATTCAAGCATTTTCTTTACGTAATTGATTTAATCCGTCACGAACAATCTTCTGTAACGGCAACTTGGAACTATCTACAAATTCAGCCAGAGCAAAGTCTTCCGGACTGATTTCATAGATTCCCAACTGTTCCTGACGATCGATATTTCCAGAAAGAATAGCCTTAATGAGATATCCACCGAAAATATCCATGGGTAAAACCCGATCATACTCACCACTCATAATCATGTGGCGTTCTCCACCTTTGATTCTGGCATCCAGATCATACCCTCTCTTTCTTCCAAATAACCAGGAGAAATAACTATGACTCATAGAAAACTGTTTCGTCCTTGGACGAATCCAGCCTAAGAACTCATTAGCAGCATCGCCTTCCGGTATTACCGTTACTTCACTGGTATGAGCACCTAAGAAATCATGAAGTCCTGCATGTTTTCCGGTAAGAGGGTTACCATTTATAATCCTTATATGGCCAGATTCCTTCAGACGAGACTTTAAAATAGTTTGCAGCGGAGTCCCGACAAGTACATCCATATAAGACGGATTCTTCACCTCACTTCCGGCTACAGCTATAGTCCGTGTCAAATCAACTTTCCCAGTCAGAAAAAGCCGGCCGAAAAAAATCACAGCGGAAGGATTTACCGTCCAGACCACTTCTCCTTTATTAACCGGATTCAGATGATTTACCTGAACTCCTACGTTTCCGGCAGGACAAGGTCCTTGGAAAACAGTCACCTTCACATCTCGTGCAGAAACCAACGCAGGGGACATCTGATGAGCACCAATACCTAAATACGTAGGGGCTATCTTGCTCAAAGCCGTCAATCCCGTTTGGAAGGCATTCTCATTACCTTGCAATTCCATCTCAAAATCACAAGCCAAAGGCATATCCCGAAGTGCAGATACAAAAATCGCCTTAGGCTGTACGTCGGGAGTAGTCGATACAGCATAAGGCAATTGATTGATGAAACCAAACAAGCCTGCATTCAGAAGCATTTCCTTGACGGTTCCGCCATCAAGATCCGATACCTTTTTCTGACCATAATCCCTAAAAGTCTGCTCTTTATCCGCTTTTACCTTTACACAAAGGACC
>DAIPMC010000023.1:0-16772 GCA_036768895.1 Prevotella sp. | reverse complement strand
TCTCCTCTGACAACATCCGTCACCGTCCCACTGACTGGAGAGGAAAATTTTACCTCTGGAAAAAATTTATTAACAAACAGTGCGTCTCCGGCTTTCACTTGATCACCAACATGGACAACAACTTTAGGTATGACACCTACAAAATCATCAGGCACAAATCCGAACAATCCATTATCCTCTGATAATTTAATCTTTTCCCTCGTTGCTTTTCCTATCAGATTAACATTCAAGCCTCTTCGCAACTTGATTACATTTACCATAACTACATTATTATTTGGCTTTATTAAACATTCGAATAGTTGCTAATTGCAAATATACACAGAATTCGTATAAAATGACATTTTTTATAGGGATTTATTTTCAAGACACACTTTTTTTTGATAATTTTGCATCTTATAATTAAGGTATTAAAAACTGAAGCGACTCAAGCACATCATTAATACGGTCATCTGGACCATTATCGGACTATTTGTCATTCTGATTATCTTACTTCATCTTCCATCTGTCCAAGGATTATTAGGAGCGAAGGTGGCCGATGCAATAGAGGAAAAGTTTGGCACAAAAGCCAGCATAGGACGAGTAGATGTAGGATTCTTCAATCGTTTAATCCTTGATGACGTATCTATGTTGGACCAAAAAGGTGACTCCATGTTCGCTGCTTCCCGAATGGCAGCGAAAGTAGATCTTTTGTCACTTGCAAAAGGAAAAATCATTATTTCCTCCGCCCAGATATTCGGAATGAATGTCTCATTATATAAACAGACTGCCAGTGCAAAGCCTAACTATCAGTTTGTCCTGGATTCCTTGGCTTCTCATCCGAGCAAAAAACGAACCCCACTCAACCTCCGCTTGAACAGCCTTATCATCCGACATGGAGAAATCAGATATGACCAAAGGGATATTGCACCCTCTTCCACACTCGACTTTCATCATCTCCATCTTACCGATGTGAGTAGCCATATTATTATTAATCAACTCACTGACCATACCATTGACTTGAATGTCAAGAAACTGGCCTTTCAGGAAACCAGTGGATTGAATTTGAAGAAGCTTCGATTCAAGTTGGTCGCTAATCGTAGTGGAGCGAATCTGGACAACTTTGAGATGGACCTTCCCGGAACGAGTCTAAGTCTCGGCCATTTTAAGGTAACCTATTCGATGACTGCAAAAAAGATTGATATGCCATCATTAGAATTTATGGGAAGTATACTTCAATCCAAAATAACACTTTCTGATTTTTCTTGCTTAATACCACAACTCCATAAATTCGTAAATCCTATTTTTTTAAATACCTCATTCAAAGGAACATCATCACGCATTCAGATTAACGGACTGAACCTCAAGGCAGCAACAGGGAGTATCAACCTACAAGCATCTGCGACTCTGAGTTATTGGAACAATCAGTATCACTGGCTGACTCATATCAGTAATCTGTTTCTGAGAAGAGATGGTATACAATTTCTTCTTGACAATGTAGGTGCCAGGTTCCATATACCTCAATTCATCAATCGGTTAGGTACCATCGGTTTCAAAGGAGATATTGGGGGATACAACCAGAATATTGCATTAAAGGGGGCTGTCAATTGTGATGCAGGAAAGGCTATACTCGCTTTAGGTAAACACCGAAAGAATTTTACTACCAAGATCAATATTCAGCGAGTGGACATGGGACGTATTCTGGCCAACAGACAATTTGGCTTGACAACTGCTAATCTTGATATAGACGGCTACATTCCTTCTAAAGGGCTTCCGGATCTCACGACTAAGGGAACCATCACACGTTTTGACTATAAAGGCTACTCCTATCGAAATATTATCATCAATGGAAGAATGCTTCATTCCAACCTTTCAGGAACAGGAAAAATCAAGGATACGAATATTAACATTGACCTGGAAGGAAACTATGCAATTGATAAAAACAAATACGACATTTCTGCCAACATTCACCATCTCTCACCATTCATGCTCAATAAGTGGACGGGCATCAAAGGAAATTATACATTCAAGAATATCTGCATCAAAGCCAAAAAGCAAAGCCAACATTCACAGTTAGACGTGATTGCTCCGGAGATTCAGGCTCATCTGAGTGGAAACTATGACTATGCTACACTGCTGCAAAGTATGAAACAGTTACTGGCTGATAAACTACCGACCTTGCCTGGATTAAAAGAAACTACAGTAAAGGCCAATAACAATTTTGCTTTCAATGTAAATATCAAAAACACGGATATTATCAAGGGACTCTTTAACATACCTCTTAATCTACATGCTCCAGCTCATATTGAAGGGAAATTAAGCAATTATGGAAAGACGGCTAATGTTGACATCAACCTTCCCGGATTTACATACGACGGAGTTGGGTATAGTCAAGGAACCCTTCATCTTACCACCCCGAATGACACCCTGAAGGTATTGGCTGACTTATGTGCAGAAAGCGGCAATTGTTATGGTATACAAGCCTCAGCTTCCCATAATCATCTGACAACTGCCTTTTCTTTTGACAACCATTCTCAAAAGCTCCGTATCCATGGCAATCTCCTCTCACGGACTCAATTCTATAAGAATCTTGCTGGCCAGAACACGGCACACATTGAAATCATGCCTAGTGATTTCATCATTGGTGACTCAATCTGGAAAGTCCAGTCTGGAGATATTTACTATCGTTTGAATCATCTGGATATCGGCCACTTCTCTGTCGGGCATCAAACCCAACATGTAATTATCAATGGTACAGCTACGTCATCACAAAATGACTCCTTGATGGTAGATCTCAAAGATATAGATGTCAGTTATATCCTGAATCTCATCCATTTCCACACTGTTGAATTCTCAGGAAAAGCTTCAGGAAAGGTGAGTTTATCTTCCCTATTCAGTAAACAGCCCAGTTTCTCATCAGACTTGAATATATCGAAATTTGAATTTCAAGAGGGAGAAATGGGGACATTATATGCACATGTCAATTATAACCCTATCAAAGAAGAAATAGACATTCATTCAACGGCAAAGGACGGACCGGGAATAAACACTTACATCAATGGTTATATCTCACCCAAACATAACCGTCTGAATCTGGATATCAAAGCAGAAAACACAAAATTACAGTTCTTTAAGAGTCTATGCGGTTCCTTCATGGATCATATTGATGCTCAGGGAAATGGAGAACTGCAAGTAGGCGGTACGCTTGACAATATCAACTTGACCGGAGACCTCGTTGGTCATGGTAAGGTTCATATTATCCCTACCAACGTGGACTATTCTTTTAATCATCTGCATATCCACGCTATACCTGACGAAATACAGTTTCCTAATGACACGGTGAACGACCCCATTGGAAACTTGGGGATTTTATCCGGAGCCATACATCATAAACATCTGACTAACCTGAGTTTTGACTTAGGCATAGAAGGCCGGAAACTTCTTGCTTATGATACCCACGAATTCGATGGCAATTCTTTTTATGGAACAATCTATACAACCGGAAATTGTGGTATTCATGGAAGGAGTGGAGAGGTTACCTTCGATCTGAATCTAAAACCGGAAAAAGGATCTCAGATCGTATACAACGCAGCAAGTCCGGACGCAGTAAATAATGAATCTTTCATCCATTGGCACGATGCGTCAAAGGATACTTTAACCACAGATCCGCTAATCCATCACGCGGATGCGTCAAAGGACAATACCCCTGATATACCAACAGACCTTCATTTTAATTTTGTCATTAATGCGAATCAGGACTTAACCATCAAATTACTGTTAGACAATCAGGGAGACAACTATATTACACTGAACGGAGACGGCTTGATTCGAGCCAACTATTTCAACAAAGGCAACCTTCAGATGTTCGGCAACTATATTGTTAATCACGGTATCTATAAACTCACCATTCAGAATATCATCAAAAAAGATTTCCAGTTCCAACAAGGCGGAACAATTGTCTTCAATGGTGATCCATACAGATCTGCTATTGATTTACAGGCTGTCTATGTAGTTAATGGAGTAAGTCTCTCAGACTTGAATATAGGCAAGAGTTTCTCTTCAAATAATATCCGTGTCAATTGTTTGATGGACATTAAAGGCACTCCCCAGGAACCGAAAGCCACATTCTCATTGGATATGCCTACCCTTAACAGTGAAGCCAAACAAATGGTCTATTCTCTTCTGAACAGTGAAGAGAACATGAACCAGCAAGTGCTCTATCTTCTTGCAGTAGGACGCTTCTATAATGAAGGAAACAATAATGCGGCAATAGAAAGTACCGAACAACAAAAACAGACGTCATTAGCTATGCAAAGTTTACTCAGCGGTACAATCAGTCAACAGTTGAGTCAGGTTCTTTCCACAGTTATCAATAATTCAAATTGGAATTTCGGAGCTAACATCTCTACTGGTAATGAAGGATTTTACAATGCTGAATATGAAGGACTTCTCAGTGGACGAATGTTCAATAACCGGCTCCAGTTCAATGGTCAATTCGGATATCGCGACAAAGCTAATACAACGACGACAAGTTTTATTGGAGACTTTGATATTCGCTATCTATTAATCCCGAACGGAAATATCGCACTTCGGATTTATAATCAGACCAATGACCGTTATTTTACCCGTAACAGTCTGAACACACAGGGTATCGGCTTTATCCTTAAAAAGGACTTTAATGGAATAGGTGACCTTTTCGGAATCAAAAGGAGAAAAAAGGTAAAAAGTAATCCCCGCCCTTCTACGGTCAAAGAAGCTGCGCGCTAATTGATCTTCTACTCCTTAAAAAACATTCTTTTATTTCTGACTTTATGAGTGAACTCCATTCAGTTCTGTCAAGCCTTAAGTTCACTTAATTCCAGCCAACGCATACTTTTATCATCCAGTTCTTGTTTCAAACCAGGAAGTCTTTTGCTTTTTTCTGTCAAATCTTTCACAGAGAGAGTTCCGCTGCACAAATCTGTTTCCAATTGTTTTTGCTCTGTTTCCAGAGCTTTGATATCCTCCGAAAGTTTCTCAAATTCACGTTGTTCTTTATAAGTCATCTTCTTATTATCAACGTGATGATAAATTACCTTGCTTTTAGCAGGTTCTTTCGATTCGGACTCTTCCTTTTGTTCAGACTGAAGTTTACTCCACTCCCTATATTGAGTATAATTACCAGGAAAATCCTTGATTATACCATCTCCCTGGAAGACCAACAGATGGTCAACTACCTTATCCATAAAATAGCGGTCATGGCTCACGATGATAACACATCCGGGAAAGTCCTGAAGATATTCTTCCAACACTTGAAGGGTCTGAATATCCAGATCATTTGTCGGTTCGTCCAACACGAGGAAATTGGGATTCTTCATCAGGACCGAACAAAGATACAGTTTGCGTCTTTGACCTCCTGAAAGTTTACACACATAATCATATTGCTCTTGTGGGGTGAAAAGGAAATACTCCAAGAACTGTGTAGCGGTCATGTGGCGACCGCCCCCTAGATCAATGTCATCAGCAATATCAGATATGACATCAATGACCTTCTGCTGATCATCAAATTTCATTCCTTCCTGGGCGAAATAACCGAAACGTACCGTCGAACCAATATCAAAGTTACCACTATCCGGTGGAACTAACCCCATCAACATTTTAATAAATGTGGATTTCCCCGTTCCATTATTGCCTACAATGCCCATCTTCTCAAAACGAGAGAAATTATAATAAAAATTTTCAAGGATGATTTTATCTCCCCATCTTTTCGAAACATACTGGCATTCGAAGATCTTACTTCCGATATAGACGTGGGTAGCCTTCAGACGCATCTGACGATCCTCTATCCTCTTTCTGGCGTTTCGCTGTAAGTCATAGAAAGCCTCTTCACGATAACGCGCTTTATGCCCCCTTGCCTGGGGCATCCGGCGCATCCATTCCAGTTCTTTACGATATAAATTCTTCGCATGTTGTATTTCGGCCTGCGTCTGGTCCATACGTTCCTGACGCTTCTCGAGATAATAACTATAGTTGCCCCGATAGGTATAAAGTTGATGGTCATCCAGTTCTATAATGGAATTACAAACCCGGTCTAAGAAGTAACGGTCATGAGTAACCATCAACAGTGTTTTATTTCCTCTCTTGAAAAAATCTTCCAGCCATACAATCATATCCAAGTCCAAATGGTTCGTTGGTTCATCAAGAAGAAAGAGGTCTGGTTCCGTAATCAAGACATTAGCCAGCGCAACCCGTTTCTGTTGTCCGCCACTCAACTCTCCCATCGGCTGTTGCATATCGCTAATCTTCAACTGAGTGAGTATTTGTTTTGCTTTCAATATTTTGGCAGGATCACCATGATGATTAAAACAAGCATCCAAAACGGTTTCATCAGAATCAAATTTTGGAGACTGTTCCAGATAACCCACATTTAAATCATTCCTGAAAATAATATTTCCACTATCGATGCCTTCTTTTCCGGTAATCATAGACATCAATGTCGATTTACCGGTTCCATTCTTAGCTATCAGTCCTATTTTCTGATTTTCAGCAATAGAAAAAGATATATTCTCAAAGAGGAGTCGTGCTCCAAAACGCTTTGTCAGATTCTGTATATCAAGATAGGGTCTTTCTTTTGCCATGACTTGTTAATTTGCAGGCAAAGGTACTGGAAATAAAGGAGAACACAAAAAAACACATATAAAATTTGGCTGAGAAAATATTTTTATCTATATTTGCACACGATTTCAAAAGAACACAGTGTTTCCATTCGTGAAACGCTTTTTCAACAGAATTTTTATACATAACATATTATAATGTATAGTAAAGACGAGTTATTATCGAAAAATATCTCAGAACTTGAAGATATTGCCAAAAAAGTTGGCGCCGATTATACGGCCGGAGATAGTCCGGAACAAACTATTTATGCGATTCTTGACCAGCAAGCAGCTGTAGAAGGTAAAAAGAATCCTCTCGGTATAAGGCGCAAGCGCATCCATCTCACTAAACATGATGATCATGTCTATTCAGTAAAAGGAAAAAAAGGTGAAAATTTTGATGTCATGAAAAATAAAGGAAAAGGACCAGAAGACCAAGCACTTTTTCTTGAAGATGATGACAGTGCACAAGAAACTTCTGATGACGTGAAAGCTGCTGCTGATTTTCTGGCTAATATCCCTAAACACAGAGGACGCAAAAGCAAAGCAGAACTTCAAGCTATCGCCGCAGCAAAGGCCGTTATGGATCAAACAAATGAGCAGTTGCCTGAAAAGGATTCAACTGTTCCTACCAGAACTAACAGTATGAGTAATACATCAATAAAAGAAAAGGCATCACTATCTGATTCAAAAATAGAAAATGCGCTTAATAATGCAACTAACATATTAAAACAAAAAGACGAAAATCAGGATCAGGCTTCCGATGTGATACCAGAAGCAGCATTCTCTCCAGAAACACAGGACAATAACGAAAAAGATCATAAAGATAGTCAGCTCATCGCCCAACTTCAAGCAAAAATGAACGCTCATAATGAGAATGTTGAGAGTGAACAGAGTCACGATACAGGTGATGAAGCCATCTGGGATGGGGATCCAAATGACGGAACTGATTTTATCACAGTTATTGATCTTCCTATAGAAGACCAAGGTGCTGTACCTTCATTTGATATATTTGACCGTCCTACAACGCCACAACCCCGAGCCTATCAGCCAGTAGTCGCTAAGCAGCCAACTCCGGTTGCAACCTATGACTTTGCAGACCTGATTACTTCAACAGGAGTACTGGAAGTAATGCCTGATGGTTATGGATTTCTACGTTCCAGTGATTATAACTATCTTTCTTCACCGGATGATGTTTATGTATCACAGAACTTTATCAGACGCTACGGTTTAAAAACCGGTGATGTCATCAATTGCCATGTACGTCCTCCACATGATGGGGAAAAATACTTCCCTCTGACTTCCATTGACGAGATTGACGGACGTCAGCCCAGTGAAATACGTGATCGGATTCCTTTTGAGCACCTCACGCCTTTGTTCCCAGAGGAAAAATTCAACCTTTGTGGGGATAAAGCGACAACTGATCTCAGCACTCGCGTAGTAGATCTCTTCTCTCCTATTGGAAAAGGCCAACGTGCATTGATTGTAGCCCAACCAAAAACCGGTAAGACTATTCTCATGAAGAATATCGCCAACGCTATAGCAGCAAATCATCCGGAAGCTTATCTGATGATGTTGCTGATTGATGAGCGTCCGGAGGAAGTAACAGACATGGCCCGTACTGTCAATGCTGAAGTGATTGCTTCTACTTTTGATGAACCGGCAGAACGACATGTTAAGATCGCTGGCATTGTGCTCGAAAAAGCAAAACGAATGGTAGAATGTGGCCATGATGTCGTCATTTTCCTTGACTCCATCACCCGTCTGGCCCGTGCTTACAACACGGTAGCTCCTGCATCGGGA
This sequence comes from Prevotella sp., assembly GCA_036768895.1. Taxonomy (GTDB): domain Bacteria; phylum Bacteroidota; class Bacteroidia; order Bacteroidales; family Bacteroidaceae; genus Prevotella. The sequence goes on along the minus strand of DAIPMC010000023.1, from coordinate 8,361 downwards.
AAGGTACTTACCGGTGGTGTAGATGCCAATGCCTTGCAAAAACCGAAACGGTTCTTCGGAGCTGCACGTAATATTGAAGGCGGTGGTTCACTTACCATCATTGCTACGGCATTGATCGATACAGGCAGTAAGATGGATGAAGTTATCTTTGAGGAATTCAAGGGAACAGGTAACATGGAATTACAACTTGACCGTTCTCTTTCTAATAAACGTATATTCCCGGCAGTAAATCTTGTAGCTTCCAGCACGCGTAGGGAAGATTTGCTACAGGATAAGACAACACTCGACCGGATGTGGATTCTTCGTAAATATATCAGTGATATGAATCCGATTGAAGCTATGAATACAATCCGGAACCGTATGATTCATACACGTGACAATGAAGAATTCCTGTTATCAATGAATTCTTAAAGAATACCAAAAAGAAATATTAAGGGGAGGTGAGAAAATATTCTATTTTCTTTCCTCCCCTTAATTCGTAGCGGAATCATATAGTTACCTTAATATTTCATGCACACAGATCACACATCAGTTTAATATCCGTATCTGTAAAACCATGATCATTCAGAAATTTCTGATCCTCTTTCATCTGTTTTTCCAACTCCATTATCTTATCTGTAGATGAACTAAAATCAGCTACTTTTATAAAAGTTCTGAATAAGTCAATTGCACTGTCGATCTGATGCTGCATCCATTTACAATAACCTGCATTCAAGTAATCATCCGGATCAGGGGATTTCATATCAAGTAATTTATGATATTCCCTATCCGCCTGCTCCCCCTTTCCCTGACAAAGAAGGGCCCAAGCCAGTACCCGGTGGACATTACGGTCATCAGGGTGTTCTAAATCAAGTTTATACAACTCGTTGATAGCTTCTTCATATTTACCATTGCTGATCCATGCGATGCAAAGATTAATCTGATAAATTTGCTTATTAGGAAAAACTGCAACCAATTTTTGATAAACTTTCTCTGCCTCATCCATTCGGTTTGCCATCAGACAAGCTTTAGCCATTCCCTTTAATGCCGACAAGTCATCCGGATTCATACTGAGTGCTTTTCCAAAATGCTCACAGGCTTGAGGGTAATCACCCAAATGCAAGGCATTACACCCCCGAAGCACAATATAAGGTTCAGTAGTCCCTTCACTGCTGTTTGAATATGCATTGAGCAGTATACGCTCTACACCTGGATAACCCTGTTTTTCAAGAAAACGGGCCAAACTGAGTACATACTTCTTCAAAGGAGTATGCAAAAGAAATGGGGTGATGAAAAAGAATCCAGGGCCACCATTAATCAAACTGAAATTCTCAAAGGGATTATTAAAATCTTTTTTATAGGGGTAAAGTCGAAAGAACCGATAAAGATCCTGCAGATAACTTCGTCTGATAAAGGTTTTACTTCCTCTATTTAGATTTGTAGACATCGGTCCCATCACTGCTTCTCCGGAGTTCAGCATTTCTTTTACATTATCGGGAATTTTGTCTATAACACTACCCATAGCCAATGCGAAACTATACTTGTCACTATCGCAGAACGGCCCATCATCAAAAAGAACCTGTAAGAATTTATTTTCACCTAGTTTCTCTCGGATTGGTTCCAAGGCTGGATGTCCAAGATAGAAAGGAACAAACCAGTTACTGAGCATATAAAAGAAAGGGAAACGCTTCATCTGCGAGAACCCCCCGAAATAAATGTCAGATCCCTGTTTCTCCATATCAGAAATCTGCTGAATGCTCTTTTCAACATCTTCAGCTGTCTCATCTTCGTCCTTCGGATGAAGGATATCGTCCATAGGATCATCTTCTTTCTCAGTTATTCCAAAACGCGTGATATTAAGATGATTCCCTTTCATCAGATTAGGCATAATATCGTCCTGGATCTTTTGACTATCCCGATCAGTACTGATACAATAGAAATATTGCTCCTGAAGTTCCAGCAATTCACGACACAGCCCCTCATCCTTAGTCAGATCATCCACTAATTCCTGCTGGTGAGGAAATAGATCTGAAGAGCCGTTCATAGACAGAATCCATCCTACCAAAGCTCTCTGCCTCAGGCGCTCATCCTTAGCACCTTTCAAGATTCTGGCAAGTGCCTCCCATTTTCGGATATCAAAAATATTGATACATGCCAGGATAATAGCACTTAACAGAAGTTGTGCATCAACACTATCTATTGTTGGTGACAAAATCAGCTGAACATAGAACTCCATATCTCCTTCATGCCATTGTTCACTGACCAGGATAGCATCAAAAAGAAGGCTCATCTGATGATAATGCTTATTTTGGATCTCTAGCATCTTGTCCTTTCTCTTATTCTCTGGATCCAAACTCGTCATAGCCATTTCAGCCACATATCCTTCAAGAGCCTTATGGATGGAATCCTGAGAGAAATGAATATGCATCACACGGTGATAAGCCTCCCTGTAGGTAGCCACAGAATTGATTTTTTCATGCAATTCCACATCCTGAACCAATACGAAGATACGATTCAGAAGTTCTCCGTAGATTTTTTCCTGCTGAGGATCATGATAACCTTTACGCATATAGTCCAGCATCAGGGCATAATCACTTTTGATTTCGTCAAGTCTCCTGCCCAGAAGTGCATCCGGATGATTTGAAAGATAGACCTCAAATTTTCTTATTGCCCTGCCAAGATTCCGATCATGTCCTATTTCGTTATTCAATAGTTCTTTTAGTGAATTCATTCTTTTGCCCTTTCTATATCACGCGACTTTGGAGAATGAGCGTGAGAAAACATCAATGAGGGTAGAGCCTTAATCGTCTGAGGATCACTGCCACAATATTTGCTAATCAATGGACCATAAAATTGCAGTCCATGTTTGTTAATGCTGTCTACCGCTTGATTATAAGCTTTAATAAACAGATGCATCTGCTGTTTCCGGCCAGCCAAATCGGTTTTTCGAAAGGCAAAGACACCTAACTGCAAGTCTAGATCCCGACTATCCAAAAGTACAGGACCACCCAAAAGCCGAGCTTTAGTAGCTTGAGGCTCTGTCAGGAACATCGCATCCATCTCATTGTTTTCCAGCATTCTCAGACGTATGTTAATATCGTTAATCTGTATTCGGTATACATTATATCTCGGCCGGCCCTTTTTTATGGCAATATCCGTCAGCAAATCTGTCGCAGAAAAGCGGGTATCTGCGATCATCTTATCACTCAACTGATAAAGTTTATGAATACGTGACAATCGGTTAGTCACCAATTGCCAGTAGGTATTTGTCGCAATAGGATAAGTTAAGGCAACACGCTGCTGTAACCGTTCAGCTCTGACCAGATCTGTGATCGATCCCTGAACACTACCACCAACCAATGCGGTATCACAATCCATCTGGGCTGTAAAAAATTTCAAATGAACCCTCACACCAGCAGATTTAAACAAACTATCATCATAGGCAACATAGACCGGCAGACAGTCCAAAGTCGGCAACACGCCGACCTTAAAAGCTATTCGATCAATACTGTCCAATCGAACTTTCTCAGCCTTCGATATTCTCCTATTCTCTTTGTAAGAGTTGCCACAAGCAGCCATTACAAGGAATATCCCAATCGCCAAAACCGGTATTATTCTTTTCATTACTTGCAAAAATACGGATTTATTTTGGTTCTGTCAAATTTATTCGTAAAATTCAGAGTCACCGAAAACCGCTCGCTGATAAGCTCTGATCAGAACCAGCATGACTCACTTAAAAAGACTATAGATATTGAATGTTCCTGCTTGTTGCAGATGGAATAAAACTTCATATCCAGAATACTATTTTTCACTAATTTCACCTATTAAATACAACTCTGAAAACGGCCTGTTTGAAAAAAGAAATCAAATAGATCGGACCTGAATATGCCACAATACAGAAAATCTTTGTAACTTTGCCATATTGAACAAGTATCAATATGGCTAAAGACAAGATTGCATACGTATGCAGCAATTGTGGGCAAGAATCCGCAAAATGGATGGGACGATGCCCCAACTGTGGAGAATGGAACACGTTCAAACAGATTCGAATTCCTGCCAATACCCAAGATGGGACACAAAGTTGGGATTCTGAATCAAACCACACCTCTTTTTACGACGGCCTGCCTACTGGTATAGGTAAACCTGTCAAATTACGGGACATCTCTGCCAGCGATGAACCTCGTATAGATATGCATGACACAGAGCTCAACCGAGTACTCGGCGGTGGGATGGTTCCGGGAAGCATCATACTCCTCGGAGGAGAACCGGGAATCGGAAAAAGTACCCTCACGCTACAGACAATCCTGCACATGCATAAGCATCCTATTCTTTATGTCAGCGGAGAAGAAAGTACTCATCAGATCAAACTCAGAGCTGACCGTCTGGCCTCAAACATGGAAATACCAGATAAAGAAACCATTGGCTCAAATATATCTATTCTCTGTGAAACTTCGATTGAGAAAATTTTAGAATATGTCAAATCCAATCGGCCGGGACTCATTATCATTGATTCTATTCAGACCATGTCTACTGAAAAAATAGGAAGCAGTCCAGGAAGTATCTCTCAAGTCAGAGAATGTGCCTCTACATTTTTTCGTCTGGCTAAAACCAGCGGTATTCCTATTATTCTTATCGGACATATCAATAAAGAGGGAACACTGGCAGGACCTAAGATATTAGAACATATCGTAGATACCGTTATCCAATTCGAAGGTGATACCCACTATATGTACAGGATTCTGAGAAGTACGAAAAACCGATTCGGCAGTACCTCTGAACTAGGTATATATGAAATGGAGCAAGATGGCCTGAAACCGGTAAGCAACCCCTCGGAACTCTTGCTCTCAGAAAACCATGACGGACTTTCAGGAGTGGCCATATCTGCCGCCATTGAGGGGGTAAGACCTTTCTTGGTAGAAACCCAGGCTCTGGTCTCCAGTGCTGCTTATGGTACACCACAACGCAGTGCTACCGGATTTGATCAAAGGCGACTGAACATGCTATTGGCTGTTTTAGAAAAAAGAGTTGGCTTTAAACTGATGCAGAAAGATGTATTCCTGAATATTGCAGGTGGATTGCGCGTCACAGATTTGGCTATTGACCTGAGTGTAATTGCAGCTGTACTTTCAAGTAATCTGGACATTGCGATAGAAACGGGATGGTGTATGGCCGGAGAGGTGGGACTCAGCGGCGAAGTCAGGCCGGTAAGTCGCATCAATCAACGAATCGAAGAAGCAGAAAAATTAGGCTTTACCCATATCATTATACCCAAATATAACTTGAAAGGACTACCTGAAAAGAAATACAAGATTGCGATTACTCCTGTCAGGAAAGTTGAGGAAGCCCTAAAAGCTCTCTTCGGTTAGAAATCGTTTATAGAACAAAACGGATCTGCCAGAAAATTTAATTGCTCTTTGAAAAAACAGTTCTCCGTATTTCTCTGATAAAAGAAAAATGACTGATTGAAAGACTCCTGAAAAAGATGATCTCCAATGAAACGAATTATTTAAAAGTAAGAGATGGCAGCTCTGCCATCAACTCTTTAATATAATCCCTATCCCAGTCAGATAGATGAAGTTTCTGACCACCATACTCTAAAATATCTATATCCATACCTATTTTATACCGCTTTTTGCCCTCTGGAGTACGGCCACATTGTCTTTCAATATCTTTCATAGCAGTTTGAAGTTCTATAATAGACAGAGAAGTTGATGCCAAAGCCAAAACGTTCAAAAACTTCTTTCCACCAAAGCCAATCGGATCAGTCCACAAGGCACGGGTAAAACTGATTCTATTTCTGAAAAGCTGCTTAAGACTAATTTGAGCCCGAGCGATTTCCTTTTCAGCATTAGAATTAGAACCTAAAGCAATAATTACCGGAATTAAAGTTGCCATCCTTGATTAAGATCTTTCTGAGACAATGCAAATATAACAAAATTCTCACAGTAAAAGCCAGCATCTGTAATATTTTTATTAATTTTGCAATCGAAAAGCAGCTATAACGACATGAAGAAAATACTTTTATTATTGCTCCTGATGGTCCTTGTCTATCCTATGAGAGCACAACCAAGATGGAACTCCCAATATCAGACATACATCAATCAATACAAAGATTTAGCTATTGAAGAGATGCTGCGGTATCATATTCCAGCGAGCATCACTCTCGCTCAAGGTGTTCTAGAAAGTCGCGCTGGTCTCAGTGATCTGGTCACACAAGGGAACAATCATTTTGGTATAAAATGTCACGACTGGACCGGTCCTACACAATATTATGATGACGATGCCAAAGGTGAATGCTTCCGGGTGTATTCAAATGCAAGGGAAAGCTATGAAGACCACTCCAGATTCCTCTGCGAGCAACCGAGATATTCCTGTCTTTTCAGACTTAATATTACTGACTATCATGATTGGGCCTACGGACTGAAAAACTGTGGTTACGCGACAAACCCGAATTACGGAAACTTGCTGATTCAAATCATTGACCTCTATAAACTCAACCAGTATGATCATGACCGTCACTATGACCATTTTATGGCACAACATAGTGGAAAAGACCAACCGATAAAATATGAGAAACAACTGCATCCCATCTATATCTTCAATGACAATTATTATCTGTTAGCCAGAGCTGGTGATACCTTTAAGGGGATAGGCAGGGAAGTTGGAATATCCTGGAAAAAATTGGCACGTTATAACGAACGGGACAAAGAAGATATCTTACAAAAAGGAGATATTATATTCTTGAAGAAAAAACAAAAGAAAGCTCCGAAACAGTTTAAGAACCGTCCGCATATCGTCAAACCGGGTGAAAGTATGTATAGTATCTCACAGGAATATGGCATTCGTTTGAAGAGCCTATACGAGATGAACTCTCTGCCTCCGACATTCCAGATTTATTCTGGGGCTAGACTCAGAGTAAGATAAATTTTATTCTTGTTTTTAAAGAAGAAATGAATAATAAAAAGATCATTGTTTTATGTTTTAGTTTTCTGATAACTCTGTCTGTAAAGGCACAGAAATTTGATGACTATTTTGAAAACCGCACCTTAAGGATTGATTATATCTTTTCCGGTAACCAGCAACATCAGAATATTGCTATCGATGAACTCTTGTCAGAACCCGGATGGTACGGAAAAAGGAAACGACTGGCAGAAATACCTGTAGAAGGAAATGGGCAGATCATCGCTCGCTCGCATCGGACAGGACAGATTATCTATCATAATTCGTTCTCCACGCTGTTCCAGGAATGGTTATCATACGATATGTCAAAGACACAGACCAAGAGTTTTGAAAACGTATTCCTGATGCCTTTCCCCAAAGATACCGTGGACGTAACACTCGAATTGATGAATAACCGCAGGCAAATCACAGCTTCCTTAACAACTACTATTAATCCAAAGGATATTCTGATTCGACACCTCGGCGAGAAAGAGGTTACCCCGTATATCACTTTGCAAAGAGCCAGTGACACAACCCGCTGTATCCATATTGCATATATCTCAGAAGGCTATCGGCCGGAAGAGATGCCAACCTTCATTGCGGATGCCAAAACAGCAATGGAAGCACTCTTCGAGCATGAACCTTTCAAGAGGTTACGTAATCGGTTCAATATCATTGCCGTTGAGGCCCCTTCCAAGGATAGCGGAACCAGTGAACCGGATAAAGGAATTTGGAAGAACACGGCCCTCCACTCTAACTTCGATACTTTTTATAGTGACCGTTACCTTACTACCCTTCACCTGAAAGATTTGCATAACTGGCTGGCCGGTACACCCTATGAGCATATCATCATCTTGGTAAATACAGAAAAATATGGTGGTGGAGGAATTCTCAATTCCTATAACCTCAGTATGACTCATAACAAATGGTTCAAACCTGTTGTCGTTCATGAATTCGGACATTCCTTTGCAGGACTTGCAGATGAATATGCTTACGAAGAAGAACAGATTCCTATGTATCCTCATGATGTCGAACCTTGGGAACCAAACATTACGACAAAAGTCAATTTCCATGGCAAATGGGAAAACCTTATCGGAAAGAAAGATAAGAAGATCGGCTTCTATGAAGGAGCAGGTTATTCCTTGAAAGGTGTATACCGTGGCTATCCTGATTGCAGAATGCGCACAAATACTTTTCCGGAATTCTGCCCGATCTGCCAACAGGCGATCACACGTCTCATCGACTTCTACACTAAATAATAAACAAGAAATGGAGGAAATGGACTTCAATTAATTGTTTTTCAGAACTCCCCTCGCCTGTGAAAAAGATTTTCAGGATTTACCGACTAAAAAATTAAGTAAAAATTTGGCAGAACAAAATAATTATACTACCTTTGCACATGCTTTTGAAAAGGAGATTTATCCGAAGAAAAGAGTAAACGGG
>DAIPMC010000132.1:0-4922 GCA_036768895.1 Prevotella sp. | reverse complement strand
TGATAGTTCTCGGTTATGTTATCCAACGCCGACTATGGAATTCATCAATATGACTATGAATACGATAGCAGTAATAACGACATAAAGCCAGTCTCGCTGATGCGCAAAGTCTATTAATGACAAGGCAACACGAAGTATTGGGGTAAGCATAAGTACAAGCACGCCTAATTGGATCCAGTCTTTAGCAGCGAGACTTGTCAGGCCACCGAAGATGCCATGGATTGAGGTAAATGATGCTGGTTCCTTACGGAACACTGTATAGTCAGGGACCATTTCTCCGCCATGCCGTATCAGATAGTACATTCCACTGATAAGTGCAATGGTACAAGCTGTAACCACTCCGATACGCAAGGTGTTGCCGATTAATTCTCTCATGTCTGTCTGAGACTTATTATTTTTCTCTTTCATCTTATCAGAATTTACCGGCAAAGCCATTGTATATCATATTAATAGCCACTAATAGGATGGCTATTGCGAAAATCTTTCTTAGAAGACTTACATTGAGTCTTTTTAATAGTTGTGCACCTGTCAGTGCACCCCCCAGGACACCTACCATGATCGGGAATGCAATGCCCGGTTCTATATAACCGCGTTGAAGATATACTACAGCTGAAGTGACAGCTGTGACCCCAATCATGAAATTACTTGTCGTGGTACTTACTTTGAATGGTACTTTCATAAAATTATCCATGGCAAGAACCTTCAATACACCACTGCCGATGCCCAACAGACCTGAAAGAATTCCCGCAACGATCATGGTCAGGAATCCGCCAGTGACATGGGTGAGTTCATAACTTTGGTTTCCCTCTTTGGTAGGGTATGTTCCGAAGAGTTTTAATTTTCGGGCCAGATTACTTCCTTTGACATGTTCATGGTCAGCAGATTGTCTTTGTTGCATTACTGCTGTAAGGATCAGAACCAGACCAAAGATGACGGCGATAGTATTTGTGGGCATCCAGAGCGCAATCACTGCACCTGTTACAGCTCCTATACTTGTGGCAATTTCCAGAAACATCCCCAGGCGGATATTGGTCATACCTTCCTTGACGTATGCACTGGCTGATCCGGAGGAGGCGGCAATAGACGCTACAAGAGCTGCTCCGATGGCATAACGGAAATCAATATGGAAAACCAGTGTAAGAAGAGGTATCACAATAACTCCTCCACCCAGTCCTGTCAAAGATCCCAATAATCCAGCAGCGTATGCTCCTGCCAGTAAGATAAGTGTAAAAACAAGAATAGTCATATCCGTATATTTTTCTGCCGTTTTTTCAGAGTGTCACTTCGCCTTGACCTATAAGTCGAATCTCTCTTTACCTTTGGCCGCAAAATTACAAAAAATATTCCGATTATGATATGAAAAGTAACTATAAGTTGATAGGGCTTGATATGAAAAAAAAATTTTTTTCTTGCAAGATTCTATTTGCTTTTGCATTTAACGAGTAGATTAATGAAAAAGGAGAATAAAAAATGAAAAAGACACTGAAATTATTGGGAATAGGGTTAGTTGTGTTCACAACGATCATCTCTTTACAATCGTGTTTGAAAGATAACGATGACGATTATTATTACTACAATGGTGCGAATGCCTTAGTTACTCTGAAAACTTCTTCGAAAGGCCATTTGCTCTTGCAGTTGGATGATTCCACATTGCTTTACCCTGTCAATATGAGTACTTCTCCTTACGGCAGTAAGGAAGTTAGAGCGTTAGTGAGGATTCGAGATCCGAAAGACGATGAACTCAACAGTGGAATCGTTGCTGATGGCTTAAGAAATGTTTATGTCACGTGGATAGACAGTGTTCGTACTAAGCCGATTGCTCGCAGTTATGGCTTGAAGAATGATTCTGCCTATGGAAAAGATCCTTTGGATGTTCTTAACAGTTGGATGACGGTTGTAGAAGACGGATATCTTACGGTTAACTTCCGGACTTACTTTGGAAACGGAGCAGTCCATGTCTTGAATTTGGTGAAAGGAAGTTCTCCTTATGAGTTGGTCCTGCATCAGAATGCTAAGGGTGATAACGGTGGACGATTGGGAGATGGAATTATTGCGTTCCGTCTGGATTCCCTTCCGGATACAAATGGGAAAATTGATACTTTTACGTTAAAATGGAACTCCTATGATGGAGAAAGAAGTCATCAATTTAAATATCGTACACGAAAATGACAGGTTAACCGTTTATTAAATGGTAAACGGAACTTGATGGATGTATAGTGAGCAAACTGACAAAGAACAGCGGATTATCCGACTTTTTCACCAAGGCAATGCTTCGGCGATGGATTTGCTATATGCTGAATATGCCAGTTATCTTACAGGAGTAGGCTTCCGTTATATTTCGGATGATGATGATTTGAAAGATGTTTTACAGGAAAGTTTTATTAAAATTTTTACTCGTATAAGTTCTTTTACATACAGGGGGAAGGGTTCTTTGAAGGCATGGATGACACGTATTGTAATCAATGAGTCTCTTCAATTTCTTCGGCATCAGCAGTCTTCCCAGATAGTCAGGATGGACAGTACCGATTTGCCTGATTTGCCTGAAGAAGAACCAGAGTTGACAGGAGTGAGTGCAGAAGTGTTATCAGAGATGATCAGACGCCTTCCACCAGGTTGCAGGGAAGTATTTAATCTTTATGCTATTGAAGGAAAAAGTCATATTGAAATTTCACAGTTGCTGAACATCAAACCTGATACTTCAGCCTCTCAGTTTCACCGGGCAAGAGTCATTCTGACTCGGATGATCAGAAAATATCAATTAAATAAGGCACGGGAATGAAAGACCAATGGATCAGAGATATGCGTCGTCTTTTAGATGACTATGAAAAGGATCCTCCTCATGACCTGCTCCATGACGTGAAGCAAGTAATGGGGGAGCGGAATCTCATGCCTGAATCGAAACCGAAACGAAAGGCTCGGATGGTTTATCTTTGGATTGCACGTTCTGTAGCTGTGGCTGCTGTTGTCCTCATTGTTGGACTGTTATTTCATAATATTTACGTAACCCGTGAAGGAACAGAACAACAAATGGCACAGAAATCTGTATCTTCCCAATCACAAAACAGAAACAATTATTCTACTTTAAAGAAAGTTTGTCAGGAATCCACACCGGATCTTGATCAGAGCATGGCAGGCAAAGTCGTAGCTTCTGTCAGGGCGAAGTTTAATGCCTCTTCTTCTTCAGGCCTTCTTGCTAAGGTGAGTGAGTTGGGGCAAGGAAAAACTTCTATCTCGTCTGACTCGTCTGCAAATGTTTCATCCGGAGCTTCCGATTCCCAGGGGAATCCCTTATATTCTCAAATTTCACCGTCTTCCGGGCAGAATGGTCAAGGTCCGGATCACTCTCAGAAAAATAATGGGAATGTTTTCCGTAAATATTCGAATACTCAGTCTTTTCCTGTAAGGCATCGTCGGAACCGGCATATCAGTTTCGGTCCTTTCTGTTCTGGTGCAATGGGTGAAGATGCCGGACCAGCTGGCCAGGGACTTGTCATGGCTGATGCTGCTCCCTACGGACCTTCTGATGGTGAAAAGTATTATCTTGCAAATAGTCTTATGTATGGTATTGATAAGTTGCAAACCAAAACTCACTATGACCAACCTGTAAAGTTGGGTATTTCTCTGGGTTATCCCGTGACAAATAAGTTGAGTCTGCATGCCGGATTCGTCTATAGTTTGTTGTCGTCAGATGAAACCCGGAGCAATTCGACAGAGGAGTATAAAACTCATCAGAAACTCCATTATGTCGGAGTTCAACTTTCTGCCAGTCACAGTCTCTGGAGAAAAGATCATTTTGATGTGTATGTTACTGCCGGTGGAGGTGTCGACAAAATGGTCAGTGGTAAAGCAAAGACGAAGTACTATGTCAACGATGGATTGATTTCTACAACAAAAGATGATGTAAAAATGCACCAACTGCAGTGGTCTGTAAATGGGACGGCCGGAGTGGAATATAATTTAGTACCTCATATAAATTTATATGTAGAGCCAGGCGTTGCTTACTATTTCAGAAACGGAAGTCCATTGCAGACTATTTACAAGGATAAGCCGTTTATTTTTCACCTCAGTGTTGGATTGCGATTCAATATAGGAAAGTAGGAAAAGAAACGTCGAATCTTCCGTAGTATTAATGAAGTTTTTTATGTGAAGATACATTCTTATAAATAAAAGATTCTATCTTTTTCGGTAAGTTCAAACGAGACAGGAGGCAAGCACGAATTATAGGTGCTTGCCTCCTGCGTAATATTTTATGAAAGAAACTTATGGTCAGAATTGGCCTTCGGTTTCATTTTATTCCGATACTGTTTCGCTCTCGTCTGTCTTTTTCTTGCGCCACAGTTGTGTCATGTCTTCAAGCGTCTTTCCCTTGGTTTCAGGAACGAGTTTCCAGACAAATAGGGCAGCAACCACACAGAGAGTTCCGTACAGTCCGTATGTAAACCAGTGTCCGAAATTGTCTCCTTGTGTAAGGTGCATGTTGAACATCGGTACGAATGTTGAACTGACAATCCAGTTGAATATCCATTGGAATGCCACAGCTATTGCCACAGCCTTGCCACGGATTGTATTTGGAAATATTTCTGCGATCAATACCCAGCAGATTGGTCCCCAGGACATCATGAAGGATGCACTATACAGCATGATAAAGAGCATGGTTAACGTATGCAATGCTGCATTTCCAAAGGTGAGGGCTACTCCGAAAGCACCGACCGCCATTCCGATAGAACCTATGATGAGCAAAGGTTTACGTCCTAACTTTTCTACAGTGAATACAGCTATCAGTGTAAATGAAATGTTCACTATACCCATAATCACAGTCTGTACCATTGGGCTTTGCATACCCATATCCTGGAATATGCGTGGTGCGTAATAGAGTACAGCGTTGATCCCTACGGCCTGCTGAAACACGCTCAGCATGATGC
>DAIPMC010000131.1:2469-4934 GCA_036768895.1 Prevotella sp. | reverse complement strand
ACCGGGACGCTGTACGATACCGGCTGGCCTCTGGTATGAAAGTACAGGCGGTCTGCACGGTCAGTGACCGGACGGTCTGGCAGAGAATTTGGGCAAGAAGATAGATCATCATTCAATTTTAAAATGCAAATAATCTATAAAAGTGCGACCAATATGGTATCCATATAAGGATTTTTCCTATCTTTGCCGTAGAAATAAAATAGCATATTATGGTTATTATCAGTACAAGAGATTTTAGAGCCAACCAGACGAAATATCTTGGAATGGTCAATGCAGGTGAGGATGTAATCCTCAAGGCTCGTACGGGCAGCTATAAAATTACTCCCGTGAAGGAAAAAGATACGGTAACGTCAAAGAAGGACTTTGCTGCAGAACTTCGTGGCGCTTTGATAGAGGCAAAGGAATGCTTACATGGTAATCGAAAACTAAAAACCTTAAATCAGTTGATTGATGAACTTAGAGATAACGACAAGTAGTTATTTTGATAAAGAAGCTAAAAAACTTAAAAAGCGATATGTAAGTTTCGTTGACGATCTGGAAAAGTTCAGAGATGATCTGATGAGAAATCCTCTCCAAGGAACAGAACTATCTCCTGGTATCCGAAAAATACGTTTTGCTATTAAATCCAAAGGGAAGGGAAAAGCTGGTTGTGCTCGGGTTATTACGGTGAATGCTTTAGTTTCAGAAACAGAGGGGAAAATTATTTTACTGCTTATTTATGACAAGGAAGATTCCTCTTCTGTAAAGAAAGAGGTTATTAAATCTATTGTAAAGGACCTGGGATTACTTTGATGATTATAGGCTAAATAAACTTCCCCACGATCCTGATCATTAGCCTCCCTTTCCACTGATTTTCAGAGTGTATCTATATTGTGAAAACCTATAGTAATGTCTCTTTTAAGAATATTTCCTTTCTGAAGTTTTCAAAATCTAATATAAAGAAATGGAATTTTAATGATTTGTTTATTTTACTGAAAATCATTGCATTACAGTTTTTGTTGGCAATAGATTTGAGAATTTTCAGGAATAGATTTGAGAATTATTGCTTGCAGATTTGAGAATATTTATATAGCTTTGCCCTTTTTTATAGTCCCTGAATCTATTCAGGATGTCAGCCGATATGAGTAGAACATAATAACCTGTATGTGGAAAAAAGCACTTTGAATCGAATGAAACTTTCGGAATGTTTCTCGCAGTAGAAATCCGGGATTTATCTGATTCAGAAAATGTTTTTCATTTATATTCTATTTTTTCCTTATTTGTGTGTCACAAAACTAGTTCTTTTGCGTAATCCATATAGAAACGAAATGAAAGTATGACTGCTGACGAGTTTCAACATGAGGTAAAGCGCTTGCGCCCACAACTTATTTCCATAGCCAGGCATTATATCGGCAATGGTGACGAAGTTGAGGACATCGTTCAGGATGCATTTCTGAAGATGTGGCTCATGCTCGATCAACTTAAGTTGCCTGTCGCTCCTCTGGCCAAAGTGCTTGTGCGCAATCTATCTGTCGATTATCTTCGCCGGCATCATTCGGAATTGAATATTGATGATGTGCAAATATCTGTTGAGGAGCAATCATACGATGGTATCGAACGGATGATGAAGATTATCCGGGTGTTGCCCTCCTTGCAGCAGACCATTCTTCGCCTCCGTCATATAGAGAATATGGAAATGAGTGATATAGCCCTTTTGATGGGATCGACAGAGACAGCAGTAAGGAAAGCACTCAGCCGGGCACGGCAGGCAGTCAGAAAAGAATATTATAAAAAGTATCAATCATGAATCAACAAGACGATATACAGCAACTTGTCAACCGCTTCTTTGAAGGTGATACTACACTTGCAGAGGAACACCGGCTTTATGAGTATTTTCGCACGCATGAGGTGAGTGAAGAATGGAAACCTCTTCGACAGATGTTCCTGGATATGGAGGTTGTCAGCATCCCAAAGACGAAAGCAACTGTGAAACCATTACGTCATTGGCATCAGTCGCTTATGGCAGCGGCGGCAATCTTTATTGGAGTCATTGCCGTATCAATATGGTTTGTTCATCGGCAGAATACTTGTGTGGCTTATATCTATGGCCAGAAAGTGACGGATCGGGCTGTGGTGATGCATGAAGTGCGCAATACTATGGGCATTGTGACGGAAGGGAACCCAGGTGTTGATCATGAACTGAAAGGATTATTTGAATAAACGAGAAAGGAGTCAAAAGATGGATAGACGCATCATACTATTTCTAATGTTCCTGTTTTCTGTGGTGGGTATGCAGGCACAGACAGGGCTTGCTATTAATCCTGTCTTCAAGGGAGCTGTCATACCTGCTTCGAGGATGGTGGAGACATCCGTGCGGGGACGTTCCTTGAGCCAATATCATCTCTCTTATTATCATAGTCTGCGTTTTGAGGCCTCAAAGAAAGAACTGTTAACGATCAACAGCCTTTTTGATCAGGACCGCAAAC
>DAIPMC010000131.1:0-2423 GCA_036768895.1 Prevotella sp. | reverse complement strand
TTATCGTATAAAGAAAGGCAGCCAGACCGGTAAGTTGATTATCAGTTTGCCTCCTCAGGGGCGTACACATCGTTTTCTCTGTCTTTCTTTTCAGAATGCCAATGTCACCTTGGTTTATATGGAAGGGTCTGTAGGCAGTCTTAGAGAATTGAGGAAATTATTGGAAAACTAATAAACATAGAATATGAAAAAACTTATCTTTTTTATGATGCTGGTTGTCTGCATGACGGCATCAGCGAAAAACGCTAATGACACTATTGTTGTCAGAAAACCTAGGATGGTAACTATTATTACTAGTGATTCTCTACAGAAAGTGGATATCAGAGGTAGTGAATCGGATTCAACTTATCATTATGCCAATACAATCCAACTTACGGATAGCAATTATGTTTCCACCATGCGGATAAACTCCGGTGATTTTGGTTTCAGTATAGGTGGTATCAGCAGAGATCATTATACTCATCATGTGGAGATTACTACCGATCTGGCTATAGGATGGACTTCTGCTTTAGGGGCGCCGGCAAATATGAATACCCGGGTTTTTTCTTCATGGGAAATATGGTATATCATAGCTCAATACAACTGGCACCCATGGGAGAGCAGCAAGGATCAGCTGGCTATTGGTTTCGGTATTGACTGGCGCAATTATCGTATGAATGGCAATCAATATTTTTCAAAGGCTGCCAATGGGGTTACGAGTTTGCAGGCTGTTCCTGACGGTGCAAACCTGAAGTTTTCACGTATTAAGGTAACGAGTATCACGGTGCCATTGCTTTACAGACATTCTTTATCTAGAAGATTCAGATTATCTGTAGGTCCGGTAGTTAATTTCAACTATCATAGTAGCATACTCACAAAGTATGAGTTGAATGGGGAAGAGGTAAAGGACAGGGCAAAGGACGTACATGTGAATCCGGTGACTGTTGATTTTATGGCAGTGCTGAAAACACCATGTCTCAGCTATTATTTCAAGTACAGTCCATGCAATGCTCTTGATACTTCTTTTGGACCGAAGTTCCAGACTTTGTCATTTGGTATCTATTTATAAGGAGGTGCAAGGAATTAGTTGGCAAGATTATTTGTTAACTTCAAATTAGATTGCCGGCTATTTCTGTAAAGTACTTTTGGAGTTGATATCGGTCTTCCAAGTGCAAAGTGATTTGGTGTTTTAAATTTTCTTCTATACCTTTGCCGTATTTATAGGTCAATACCAGTCGATGAATAATAATGAAATTGTCGATTCGTGTTTTTCATAGACTGGTATCAATAAGAAATAGTCAATTTGAATGAAGAAAGCAAAGAGGTACTATAAGACTGTGAAATACGGGTTGGCAGCAGTATTGTTCCTGCAACCTTTTAGAGTGGCTGCAAAGACGAATATCATAGAAAAACGACCCTTTAGTGTTGCCTTGGGTGCATCTATGGACTCATATAGTACGTGGTCGCTTTTACCTTCCGTAAGTTTTAGACCCATACCTTATTTCGAAGTATCAGCCGCCCTGCGTCTGACTGATTTTATTGGAAATAAAGATGATTATTCTATCGGTGGAGTGAGCTATGCTTCACATCACTTATGGAACCTGCGTGATCCTTCTGATTTTATCTATCATTTTGCATTTCAACCGGAGGCAAAGGTGTATTTGCCTGAAATTAAACTGGATGATGTCGGTGACCGGCTTTTCCTTACTTTGGGAGTAGGAATGATAAAGCCTCTTAACAATCAGGCAAAAGGTTTTGTAGAGTATTTCCCCGAAGTGAACGGATACGTCGGAGTTGATCATGTGGAAAAAATTGAAAATCGCTGCAGGGATATGAATTGGTATACTTTTGGGGAAACAGCAGTTGGTCTTACAGATGACAGGTGGACCGTTTCATTGGGCTACCGACTTTCTGATTATGATGTCTATGGTAGTGCCAGAGAACTTTATGTTCAAGGGCAGAAAGTTAAATTTGAAAAGGAGAAAAGCAACAGTGAGTTGTTTCTTGGTATATCATATACCCTTTAATATATTGTGAATTTGTCGGATCTATATAATCTTGCTTACCGTTATCAGCAAAGATAAATGCGTGAAGCAAATCATCGAGTTTTATCTTTTGGGAAGAAGACAACTTCTTGTTCTTGCAAGGACTGTCCTAAGTTCCTTTTTATCCGGCCCATCCCCGGGACGGGAATAATCTTGTAATTCCTCGAACTTGATGCCATCATTAAAGGATCGGCGTATATGGTGTGTGATCGGATCAGAAGAACCGGCAGGCACAAAATCAGTAAACACTCGTTTGATATGTTCTTCAGGTTTAAAGTCGGCCCGATGATCTACCGCTACCGACTTGATACCCGTATGAAAATAGCCGAAACCGTCTAAGACAACCCTGCGTCCTTCCGCCAGTTGTTCTTTCATAACATCCTTCAGTGCCGAGAGTAC
>DAIPMC010000022.1:28968-29296 GCA_036768895.1 Prevotella sp. | reverse complement strand
CGAAAAAATCGCAGTATAGCAGGTTGTTGATAATTCTTACTTCCGAAACTTGAGTTAATAAGAATATCAATCTGCTTCTGGTATATACTTTTATTGTGTCAACGATACTCATAGAGATACTTCATCTCTTGCACGTTAATATATTTAAGTGTATCGTGTTGATGGGTACGTTTGCACTTGCAATGGCTTATGCAAAGAATGATCTTGTCAGCCTGATTGGTGTGCCTCTTGCTGGCCTTAGTTCTTGCCATGATTATATGATGAATGCGCATGGTTTGGCTCCGACGGCCTTTATGATGAAATCCTTGATGTCGAGTGCAGATACACC
>DAIPMC010000022.1:22765-28932 GCA_036768895.1 Prevotella sp. | reverse complement strand
GATCATGATTGTTGCTCTGGCAACTTCAAAGAAAGCTAAGCATGTTATTAAGACTTCCGTAGATTTATCTCGCCAGGATGAGGGAGATGAAATGTTCGGCAGCTCAAAGGCAGCACGGGCGATTGTCCGTTTTGCGCAGAATACAGGAGCTGTTGCCAGAAGGATACTTCCTCGTAAGATTCTTAACTGGATAGATTCCAGATTTGATAAAAATGATGTTATTCTTACAGATGACAAGGCCGCCTTTGATTTGGTGCGGGCTTCAATCAATCTGGTTTTGAGTGCCATGCTGATAACCGTCAGTACGAATCATAAGCTGCCACTTTCCACTACTTATGTTACCTTCATGGTGGCCATGGGTACTTCTCTTGCTGATCGGGCTTGGAGTCGAGAAAGTGCTGTATTCCGTGTAACTGGAGTATTAAGTGTGATCGGTGGATGGTTTATTACAGCAGGTGTGGCTTTTATAGTTGCTGGATTAGTGTGTCTGCTAATGCATTTCGGAGGATTTCCTGTTCAATTATCTTTCATGGTTCTTGTTGTTTTTCTATTAATTCACTCTAACCGTAGGTTTGCAAAGAAAGAGAAGAAGGAAAAAGAAGAAGAGGATACCTTCCAGTTGATGATGCGTACTCGCGACCCGGAACTGGTTTGGGATATTCTGAGAAAACACGTAAGTAGAACTCAGAGTTATGAGAATCGCTTTGCATTGAAGGAATATAACCAGATCCTGAACGGGTTGGTCAAGGAAGATGTAAAAGGTCTCCGTCATGCAGATAAGGAGTTGAAGAATGAGCAGAACAATTTGAAGAAATATCGTCGTCAGGAGATGCTTGGATTAAAGAAAAGCCCTTTGAATATTTCTATTGAGCGGAATACTTGGTTTCATCTGGGAGCAAATGCAGACCAGCAGTTTCTCTATAGTCTCCGACGTATGCTGGATCCTATCAAGGAACATGTTGATAATAGTTTCAGCCCTTTTCCTGAAAATTATGTTAATGAATTCCAGTCCATGCAAGAAAGGATCAATGGGCTGATGGAAGATACAGAAAAAGAGATAGCTACGAACCGGTATGAAAATTACCGGGAGATTCTGGCAGAAGCTGATGGGTGCAAGGATGAACTGTCAGTTCTGCGTAAGAGGCATCTCTATCGTATGCAGAAAGGAGATAATAGCCAGATGCAGATAAATCTGCTTTATCTTAATGTCCTGCAGGAAAGCCAAGAATTCTTGAGTGTGATGAGGCACCAACTTCGAGCATCAAAGAAGTTTATGGAGAACTGATAAGATAGTCGTATTTTATTTTGATAAAAATAGATCGGTTTAATCTATAGAATAATGGCCTCTAGCCGTTGGAAGAATTAATTTCTTCCAGTACAAGTAAGTCCATTACCATAGTCTGGAAAGCCCATTACCACGTTGTGGTAATTTCGGATTGATAGTTTAAAGGCTAAACAATATAAGTGGTTCAAAATTAGATATATGTACAACTTCTTATACCTGCTTCTTCCTTCATGTTTAATTCCGCCAATGGGTTGGCCTCTATATTTTTATAGAGAAATCAAACCGAAGTCCTCCGCCAATATTGTTTTTTACCCTAATAGTTCCATCATGAAGGAGTACTGCATTCTTGACGATAGCCAATCCCAATCCTGTTCCGCCCATTTTTCGGCTGCGTCCTTTGTCTAACCTGTAAAAGCGTTCGAATAAGCGGGGGAGATGCTCCTGGGGTACCCCGACTCCATTATCTTTGAAGGTAAAGTGCCATTTATTTCCTTGTAGCTTACTTTCAATTGTGATAGTTGTATTTTCACCAGCGTATGAAATGGAATTATCTGTAAGATTACGGAAAATACTATAAAGAAGTGAACGGTTACCTTTTACTTTGACATTATCAGGAAGTTTGTCGGTGAAAGTCATACGGTGTTTCTCTAAAGATAAGGCTGTTTCTTTCTGAATATCTTTGACCATCTGCGAAATATCTACAGTTTCGAAGTCAAACATTTCTGACGAGGCATCATCCAAGCGGTTCAGAGTAGAAATATCATGTAGCAGACTTGTCAACCGTTGACTCTGAACATAGCTACGCCTTAAGAACTGTTCCTTCATGGATTCACTAATTTTCGGATTATCCAGGATCGTTTCCAGATACCCTTGAATGCTTGCTACCGGCGTCTTCAATTCATGAGCAACATTTTGTGTCAATTGGCGTTTTAAGATACTTTGTTCTTTTCTTGTACTTCGCAAATTCTTATACATTTTGATAATCCGCTCAGCAATTTCTCCAAGTTCATCGTCTGGAAAGGCAGCCAAGTCTTCTACATCCAAACTTTCATTATGTTCGGCACGATAAGCAAAAGTGCGCAGTTTATTGACATTAGAATTTAACCGATTCATGAATCGATAGAGAAAGATGGTAAGGATAATAAGAATACCAAGTGTAAACCAGAAATAGAGGTGATTCGTCTGGAGAGATTTTGATAAATCATTATTATGTGGTAAGGCGCTACGTATAATTAAGTGTTCTTTTGGAAAATATGTGGCAGAATAGAAATAATCATGTTGAAGCGTTTTGCTTTTTCTTTCTATGGTAGAACTGGCCCCAATAGCCAAGGCTTGTCGGATTTCAGCCCTATTGATATGATTATCCATATTTCGATAATCTTTATGTACATTATCGAAAAGAACTTTCCCTTTATCAGAGATCAGCGTCACTCTCAGATCTTTAATGGGGTGTGTGTGAATATAAGCAGACAGATTTTTTTCAGAATGATTGCCGATATACTTTAGAGCATCATTCATGCGACCGTTGTAATCTTGTAACTGTTGGTTTAAATATGCAACTTTATACTGTCTTTCTCTCACTTGTTGGAATACGATAAAGGCAGCAGCAAAGGCAAGAAATATCACCAATACACTATTAAACAACTTCTTCCCGAGAGATAACCTACGCATAATAGAGGACTTTAAGGTTAAAAGTTAAAATGGATGTTGAAGAGACAGGATGGATACAAAAGATAAAAGATAAGAGCTTAAGAAAAATCAAGCATCGAAGTAATAACCGAATCCCAGACGTGTTACAACATATTTAGCATAAGGGCCAATTTTTCTTCTAAGTCTTGTAATATTGACATCAACGGTTCGGTCAAGTACCATCACATCTCTGGGCCAGACCCTATTGATTAATTCTTGTCTGGAAAACACTTTTCCTTTTTCATTCAGTAAAAGGTGTAACAGCTCAAATTCTGTTTTTGTAAAAGGTACATTGTTGCCTTCAACAGAAACAGTCTTCTTGTCCAGATTCATCATAAGTCCTTGATAATTAAGAATCTGTGATTCTTCTTTTTTTTCTTTCTCATGAGTCCTTCGTAGAACAGCACGAATTCTGACCAATACTTCACGGATTGAGAAAGGTTTGGAGATATAGTCATCACCACCTAGATTAAACCCTGTTACCGTATCATTTTCTGTATCTTTCGCGGTCAAGAATACGATAGGTATCGGGGCCGTTACCGGATCTTCTTTCAGTTTTTTTGCCATCGCAAACCCAGACATTCCACCCATCATTACATCAAGAAGTAACAATTGGAAAGAAGGGATATCTTTACTTAAGGCCTCTTCTGCAGAATTGGTTGTTTCTACCTCATAGCCTTCTGTTTCAAGATTAAACTTGAGTATTTCACACAAATCTTCTTCGTCATCTACAACGAGTATTCGAACTTTATTATTATCCATGAAAGTACTTATTTTTATCTATATAATGCAAAGATACAATTATTTTCTAACACACATGCTCATTAAATTAGTTATAATTCATTTAAAGTCAGACGTTAAGGTGAATAAGACCAGTAAATTGCTTTTTCCAGCATGATCAGATTTTGTCGTATATTCTTTATTCATTTAATTTTTACCTTCATTCATAACATGATTAATTGCTTCGTCACTTTTAGAATTATCATAACTATGTTTCAAGACTTTTGCATCAATATAGAAGATAATTTCTTCGTCCAGATTTGTTGTGTGATCACCAGCACGTTCCAGTTTGAGGAAAACACTTTTAAGATCAAAGCAAAATTGAGCCTTTTCCGGTTTATCGTGTACGTAGTCCGCTAATATCTTTGAGACATTACCATTGATTTCATCCACGATATTATCTTTTGAAAATAAACTGTTGGCTAGTTCCAAATCTTCATGTATCAAGGCCTGACGAGCTGTGTCAAGCATTGACAGGACTTGTTCAACCATTTCATTCAGCCTCAATGTCTTGAGTAATTCTGGATCGGGGATTTCCTCCCCCTCATCTTTGATGATAAATCGGGAAATGCCTTCGGCAAAATCACCGATACGTTCCAGATCTGCATTCATCTTCAGCATAGCCAAAGCAAAGCGGAGGTCGATGGCTACGGGGTTATATAAAACGAGGAAATCTTCTACATCACAATCTATTTTTAATTCTGATGCGTTGACTCTTTTTTCTCTGATTAAGACTTTCCAAGCCTTCTTCTTATCCGCTGTTGGTATAGCTTCGCATACCGTTTTTATCTGGTCATAGACCAAGGCCCACATATCCAGGATTTCCTTGCGGATTGTCATTAGTTCTTCTTCTATAAATTTTACCATAATATTTATAATATTTTAGAGTGAAGAATATAGGTTTATTTTATAGATCAGCCAAAACGTCCGGTGATATAATTTTGTGTAGCTTCTTTGGAAGGATTTGTAAAGATCTTCTTTGTATCATCAAACTCAATAAGTTTTCCGAGGTAGAAAAATGCTGTCTTATCACTTACACGTGCAGCCTGTTGCATGTTATGGGTGACGATGACAATCGTATACTGTTTCTTGATTTCATAGATGAGTTCCTCTATTTTGGTTGTTGATATGGGATCAAGAGCAGAGGCAGGTTCGTCCATTAATAGTATCTCTGGATTGACTGCCATAGAACGAGCGATACAAAGCCGTTGCTGCTGTCCTCCTGATAAGGCGTATGCAGATTGTTTCAATTTATCCTTTACTTCATCCCATAGAGCTGCTCCTTTAAGAGTCTGTTCCACTCTCTCTTGTATGAATTTTTCGTTTTTGATTCCGTTTACGCGCAGGCCGTATGCGACGTTTTCATAGATACTTTTAGGAAACGGATTTGAGCGTTGGAAGACCATTCCAACATTTCTGCGTAGCAGGTCGATATTGACAGATTTGTCATAAATATTATTTCCGTCAATGTTTATTGCTCCTTCAAGTCGAGTTCCGGGGATCAAATCATTCATCCGATTGAATAATCGGAGAAAGGTAGATTTACCGCAACCTGAAGGGCCGATAAAAGCAGTAACTTCATGTTCTCTTACATTCAGGCTGATGTCTTTCAGAGCCTGAAAGTTTCCGTAATAGAAATTGACATGTTTTACTTCAATCTTATCCATTTTAGTTCTTTTTTAATTTTCTCTGAAAATAAATGCGTAGGAAATTAGCAATTAAGTTGATGATTAAAATCATTAAAATGAGGACAAGAGCTGTACCGTACGCAATAGGCATCTGCTTATCCATATCTGTACCACTTGTAGAGAGAACATATAGATGGTAAGGTAAGGCCATGCATTGGTCGAAGATGCTGTGGGGGAGTTGTGGTAGGAAATAGGCTGCACAGGTAAACAGAATAGGTGCCGTTTCTCCTGATATGCGGCCGAGTGACAAAATGAGTCCTGTCATAATGTTCGGCATTGCCATGGGTAAAACCACATGCCATATTGTCTGAAGTTTGGAGGCCCCAAGGGCGCGGCTGGCTTCGCGAAAACTGTCAGGGATAGCTTTCAAGGCTTCTTCCGTTGCCTTGTGTTCCCCTGCAAGATTCAATGTGGATAACCAATGGTAGTGCCAGCAGTCCGAGAGTTAGTGATCCGGAGAGAATACTGTCTCCGAAACCAAAGAAATTGACGAAAAGTGCCATCCCGAATAATCCGAAGACGATAGACGGGACTCCCGCTAGATTGTTAGTCATCATTCGTATGAACCGGATGACTTTTCCATTTGTAGCATATTCATGCATATAAATCCCACTCATGATTCCCAAAGGAAAAGCAAACAGTGCTCCTCCTGCCATCAGATAGAGCGTCCCGACAATAGCAGGAAAGATTCCTCCTCCCTTCATACCATCAGAAGGAAAGGTTGT
>DAIPMC010000022.1:0-22755 GCA_036768895.1 Prevotella sp. | reverse complement strand
GAATTTCCAGTTGATAACACCTATGCCTTTTTTGATAATAAAAGCTAGAATGATGATGAGAATCAGCACAATGATAATACTCAGTAGACGGAATATCCCGAAGGCTATTTTTTGTGTCAACTTTTTATGATGACTCACATCTTTTGAATATACAAACTGGTTCATATCTTTTTATTTGTGTTTAGAAGAAATATATTCTACGCTTAAATTGACAATCATTGTCATGATAAACAAGATAATGCCCAAGAGGAATAGAGATTCATAATGAGGTCCGCCCGCAGGAGCTTCACCTAATTCTGCAGCAATCGTTGCGGGAATAGTTCTCAGTGGATCCGTGATAGAGGTTGGAATTATAGCTGCATTTCCTGTAACCATGAGTACAGCCATCGTTTCGCCGAAAGCTCGTCCAATCCCTAATACAATGGCAGAGGTGATACCAGAGATAGAATAAGGAATTACTACTTTATATATAGTTTGCCACTGTGTAGCTCCTAAAGCTAAACTGGCTTCACGCATTTCCCGAGGACAATTCTGCATCGCATCTTCACTGACGGATATAATGGTAGGTAATGCCATTATTGCTAGAATGATACTTCCGGCAAGACCACTCTCTCCTACAGGTAAATGAAAAGTGTTTTGTAGAAGAGGAACAATAACGATCAGACCGAAAAATCCGTAGACGACAGAAGGTATTCCGTTCAGTAGTTCAATGACAGGTTTGAGAAATGTTCTGATTCGTGGGCTTGCTACTTCTGAAAGATAAATAGACACGGATAAACCGAATGGAAGGGAAAATAGGATTGCAAAGAAAGTGACCCAAATCGTTCCTAATATAAGTGGTAAGAAACCGAACTGTGGGGCGGGTGTTGCTGTAGGGTACCATTGTTTACCGAAAAGTGTTTCCCAAAATGAAATATGATGATCTTTTAGTTGTTTGACACGAGCATCTTTGTGGATAAATTCTTTTGGGACAAAGCCTATTATTCCCGGGTTGGCAGCTACTAGTTGGCTAATACATTTTCCGGCATTTTCATAGTTCTTGCCCAACTGTTTCTCACTAAAAAAGGAGAGCATATCATCGAATCGGAAAACCTTGATCTGACGATCTTCCCCTCCTACTTGTTTCCAGTTATGAATATCCTGATCGAAAATCTTGTTGATCTGTCCGGCATCAAGTTCCTTGACGGGATTTGACTGATTGACGACAAGGGTATATCCGCCTTCTATTGACTTCTGTGAAAACAGTCCGAAGCCTTCAGAGAAAAGAAATAGAATAATCAATATGATGACAATACTTGTCAGAAAACCGCTACATGTAATAATGCCGCTGATTACTTTTTCAAAGAATGCTTTCATATCTTCATTTTTATCTGTTCTTCTAAATGCAAAAATAGAGACATGATGTGAAGTATGTGTAAAGAAGACGTTACAATCTTATTACATTCAAAATTTATTTTATTCTGTAACCCGAATGTAATATGTTTGAAAAATACCTGTAACATGAAAAGCCTTATTTTGCGTAAATACAGATAAAATATGAAAATAGTTAATACCTTAATGATTGTTCTATCTTTTGGGTTTGTCGGCACTGTCGAAGCACAAAAGATTAAGGGAAGTGATACTGTGTTACCAGTTTCACAAGAAGCTTCGGAAACCTATATGAAGCTCCATCCCAGTGCTCATTTGATGGTGACAGGTGGAGGCTCCGGTGTAGGAATCTCTTCGCTACTTGATGGAACGACAGATATAGCCATGGCTTCTCGCTCTATTAAATTCGGAGAGCGGATGAACTTGAAAAAAAAACATAAAGAACTTTGTCAAGCCGTTATTGCTTATGATGCCTTAGCAGTCGTAGTCAATCCAGATAATCCTATATCTCATCTTACACGTGCTCAATTGGAACTTATCTTTAGAGGGAAAAGGACCAATTGGAATCAACTCGTAGATCCTGTTACCCACAGGCGTGGACCAGATTGGAAGATCGTTGTGTATTCTCGTGAGACCTCTTCTGGGACCTATGAATTTTTTAAAAGTAGTGTCTTGAAAGAAAAAAATTATATGACAGGGGTACTCTCTATGCCGGCAACAGGTGCTGTGATCCAGTCTGTAAAACAGACACCAGGAGCTATCGGATATGTTGGACTTGCCTACGTAAATAGGTATGTCAAGGCCATTCATGTTTCTTATGATAACCGACGCTTTATTTATCCTAATATGACTACAGGGCGTAAACGTATTTATCCGATTATACGTCCTTTGTTTTATTATTATACGGCTGATAATTCAACAAAGGTCATGCCTTTTATTCGCTTTCTTCTTTCCCCTCGTGGTCAACAGATTGTGATGAAGTGTGGTTATGTGCCTTTAAAATAATTTTGTCTGTAAATAGAAGGAATACTGTAAAAAATTGAAAAGGATGAAGTTTATACTGACATCCTTTTTCCTTTTTTGACATTTCCTTATAGAAAAGTGTGAATTTATTAGTAATCAGCTATTTCTACTTAATAAACTGATATAGAGTGCTTTTCCCTCTTTTTTTACTTTTTCTCTATTTGATTTTTAACTTTAATTGTAACTGTAATGGCACTTTTAGTTTCTGTCTGTTGTAATATTGATATATTTTTTGTAATTTTGCCATGTTTTGACAAAATTAATTGAAAGATAGGAAATGCCTGATCTGGCGTTTCCCATATATGACGGGAAAGGATGGGGGTGCTGCTTTTATACTGGTGTATATTTTGAGTGTAATAATCCTAGGACTGCCATGTGTTATCAGTGAGTTTATTATCGGCCGTCATGGTGCAGCAAATACAGCTCGGGCTTATAGTAATCTGTCTCATGGTACATCATGGAAACTGGTTGGATATTTTCAGGCCTTGACGGGTTATCTGATTACAGGGTACTACGCAGTTGTTTCAGGTTGGTGTTTGAATTATCTGTATGCATCTTTTATGGGCCAGTTGAAAGGTGATCCTACTTACGTCATGAATTATTTCAAGGCATTTTGTGCAGATCCTTTTCGTCCTATATTCTGGACAGTAATTACTTTTCTCATTACTCATTTTATTATTGTGCATGGTGTACGAAATGGAATTGAGAAGGCTTCCAAACTGATGATGCCTATGTTGTTTGTACTTTTACTGGTTACAGTTGTTATATCTTGTCTGTTGCCAGGGGCCAGTAAGGGCATCAGTTTCCTGTTTAAACCTGATTTTTCCAAAATGAACGGGAATGTCTTTCTAGATGCAGTAGGACAATCTTTCTATTCTTTAAGTATTGCAATGGGTTGTCTTTGTACCTATGCTTCTTATTTTAGTCGCCAGACGAATTTGACTAAGTCGGCCGGGCAAATTGCCTTTATTGACACAGCGGTAGCAGTTCTTGCAGGATTGATGATCTTCCCTGCAGCATTTTCTGTTGGTGTCAGTCCTGGTAGTGGTCCTTCTTTAATTTTTATTACTTTGCCGAATGTCTTTAACGAGGCTTTCACGGGAGCACCGATTGTGAAGTGGATTATATCTCTGTTCTTTTATGGTCTGTTGTTTCTAGCAGCTTTAACCTCTCTGATATCTCTTCATGAAGCAAATACAGCCTTTGTTTATGAGGAACTTCATATTTCCAGGAAAAAAGGAGCAATATTCGTTACGGTGAGTTGCTGTATCATAGGTGCCCTTTGTTCGCTGTCTCTTGGCAGGTCAACATCTTTAACTTTCTTCGGAAAAACTTTGTTTGACTGGTTTGATTTTATTACGGGGAATATTATGTTACCTGTCGGGGGGTTCTTTATGTGCCTTTTCTTAGGATGGTATCTGCCCAGGAAAATTGTTAGGGACGAATTTACCAATTGGGGAACGCTGTCTGCTCGTTTCTTTAACATTTATCTGATAACCATACGTTTTATTTGTCCATTACTGATTCTGGCTATCTTCCTGCACCAATTTAAGGTGTTTTGAGATTTTTAGTTAATCTGATAAAAGATATGACATGGAACGAGAAAGTTTTGGAAGCAAGATAGGTATGGTCCTTGCTACAGCCGGTTCAGCTGTAGGACTGGGTAATATTTGGCGTTTCCCTTATATGGCAGGACATGATGGTGGCGCTGCTTTTATCCTTATCTATATTGGTTGTGTACTCGTTCTTGGCATACCTGGAATTATCAGTGAATTTATTGTTGGTCGGCATTCTGCAGCAAATGCGGCAAGAGCCTATCGCAAAATATCGCATGGCGGTCCTGGTGGAATCATCGGATATCTTGGCATCTTCACCTCAATGATTATTTTGGGCTTTTATGCGGTAGTAGCTGGCTGGTGTCTGCAATATCTTTTTGCTTCTATTCTTGGACAGATTCATGGCAATGCGCAAGAAGTGAATACCTACTTTCAGAGTTTCTCTACTGATCCTATTCGACCGGTTTTCTGGACTATTGTGTTTGTTTTGCTAACGCATTTTGTGGTGGTTAAAGGAGTACGTAATGGTTTGGAGAAGGCTTCCCGTATTATGATGCCTACATTGTTTCTCATCTTAATCCTTATAGCGATAGCGTCCTGCCTGTTGCCTCATGCGTCTAAGGGCATTAGTTTCCTGTTTAAACCTGATTTTTCAAAATTGACTCCTCATGTCCTTTTTGATGCTTTGGGACAGGCCTTTTTCTCTCTGAGTCTAGGCTCTGCTTGTCTTTGTACTTATGCTTCTTATTTCGACAGACAGTCGAAGTTATCTGTTTCTGCTTCTCAGATAGCTCTTATTGATACAGGTGTTGCCATTCTTGCAGGATTGATGATCTTTCCTGCAGCATTCTCTGTAGGTGTCAGCCCTGATAGTGGGCCTTCTCTGATTTTTATCACTTTACCAAATGTGTTTCAACAAGCCTTTGGCTCCGTTCCAGTGATTGGCTATATTGTAGGAGTACTTTTTTATGCTTTGCTTGCCTTGGCAGCTTTGACCTCAACGATATCAATGCATGAGATTGGTACGTCCTTTTTTTATGAAGAGTTTCATCTAACCCGGAAGAAAGGAGCTTGGATTGAGACAATCATCTGCAGTGTCATTGGTGTTTTCTGCTCTTTGTCAAGTGGGGCTATTCCCGGTCTCAGACTTTTCGGGATGTCTCTTCTTGACTTCTGCAACAATCTGACTTCTGATATCTTATTGCCTTTAGGTTCACTTCTTACTTGTCTTCTTATAGGTTGGTTTGTGCCTAAGAAAATGGTTAAGGAAGAATATACTAACTGGGGTACTCTCAAGGGACGTACTTTCAATATTTATTATTTTGCTGTACGCATACTTTGTCCGTTGTGCATTCTTGTTATCTTTTTACATCAACTTGGCGTAATATAATCCTTTTTTCTGCGTTATTTTTTTAAAGTATTTGTCTGTGCCTGCGGGTATTCAGATAGGTTGCACTGAAATATCTAAACCTTAAATCTAAAACTATGATTCTCGATTTTCCTTATTTACCCTTTTTAAAGTGTCTGGTCTGTATGGCGATAGACTGAATATAATAATTGTTTTAATACTTAACCTTTAACTTGTCATTTATATCTTGTTTCTAGATCATTTTTTTTATCTTCAGCGGAATGACCGCCGAGCTATCGTAGTTATTCTGATCGCTGTAGTAATTGCACTGATGATTGTGTTCTTTATTGGAGGGAGGAACAGAAAATCATTGGCCGTAACTGATTCTCTACGACAGTCGGAACATTATAGTCAGCGCAATGGGATGAATATTTATTCTGATAAAGATGGTGGATATTCTTCTCAACGAGAGTTACGACTAGAGCCTTTTGATCCGAATACGGCTGACAGTACCCAATTGCTGCATTTGGGTCTGGCTCCCTGGCAGGTAAGGAGCATTTATCATTATCGGGCTAAGGGCGGAATATTCCGCAAGCCTTCAGATTTCGCCCGATTATATGGACTAACTAAGAAGCAATATCGGGCTTTGGAGCCTTATATTCATATATCTGATGATTATGCGCCAGCATCCAGTCTATATTCCACAAAGGAGAATGGTTTTCCTGAAAACAGTCAACTTAAGGATACGGTTCACTATAGTTACCCGGTAAAATTACATAATGGGCAACAGATCTCTCTGAACACTTCGGATACATCTTCCTTCCAGAAGATTCCAGGTATAGGGAGCGGTTATGCAAGGGCTATTGTCAATTATCGTAATCGACTAGGTGGTTTCTATAGTGTGAAGCAGATAGAGGAGATTGGAGGTGTCCCTCCAGTGGCTGAGAAATTCTTGAAGGTTTTACCATCTGAAGTTCATAAACTTAAAATTAATCAGTTGACAATCAATCAGCTCCGCCGCCATCCTTATATCAATTTCTATCAGGCTCGTGCCATTTTCGACTTCCGTCGTTTGCACGGTCCGATAAAGAGTTTGCGCCAATTGGCAAATGATCGTGATTTCCCTCCTGCAGAAATAGCTAGACTTGAACCTTACATCGACTATGGAATGTAGGAGATAACTTTTCAAGATTCATTTCTTCTTCCCTGTGGATAAATAGATCGCAATTGTCTGGCAGCCTGAATCATGTGACAGAGGGATGGCCGTGTTTCTTCCCATCCACGGGTTTTCAACCCGCAGTCCGGATTAACCCAGAGATATTGGGGGGCAATGAATGTTGCGGCTTTCTTGAGTAAATTGAAGATTTCTTCCACGGACGGGATTCGCGCAGAATGGATGTCGTATACCCCTGGCCCGATTTCATTTGGATAGTGAAAATCACGGAAAACATCAAGCAGTTCCATTTGTGATCTGGAGCATTCTATTGTGATGACATCTGCATCCATGCGTGCGATATCTGCGATAATATCATTAAATTCTGAATAACACATGTGAGTATGGATCTGTGTCTCATCTTTTACTCCACTTGAAGCGAGCCGGAAACTATCAACTGCCCATTTTAAGTGTCCGGGCCATTCTTCTTTTCGCAAGGGAAGTCCTTCACGAATGGCAGGCTCGTCAATCTGAATAATTCCGATTTTGCTCTTTTCCAGATCACAGACTTCATCTCGGATGGCTAATGCAATCTGTTTGCAAGTCTCGGAACGGGGTTGATCATTACGGACGAATGACCACTCTAGAATTGTGACAGGACCGGTAAGCATTCCTTTCATAGGCTTGGCGGTCTGTGACTGTGCAAAGGTCATCCAACTGACGGTCATGGGATGGGGACGGGAAATATCACCGTAGATAATCGGAGGTTTTACACAACGTGAGCCGTAACTTTGTACCCATCCGTTTTGAGTGAACGTAAATCCAGAAAGTTGTTCTCCAAAGTATTCTACCATATCGTTGCGTTCAAATTCTCCATGGACGAGTACGTCAAGTCCGATTTTCTCTTGCCAGTGAATGCATCTAATCATTTCGTCTTTCAGGAATTTTCGGTAAGCATCTGCCGAGACTTCTCCTTTCCGGTACTTTGAACGCCAGTTTCTTACCTCTTTCGTCTGTGGAAAAGAGCCTATTGTCGTGGTTGGAAAAAGGGGCAGGTTCAATTTTTTCTCCTGAATTTTCTTGCGTATTGCGTATGGGTGTTGGCGATGATAGTCATCCTCTGTAATCTGACTAAGACGATCCTTGACTTTCGCATCATGTACTTTCAGAGATGATTCCCTTTCCTTCAGGGCTCTGTTCTGAGTTACGTAAGCTTTGATAGCTTCTGTGTCCTTGTTGATATATTCCTTGAGAGTGGTCAGTTCTTCTGTTTTCTGTAAGGTGAAAGCCATCCAGTTTTTGACCTCGTGGGGCAGAATATTTTCATCTTTCTCTAATTCCAGATCGTATGGAATGTGAAGGAAGGAACATGACGGTGAAACAATTACCCGATCATATCCTATTCGGCTTGCAGCCTCACGGATAAAGGACAATGATTGCGTGAGGTCATCCCTCCAGATATTCCGTCCATCAATAACACCCAACGAAAGAATTTTATCCTTTGGTATTTTATGAATGAGTTGAATTTGTTTTGGACCTCTGATCAGATCAAGATGGATACATCTTACTGGTAGTGCCAGTGTCATATCTGCATGGTCTCCCAAATCCCCGAAATAGGTGTTTAAAATAATTTTCAGTCGTGTAGATTCCTTGATCCTGTCAAAGGCATACCGATATGCATCAGCTGTCTTTTCAGGGAAGTCCGTAACCAGATAAGGCTCTTCAATCTGAACCCATTCCGCTCCTGCTTTTTCGAGGGCATTCAATAGATTGATATAGGCAGGAAGGAGCCGCTCAAAGAGGTCTAATCGGTCAAAATGCTCTTCTTTTTCTTTCCCTAACATAAGAAAGGTAATAGGACCAATCAAAACGGGGACTGTTTGAATTCCTAATGCCTTTGCTTCACAGAACTCTTGTACAGCTTTATCATCGAAGAATTCAAATTGTTGTTCTTTTATGAATTCTGGAACAATATAGTGATAATTGGTATCCCACCATTTGGTCATTTCCATGGCGATGACATCCTTTCCGTTTTTCTGTAACCCATGAGCCATCGCAAAATACAATGTGGATTTATGATCCTTTAAATCCTCGTATCTCTGAGGTATAGCATTCATCATCAGGCACATATCTAGTACTTGATCATAGAAAGAGAAGTCATTACTTGGAATCAAATCAATCTTTTTGTCTTTTTGAGTTAACCAGTTTGTACGTCTGATTCGACGTGCTGTTTCCTGCAACTCATCTTCTGATATGCGGCCTTTCCAGAAGGCCTCACAAGCTTTTTTCAATTCCCGGTGGGTTCCGATTCGAGGATATCCTAATACTTGCGTTCTTAATTTTGAAGGTCCAATTACTTTTTCCATTTTCATCTGATTATTGACTTCCGATCAAATTAATGATTATCTTAGTCCTTTTTGTCTTTTGCTGCTTGTTATGTATTTCGGAAGTCTTGTATTTTTTATCGTCTGTCGACAAAGTTAAATATAAACTATAATACAGACAAATAATTTTATTATTTCGGAAAATATACCTATTTTTGTAAGTTATATATAAATTATTAGAATTATATTCTGTTTTTTTATTTAAATAAAGAATGCTAAAATGGAGAAATTAGATACTGTCGATATTAAGATTCTAAAAGAATTGCAGAAAAATTCCAAGTTATCGACTAAAGAGTTAGCAGAAAAAGTTCATCTTTCATCTACGCCTACTTTCGAACGTCAGAAACGTTTAGAACGTGAAGGGTATATTGAAAGATATATGGCAGTGGTAAATCCTGAGAAAGTTGGAAATGGATTAACTATTTTATGTGGAATTGAGTTGAAACAGCATGGTAAGCGTTGGGGGGATGAATTCATGACTGCAATCAAAGATATAGATGAAATTGTTGAATGTTGGAATACTTCAGGGAATTATGATTTTTTGATGAAGATTTATGTAAAGGATATGAAACATTATCAGGACTTTGTGTTAAATACTTTGGGTGTCATCGAAAGTATCGGAAGACTGCACAGCAATTTCGTAAT
Source organism: Prevotella sp. (assembly GCA_036768895.1). Lineage (GTDB taxonomy): Bacteria > Bacteroidota > Bacteroidia > Bacteroidales > Bacteroidaceae > Prevotella. Next base: position 13,278 of record DAIPMC010000022.1, on the reverse strand, counting down.
TGGTGTAGTAAAATCCAATCGTGGTATTCCTATTCCTGAGTAAAAAATCTTTGAAGTGAATTGAAATGGGCACGACTATTAAAATAACAGGGGTCCGTGCTGTCCGACTTTTGTCCGACCGTTTACCCCTTAAAAGCATATAAGGAACTGATAACCAGTTCCTTATAATCACTTTTGTCGGGATTAGGCGACTCGAACGCCCGACCCCTACGTCCCGAACGTAGTGCGCTACCAACTGCGCTAAATCCCGATAAGCGGATACAAAGGTACTGCAAAATTCTGAAACGCGTGCATTTTCTTTAAGAAAAATGGTCTTTCTTTAAGAAAACCATAAAATATCGGAACACAAATTTTGTGTCTTATTAATCATTATGATTATCAGAGAATCCTCTACAGAAGTTGAGGCAGTTCGAAGAGTTTGATGCCGTTACTTCCTTTTATTAAAATATAGTGATCATGTGGCTGTTGACGAGTAATCTCAGTTTTTACTTCTTCTACATTCTTAAAATTACGAAAATTAGAATTAGTTTTCGCAAATTCAGGTCCTACCAGCCATACATTTGTGATACCGGCCGTTTGCAATTCTTCAATTACTTTCTGATGTTCTTCTCCGGACACGGCACCTAGCTCACGCATATCTCCAAGAATAGCCATCTTCTCCGGTACATCCATGAGCCTGAATGCTTCTATTGCGGCTTTCATACTGGAAGGGTTGGCATTATAGGCATCCACGACCAGATGGTTATGAGGAGTAACTGTCAACTGTGAACGGTTATTGCTTGGTATATAATGAGTCAAGGCATCATCAATCTTCTCGTCACTGATTCCGAAATGTTTTCCGATAGTAATTGCAGCAAGCATGTTATCCAGGTTATAGGCACCAATTAATTGAGTTTGAACCGTGTGTATCCTCTTTTCCGCTTGTCCTTGAGAAGTTTTCCCGCTTGTCCAAGTAAATTTAAGGAAAGGAGCACAACTGACAACAGAACCGTATACAGCCAGATCTGTATTCTCTTTTTGTCCATAATAAACCACGTCGTTGACATTCCGCTCTTGAGCCATCTGCATCAGATTGGCATTATCGTGGTTGATGAAAACCAGCCCTTGATGTGCTTTTAGAAAATCATACAGTTCCCCTTTGGTTTTCTTGACACCCTCAAAACTCCCGAAACCTTGCAAGTGAGCACGGCCGACATTAGTAATTAGCCCACATGTGGGTTCTGCATAGTCTATTAGTTTTTTGATATCGCCAGGATGGCTTGCACCCATTTCTATCACTGCAATTTCATCTTTGTCAGAAAGACGGAATAATGTTTTGGGTACTCCAACATCGTTATTGAAATTACCTTCAGTGTGCATGACATGGTATTTCTCTTCTAAGACAGTTGAAATCAATTCTTTTGTTGTTGTCTTACCGTTGGTTCCTGTAATACCAATGACAGGAATATGAAATTGCCGGCGGTGCTCACGGGCAAGTTCCTTGTAAGTTTTCAGACAATTATCGGTCAGAATATACCGGCAATCATCTGCCTTAAAATAGGTAGGATTGTCCACGATGACATAGCTGCATCCTTTTTCCAAGGCCATCGTTGCAAATCTGTTACCATCGAAAGATGTGCCCTTAAGTGCCAGGAATATACTTCCTTGAGGACAGTTGCGGCTATCCGTCGTAATCATTGGATGCTGTTGATATATTTTATATAAATCAGAGATTTTCATCATTTTTATCTTTAAACCCTTACAAAGTTACTGCAATTTTCTTAAAAAGTAATGGTTTTCTCAATTAATATGTCTATTTTTGCAAAACGGCGTGAGTGCTTTAGTAACCTTTTTGGGTGATAAAAAACTGAAGTGTTACGTTTTAAAGAGTGTTTGTAAATGGAGAGAACGAAATTCACATTGAATGTCCGTGGGCGATTATTTGATTTATCCATTCCACAAGTCATGGGTATCATTAATGTTACGCCGGATAGTTTTTATGATGGGAGTAGAAAACAGACTGAAAAGGAAATTGCAGATAGGACTAATCAGATTATTGTAGAAGGAGGTTCGATGATTGATGTGGGAGCCTTTTCTACACGACCAGGTGCTTTTGTGGTCAGTGAGGAGGAAGAGTCCAGACGGTTGAAAAATGCTTTGGAAATCATTCGCCGTGAACAACCTGAAGCAGTCGTATCGGTGGATACTTATCGACCGGCAATTGCCCGACGTTGCATAGAAGAGTGGGGCGCTGATATCATTAACGATGTTTCAGAAGGTGGATTGACAGGTATCGTTAATATGCCTATTCATGAGAGTGAACGGATGTTTGATGTAGTTGGAAAATTGAAAGTACCCTATATTCTGATGTCTGTGAAATCTAATCTTCATGATATGATGATCGCTTTTGCCAAGGAAGTGCAGGAATTACGGGACTTGGGTGCTCGTGATATTATATTAGATCCAGGTTATGGCTTTGGAAAGACGCTGGAAGATAATTATCGTATCTACCGTGGCGCAGAGAAGTTGCAAGTGATGGATCTTCCAATCTTGGTTGGTATTTCTCGGAAGAGCATGATATTCAGGTTGATTGGTGGTGATCCGAAGACTTCGTTGAATGGTACGACAGTTCTCAATACAATCGCCTTAATGAAAGGAGCTTCTATCCTTCGTGTACACGATGTGAAAGCTGCCGTAGAAGCAGTGAAAATCATCGAAGAAATGAAAAAAGCCTGATAAATTAAATTCAGGTACAGAGAAACAATAATATGACGGATGATTTAAGATAAAAACCATGCCATTTGAATTTGGGATCAAAGACATCATTGACATCTTTCTGGTTGCATTGATATTGTATTATATCTACAAACTGATGAAGGCGAGCCGTTCGCTCAATATCTTTGTCGGTATTATGGTCTTTATCTTGATGTGGCTGTTTGTCAGTCGTGTTTTGGAGATGAAACTCCTTGGAGCCATACTGGATAAACTAGTCAGTGTAGGGGTAATTGCCTTAATCGTCATCTTTCAAGAGGATGTCCGTAAATTCCTTTATGAATTGGGTTCTCAAAAGGGTATCCGAAGGCTTGTTAATCTTTTCAAACGTTCTTCCAAGAACGGTAATGAGAGGGAAGTTGATAAGGAAGCGATTATGCCGATCGTCCTTGCTTGTATGAGTATGAGCAAGAGATATGTCGGAGCACTTATCGTAATAGAACGTTCTGTACCTCTGAACGATATTGTAGATACCGGGGATCTCATTGATGCTCGGATCAACCAGCGGTTGATTGAGAATGTCTTTTTCAAGAACTCCCCTCTGCATGATGGAGCAATGATTATCTCAAAAAAACGTATTAGGGCTGCAGGATGTATTCTTCCGGTTTCTCATAATCTGGATATCCCAAAGGAATTAGGTCTTCGTCACCGGGCTGCAATGGGTATTTCTCAAAATAGTGATGCTATCGCAGTGGTGGTTTCAGAGGAAACCGGTAGAATCTCTGTAGCAATTAAGGGAACTTTCCGTCTGAGACTTTCTGCAGAAGAGCTAGAGAGCATATTGACCCGAGAAATGGTTTAAATAAAAGGGGGAAAATGAGACAAAGAATAGTAAAGATCTTCTTGAAAAGTTCTCCCTGATCAGAAGTTGAAAATGAATCTTTATGGTTTTTGCTTTCTCTTAGAAAGTGACATCTAGTTCAATATACTTTTTAGTAAAATTTATCTCATTAGCACTATCTGTATAGATATATTTTGCTATATTTGCAATATCGAAATGACAATTTGAAAAGTCATTGTCTTTTTGGGTATGAATAGTAACAATTTTTTCTATATAAAGAATATACAAAATAAGAATTATTAAATACAAACTATGGATTTATTAAATCAGATCGTTGCGCGCGCTAAAGCGGACAAGCAGCGTATCGTGCTCCCGGAAGCAGAAGAGGAGCGTACTTTAAAGGCTGCCGACAAGGCTTTGGCCGATAACCTGGCAGACTTGATTCTCATCGGCAATTCTGATCATATTAAGAGTTTAGCTGAAAAATGGGGATTGAAGAATATTTCTAAAGCTCAAATCGTAGACCCACTTAACAACCCCAAATCTGAAGAATATGCTTCTCAACTGGCTGAACTTCGTAAGAAAAAGGGAATGACAATTGAACAAGCCCGTGATTTAGTATTGCATAATAATCTCTATCTCGGTTGTATGATTATTAAGACAGAGAGTGCTGATGGACAGATCTCCGGTGCTCTGAGTACAACAGGTGATACCCTTCGTCCTGCTTTGCAGATTATCAAGTGTGCTCCAGGCATTACTTGTGTTTCCGGTGCAATGTTGATGGTTACCAGTCAAAAGCAATATGGTGAGAATGGTGTCGTTCTGATGAGTGATGTCGCTGTGACACCAAACCCTACTGCTGATCAACTTGCCCAGATTGCCTATACTACTGCCCAGACTGCTACTTGTGTAGCAGGCTTCAAAGAGTCACGCATTGCAATGTTGAGTTTTTCTACTAAGGGTAGCGCCAGGGATGCCAAGGATAAGAAAACGGGCAAGAGCGTTTATATCATTGATAAGGTGGTGGATGCTACAAGAATCGCAAAGGAGAAATACCCAGATTTGCAGATTGACGGGGAATTGCAAACTGATGCTGCTCTTGATCCATCTGTTGGGGCTCGCAAGGCTCCAGGCAGCAAGATTGCGGGTAAGGCTAATATCCTTGTCGTTCCTAATCTTGATGTCGGTAATATCGGTTGTAAACTTGTTCAGCGCTTAGGTGGCGCCATCTCTATCGGCCCGATTCTCCAGGGTATAGCACGTCCTGTAAATGATCTTTCTCGTGGTTGTTCAGTAGATGATATTTATTATATGATAGCCGTTACTTCCTGTCAGGCTCAGAATGCAAAGAAAAATGCCTGAGCTGAAAATATAGGGATAAAAACTAATGAAAAGATAGACGATGAAGATATTAGTGTTAAATTGTGGAAGTTCTTCCATTAAGTACAAGTTGTACAATATGGATGATGAGTCTGTTTTGGCTCAAGGAGGTGTTGAACGTATTGGCATGGATGGTGCGTTTATCAAAGTAAAATTACCAGACGGTACGAAAAAGACAATCATGCATGATATGCCGGATCACAAGGAAGGCGTCAATATGGTTTTTAAGGCTCTTCTTGATTCAAAGATAGGTGCCGTTAAGAGCTTGGACGAAATTGATGCTGTCGGTCACCGTATCGTGCAAGGTGGTGACCTGTTTGAGAAGAGTTGTATTGTTACCAAACAAGTTGAAGCTGGTATAGAAAGTCTTTGTGACCTCGCTCCTGTTCATAATGCTGGCCATTTGAAAGGTATTCGTGCTGTAGATGCTTTGATGCCGAATACTCCACAAGTTACGGTATTTGATAATGCTTTTCATAGTACTATGCCTGACTATGCTTACTTGTATGCAGTTCCTTATGATCTCTATACCAAATATCATGTCCGTCGTTATGGCTTTCACGGAACGAGTCATCGTTATGTGTCTCATCGCGCCTGTGAAGTATTGGGCGTAGACATTAAGGATCAGAAGATCATTTCCTGTCATATTGGCAATGGGGCTTCTGTCGCAGCCATCAAGGGAGGGAAGGTGATTGATACTTCCATGGGACTGACTCCTCTGGCTGGTTTGATGATGGGTAGCCGCAGTGGTGATATAGATCCGTCAGCAGTAACCTATCTTATGGATAAACTTCATAAGAAACCTCAGGAAATGGCCGATTATTTGAATAAGGAGTGTGGAGTGCTCGGGATTTCAGGCGTGTCTTCAGATATGCGTGATGTTGATGCTGCTGCACATGATGGGAATAAACGTGCTCAGTTAGCCTTGAAGATGTATGCTTATCGAATCAAAAAGTATATTGGAGCATATACAGCTGCTATGGGAGGTGTCGATACGATTATCTTCACAGCAGGTGTAGGTGAGAACCAGACGGATATGCGTCAGGGAGCTTGTGAAGGTCTGGAGTATCTTGGCGTCAAATTTGACGAAAAGAGAAATGAGAAAATGGTACTTGGAAAAGAAGGACCGATTTCTGCTCCTGATTCCAAAGTGAAAGTCCTGGTTATTCCTACTGATGAGGAAATCGTTATTGCACGAGATACTGTAGAACTGGTCAAGAATAAACAGAAGAATTGATTGGTTGTGGCTTCTTTGTCTTCCAAAGGTTACAAGGGGAAGAATACAGAAGTTAGTGACTTATACTTTTCAGGGCTTGGTTTCTTATAAGAAACTGAGCCTTTGTTTTACTTCTTTATTCAGTTCAGAGAAGATCTGACCATAAATGTTTTTAATGTTTGGGTAAATCATTTTTAGGTCAGATGCGGGTTGGGTCAAGAAATCAGATTAAAATTTAGAAAATATGAAGCGAACGAAGATCGTAACATTTGGAGAAATTATGCTGAGGCTTTCTAAACCAGGCTATTTAAGATTGACACAGGGACATTGTTTTAAAGGTCATTATGGAGGTAGTGAGGCAAATGTAGCGGTATCGCTTGCCATACTAGGAGATGATGTAGAATATGTTACTCGCGTTCCTCAAAACCCAATAGCAGATGCGGCTTTGATGTATCTGCGGCAGTTTGGCCTTGGCGTAAATCAAATTGTGAGGGGAGGAGATCGTCTTGGAACCTATTATTTTGAGCGTGGGGCTGCTATGCGTAATTCGATGGTTGTGTATGACCGGAAAGGATCTTCTTTTTATTCTTTGGAGCGTGGGATGATCCCTTGGGATAATATCTTGCAAAATGCGGCTTATTTCCATTGCTCTGGTATAACTTGCTCAATCAGTCGGGATGCGATGGATACAACCTTTGATGCGTTGAGGAAAGCACAAGAACTGGGGGTTCATATTACGGCTGATATAAATTATCGTAATAATCTCTGGAAATTTGGCTTGGATCCTCGTGATGTGCTTTTTCGGATGTTACAGTATAGTGAACTGATATTCGGCGATCAGAATGAATGGGAAGTAGCAAGTGGCGTACAAAAAATTCCATTTACGGCTGTGGATAGCAATTTCAAGATTAATCGTGAGGCTTATATCGAGTATTTCCGAAAGATGCATAAACTCTTTCCTTTTTGTAAGAAGATGGTTCTTGCATTACGCAATCAATTGAGTAGTCGTCATCATATTCTGACGGGATTACTTTATGATGTGATGGAAGATCATCTTTATACTTCCCGCATTTATGACATTCAGCCCATTGTTGATCCTATGGGAGTAGGGGATGCTTTTGTTGCTGCTTATATACATGCTTATGCTGACGGTTTGGGGGATAATCAGCAGAATTTGGATTTTGCTCTTTCTGCTAGTGCACTGAAGAATACAATTTCCGGAGATCAAAATTTGGTAAGTAAGGAAGAGATCATTGATAATATGACAAATTCTGGAGGGAGAATTCAGCGGTAAGGATTCCCCTGACCAATGTGTGCTGCAATGATAGTGCTTTCTTGTGTCTTTTTTTGTGATACATGAAAGCTCTTTTATTTATTTTCTGATTCCAGTAGAACGTTATATGGCTTTCATCCGTATAAAGTCTTATAGAATTTTTTGCATTCTTGTTTTTCTATCTATCTGGCGTTTTTATGTTTAAATCTATTGACATAAGAGTTTGCTTTGATCTTAAAGAAATCAATTTATTTTGTTATTTAATTGCTGGATATTAATTGATGGTATTAAAAAAATTGTAAATTTGCGGAAGGATCACCTTTTAACGAGACTTCTATGAAAAAGAATCAAAGAGATTTTTCTATTTATGTCATCATGTTGCTCGTCTTTGGGCTTCTGATTTTTATTGGATTGAAAAATGGTGCTTCTTTACATCCTTCAACTGATGTTTTGCATTCACAGACATCTTCTTTTGTTTTATTTCTTCATACAATGAAGGAGAATCTGGGGACATCTTTGATGGTATTGCTTATTCAGATTATTATTATCTTATTTGCATGTCGCCTGTTTTCTTTTCTTTTTAACAAAATGGGGCAACCTAGTGTCATTGGAGAGATTATGGCTGGAATTATTCTTGGTCCGTCCTTTTTTGGTTATTTCTTTCCTGATACATTTAACCTCGTTTTTTCAAAGGGTTCACTTGTTTATATCAAGTTGCTCAGCCATATTGGACTGATATTGTTTATGTTTGTTATTGGTCTGGAAGTGGACTTTAAGGTTCTGAAAAACAAGATTAATGAGACATTGGTGATCAGCCATGCTGGAATTCTGGCCCCTTTTCTATTAGGTATTGTAGCTTCCTTCTTTGTGTATAAAGAGTATGCCTCTGAGTATACGGGATTTGTTCCTTTTGCCTTGTTTATCGGAATATCTATGAGCATTACCGCTTTTCCTGTCTTGGCCAGAATCGTGCAGGAAAAAGGATTTATGGATACTCCTTTAGGAGCATTGACCATTGCTTCAGCTGCAAATGATGATGTTACGGCATGGTGTCTGTTGGCTGTAGTGATAGCCATTGCAAAGGCTGGAACCGTCATCAGCTCATTATATGCTGTGGTTTGTACATTCTTGTACATCCTTTTTATGTTTCTTGCAGTTCGCCCGTTTTTTAAGAAAATAGGGACTTATTATATCAACCGGGAAACGGTCAATAAGAATTTTATAAGTTTTGCTTTTCTGACTTTAATCCTGTCTGCGGCCTTTACACAGTTGATCGGCATTCATGCATTGTTTGGAGCTTTTATAGCAGGAGTCGTGATGCCTTCTGAGTCAAACTTCAGGCGTATAATGATAGACAAGATAGAGGATGTGACTTTAGTCTTTTTCTTGCCGTTATTTTTTGCCTATACTGGGTTGAATACAAATGTGTTACTTATCAACAACTGGTCCATGGTATTCGTATGCGTCTTGTTCATCGCTTTTGCCATATTGGGGAAATTTGGTGGTTGTGCGGTATCGGCAAAGTTAGTAGGGGAATCCTGGCATGACAGTCTTATCATAGGAACACTTATGAATACAAGAGGACTTATGGAATTGGTTGCCTTGAATATCGGTTATGAAATGGGAATACTATCCAAGTCTATTTTTGCGATTCTGGTTATTATGGCTCTTGTTACTACTTTTATGACTACTCCGGCATTGAATCTGATAACCAGGTTTTATTCCAAAGAAAAGCAAATGCCTCAGAAAAAGTTAGAAAAACTGATGTTTAGCTTTTCGGATTCCTATAGCAGCCTTAATTTTCTTTCGATTATCCAATTAATTTTTGGCCGTGGTCTTTATAAAAAGAAGATTATTGCATCTCATTTTATTCAAGATGCAGATCTTAATATGATAACAGCGGAACATTATTTTCAACATAGTTTTGCTCCTCTCATGACTGAATCACAGAAACGGCAGATACCAATAACAAAATGTTATAAACTGACGGAGAATATTACAAATGAGATAGTAAGTATGGTAAAAGAAGAGGGGGTTGATTATTTGTTTATTGGGTCAGCGTCAGGACGGATTGGGAAACAAAAGGGGTATCAAGGTAAAAAGATAAACCTATTCCGTTGGTCCCTGCGGCATATTGAAGAAAAATCTTTATCTCTTTCCGGTATTGTGATTACTGACAAGACCCGGGAAATATTGAATAGAGTTAATTGTATGGTATTTGTGGTAGTCGGCATGCATAGAATGGATTCTATATTGAATGTGTCGATTATTATTGATAATGAGCAAGATATACAACTTCTGAATTATGTAGAAAATATTCTACCGTTGGTCCGTTCTCTTCACATCTATCTTTCCGCATCGCTAGCTAATCTGGAAAAAGTTAATAAAATTGATCAGATGCTTCTGGCAAATCCTCAAAAAGTAAGTATTCAACAATATCCAGAACTAACTGGCTTAAAGATTGAGAAATATAAAAAACATCTGATACTTTCGTCTTCTACGACATATAAATCTGTCTTGAAATTGTATGAGAAAATGAAAAGGCAGTCAATCTGCTTGTTCGTACGATATAGAAGAGAAGGACTGGTAGAAAATAAAAATGAATAGGGCATAATTGCTCTTGGTCTAGTGGATTTTCGGCGATTAAGAAAGAATGGAAGGTTGCTAGTGACATATATTCAGCCAATTATTTGGCCATTACCCACAGAAGTGGGTGATGTTTCTAAAAGTTCACATTTGAAAACTTGAATTTTTAATTATCATCAATGATATATTGGTAAATATAGTTGGCAGATATGGTATCGTAAATGTAACTACTCCTATTTACGGTATGTCCTGAACTGTTAAGATATGTTATGGGTATCTTCATTCCTAAAGATATTTTTCCTGAAGAACAGTTTTTATATAGATAGTACCAATTATCACTCAATGCAGTCGTTCCACTCCAATCTGATGGATTTCCCGTGACATAATTATTGTTATAAACACATACCGCAGCGTATGGATTGATCATCTTTACTTCACCGGTCATGATATCCCCGTGTTCCTCATTTCTTTCTTCTTTTAGAGTATCGTTTTTACCATAAAGGTATAGCGTTGTTGATCCTGCTGGTAAATGTGCAAGGGCATCAGGCCAATTGTACCAAGCATTCTTATTCATTTCTGTTCCATTTGAATAATTTGTTACGTAAATTTTGTATTTATATTTTGGAACAGAAATATAATTACTGCCGGTGTGTACAGTCACACTATCTATGACATCATCTTTTGCTATGATAAGTTGCCAACTAGAAGTGTATACATCCTCTGATGCTAATAGGTATGCTTTGAATTTTGTGGGTACCACTGGTACAAAGTCTGTAATGCCAGATCCTCGGGTCGTGATAAAAGTCTTTCCTTTAACAAATTCTTTGTCGCTATAGGTAAATGGAGTACTACCACCTGAAATATTAAGCGTGGAGTCCGTTCCTATCTGTAGGTTGATCGTGACATACTTAGCTGTAGACGAAGTAGTACTGTCGTCGTCGGAGCAGGATGCGAATAAGAGTGCAACAGCGATAATAATATATAAAAAAACGATTTTTTTCATTGCTTCTTTAATTATCCTTAATTAAGTTACCACTCTTCGGATCTACATGATAATGCGTGGTAGTCGGCTTTACTCCGTTGAAAGCATTTACAGTGATTACCAGACCACCCTTTTCATTTACAGTGTATTGGTAGATGTTGTCTGCTGTGATATTTTCAGTGAAGGTATATTCTTTTCCATCAACAATATCAGGGAAACCTTTTACTTTAATGATAAAATCTGTCGCGGTAGTGCTGCTGGTTGGAGCTTTGACATACATGTAGTACCAAGAACTATTACTATTGAGCCTGTAAGCCGTACTTTTCGGATTTGCGTGAATATTATTATTTTTGTAGTTTACACTTTCTACATGACTGTTAGCTACGCATATAGCAGCATAATGATTAGCCAGAGCTACTGTTGTGTTTGTGGTTGATGATGTAGAGCTAAAGTCGGCATTACTTTTTCCATAGAGGTATAGGGTCGTGCTGTTTTCGGGTAAACTATCTTCTATAGCTTCGATAGTGCTCTCCTGGTTACTGTGATTATTAGCGTCAGGAGTTGTAGCTGGATCATAGTTAGTCACATAGATATGGTACTTGATTGCAGGTACAGAGATATTATTATTGCCATTGCTTACAGTCACCTTTCTTACGATAGCACCTTTGGCATATTCATTGGTCGCTTCCGCGGCTACGAAATAGGCTGTAAATTGAGAAGGGAGTTCTGCTTTGAAGTTTGCCGGAGTGGAAACGGCTGCGCGTGTACTTACTTGTGTCTCTGAGTTATTAGAGAAAGTGTTGTTTTCTTCCGATACCTCAATACCAGCATTGAGGTTTAAACTTATTTCCTTTATATTGGAAGAAATTGCTGAATTTTCTGTATCTGGGATAAATTCAGAATCTTTTGAGCAGGAACTCATGATCATAATTAGGGTCATGACAGTTGCTAGACGAAAAATTAATTTTTTCATGTAAGACCTGATCGAATCTTTAAATTCTATTACCTTTTTCCGGTATTCTTATTTGCACTTTTGTGCTTCTTTATTTTAAAATTCTTAGACTTTTTATGCGTTGTTTAGACCTTTCCTATGGTCTTATACAACTCGTTCTCCTGAAAACTTTTGCAAAGATATACAGATTTCTTGAAAAATAGTTGTAATTACTTCAAAAAGTTCTTATAATTAAACTATTTTAACCTGTATACTACAACTGTGAATTCTATTAATACTTATAAGGTTAACAGTATTCTTGGTATTGTAAAATGATAATATAATAAATAGCAGTTCTTACTCCTTTGTTTTCTTTTGAAATTCAGGGTAAGGGCTGCTATCATGATGATAAATACAATTGTCTTCCTATTTATCCGGTTTCAATCTTTTCTGTTATTTTTCAGTCTTAAAGATTGATATCCGAGCTATAAGTATTTGTAAATCCATTTACGGTGATATTTAATGATCCTCCTACTGTGGATACATTTCTTGAGAGGGTATACTCATAGATGTGATTGGGTAAGATGTCCTTCGTAAGGGTGTAATTAGTGGTAGTGTTCTTTTCTATCTCTACAGGTATCTTCGTGTCCGTTTCTGAATTACGTATATAGAGATAATACCAGTTTCCATTTTCACAGTAGGTGTTGTTATCTTTGTATACAGGTGAACTTGATACACAACTGTTTTTGCAGATTGCTACTGTTGCATATGGATTAGATAATGTCACATCCAGGGTGATTCCATCACTTTCCAAATCTTTCTCACTGCTACCAAAATAGTATAGTGTGGAAGAACTTTCCGGTAAGGAAGTTTCTGGTTTGGAATTGTCCCGAATCTTGTCAAGATCATAATTGGTTACATAGATTTTGTATCTCATGGCAGGTAATGTAATGGTATTATCTCCATTACTTACTTTTACAGCTTTGACCATTTTCCCTGTTTGATATTGTCCTTTGTCTTCAGCAGCTACGAAATAGGCATTAAAGGTCTTAGGGAGAGTAGGAGTAAAGGTGTTGGCAGAAGTAGTAGTACTGGTTCGTGTAGAAATGGCATTAGCATTAGTTTTGTCGAAAGAACTGCTATGTTCTGTTATGTCCAATCCTGTTCGCAGTTGTATAGTTACTTTGTTATTATTTGAACAATTCCCCATCAAATCTGTAACCGCATCTTCTCCGGAACAGGAGAAACTTGCCAAAATCGGAAGTACGATAAAAGTTAACATGAATTTTTTCATAGAACCTCCTATTTCAATATTGGGTTATTCTTTTATATACGTAAAGTTATCGATTTTTTGTGGAATATCCTTTCTAATGTAGTA
>DAIPMC010000021.1:0-29303 GCA_036768895.1 Prevotella sp. | reverse complement strand
CAGGAAGTGCAGGGGGAGCAGGTATCTGCCGGTTGATCACAGCATCTACCAATTGCTTCTCACCACCTTGAGGATATTTCATGGCGAGCGGAACAATCTCCACACGGGGATCACCAGCCGTCTTCTCCGTTAACAGTCGGATTGCTTCCGGTTTGTTTTCTTCTATACCAATATATCCCTTCTCAACTTTTGCAGCCTTCATCAATAAATCAAGACCGACAAGAAGTTCATCCGGATGTTCCATCATCAGACGATAGTCTGAAGTGATATACGGTTCACATTCCACTCCATTAAGAATGATACATTCAGCCTTTGTCCCGGGAGGTGGGCTCAATTTGACCGTTGTCGGGAAACTTGCGCCTCCCATGCCTGTCACACCGGCCTTGCGAATACGACTGGCGATCACCTCTGCAGTATATTCAGGATGGTCAGAAAGTTTTTCCAACTGTTCACTACGGTCAATACCCGGATCCCATTCATCACCTTCTACCTGAACGATAATGGAAGGTTGTAAATAACCGGTAGCATCAATGGACTTACCGATTTCAACAACAGTCCCTGAAACGGAACTGTAAATAGGAGCACTGACAAAACCACCGGCCTCAGCAAGTAAACTGCCGACCTTGACCTGATCACCTTTCTTGACAACAGGTTTGGCCAAGGCACCGATATGTTGGTTCAATGGGAATATGGCTTTTTCAGGCAACTCGGCCTTTTGTACAGGACTTTCGGCAGTGATCTTATATTCCAGGGGATGAACACCGCCAATTTTAAATGTATGTAATTTCATGCTTTTACTTCTTCTTGCTCTTCAGGTTGCTTAGAAACTTCAACTTTTTTGACTTTTAAATGCTGATGAAGAATCGGAAAATTGATTTTTATGATAGCTCCCGTAGGGCATTCGTCAACACATTTAGTGCATAACCGGCACTTGTCAGGATCGATATAACTCAGATGATCAATGATGGTAATCGCATCAAACTGACAGACTTTCTGACATTTGCCACAACCGATACAAGCTGCAGAACACACTGCCCGAGCCAGTCTGCCTGGATTTTTATTGACACATTGTACATAAATGCGACGGCCTTTAGGACCTTTCTTACGAAGTTCGATAATATTTCTTGGACAAGCCTTTACGCATGCTCCACAACTCGTACAGCGTTCTTCATCCACTTCAGGAAGACCGGTTTCAGGATTGATATGAATCGCATCAAACTGACACGCTGCGACACAATCGCCACAGCCTAAACAACCATAACTGCATCCCGTTTCACCTCGTCCACAGCTATTCATGGCCGCACAAGTGTGCAAACCGTCATATACAGCCAGCCGAGGCCTGTGTTCGCAAGTTCCGTTACAGCGAACGACAGCTACCTTCGGATCCTTTTCTGATACAGCCATCCCCAGAAAATCCGCTATTTGAGACATCACCTGATCACCTCCTACGGGACAGTACATTCCACCAATTGAGCCCTGATCAGCACCCTCAACAAGTGCTTTTGCCATCGCCGAACAACCGGTATGGCCACAGCCACCGCAATTGGCTCCCGGCAATAAGTCAGTAACTTTTTCAGTTCGTGGATCTTCCTTAACCGCAAATTTTCTGGAAACAAAATACAAGACCACAGACGCGATCAAGGCAATAGCCCCCAAGACCAGAACGGCACTTAAAATCATGTTCATAATATCATCAATTATCTTTTTACACTTCTCAGGAATCCGTTTCAAGCTGAAATTTTACTTCTGAAGAAATCTTTTTCCTCAAAAGAAAAACAATAAAATAATAAGGAATCAGAATACCTATTCCCGATAATGCTGCCATTCCCTCATTATGAGAAAATTTCAGAACCAGGACCAAAGTAAGGACCATCAGAACCAATGGGATTACATAGGCAATCACCGTGGCCCGTCTGGCAGTATGTCCATCAGTGCTAATCACAACGGATTCTCCCACATGATGCTTACTGGCATAAGGATCCTTCACATCAATATATTTTTCACGAGTATCAGAAGCATTACAATGACTAGCTATACGACATCCTCCGCAAGCTGAAGCCTGTAGAATACGTACGTGTATACAATCCCCGTCGATGGAATCTATAATTCCTGTATGAGTGACTTTGTCAGCCATTTTATTTATTGATCGCCTTAAGTAATTTTCAAGTAATAGTTTGTCATGCAAAGATAACATTAATTCTATGAAAAAGCAAGAAAAAGATTTTTTTTTACATAAAATATCTCCAAAACATTGCCTTTCTCACGAAAATCATTTATCTTTGTACGAATTTATCAAGGTCAAATAATATGAAATCAACGGAACAAACAATTCTGCAGGTCGAACGTTTTATCAACAAAATAGTTCAAAAATTTCCGGCCGAGAATGAGGCTTCTCTTTTAACAGACATTCACGTAAGGGTTGATCAAGAAAGCGGAGAACTCCGAGCTTTTGATGATGATGAAAATGAAATCACGCGTTGTGTAGTCGAACAGTGGATAGACAACAATGACGAAAATTTCTACGATGAAGTTACAGAGTTACTCCGCGTAAAACTCAAGAAGCATGCTTGTGTCATAGACCATCTAAGCATCATGAAGCCCTATAGTTTCGTACTTGAAAATGAAGACAAAGAAACGATTGCCGAGCTCTATGTCGCAGATGATGATACCGTAATCATAGGAGGTGACATCATGCCGGGACTGGACAAGGATCTGGACAACTTTCTCAAACACTTGATGAAGGAATAAACTTACTCTAAAATAAAAACAAAAAACGGAGGATAAAATCATTTGATTTATTATCCTCCGTTTTTTATCTAAAATTCCAGGGTATTCATAGTTTTAACTTTTTCTTGGCACCTTTGCTCTCATTACCTACACGGTCCAGAGCAGTCACGACATAAGTCACTTTATTTTTCCCCATCACATAGGGCAATGGATAATTCGTGCCATACGTAATCATCTTGATTTTTGAAGGATCATCAAGGTTGATCTTCTCACCTTTGTCAAATTGATACACGACATAGCGATTAACGACATCACCCCATTTCTTCGCTTTCGGACTTCTCCAGGTAAGGAAGGGTCCCTTGGCAGTCCACGTCATCTTCACTCTCTTGGGATGCTTCGGATCTTTATCATCCAGGAAAGGCATCTTCGGAGGCAAAGCCGGATATTTCCAATAATACTGACGAAGAGCATGTCCATAATTTCCCACATTATCTACTACAGCCTTGGCATACCAAAGCACTGTTCCCTTGACATTTTTGTTCTGCGCATGTAAACGGAATTTAGCTGGCATCTGGTTAGATCTGGGGTTTTCAGGATCAGCATACCGGGTTGTTCTGATCACATCTTCACCTATATATAAAGGACGGTTTCCTGCATTCTGATTCCACCATTTAATCAAAACGGAATAGTCTGCTGCAGGATGACCAATCTGCCAGTAGAGTTGAGGAGCACAGTAATCGACCCACCCGTTATTGACCCATAAGAGGACATCGGCATAAAGGTCATCATAATCCTGAAGGCCATTCGTAGCCGAACCTGCCGGACTGCTCTTCTTGTTCCGATAAATACCGAATGGACTAACACCAAACTTTACCCATGGCTTACGATAATGAATCGTAGCAGACAACTGTTTGATAAACAGATTGACATTGTCTCTTCTCCAATCGCCGATAGTCGTAAATCCACGGGGATCCTTCCTATACTGCTCCTCGTCGGGAATAGTCTGGCCGGCTACCGGATAAGGATAGAAATAATCATCTATATGAATGCCATCAACGTCATAACGACTGACAATATCATCAATAACCTTGCAGATATAATCTCTTACCTCCGGTATACCGGGATTCAAGATAAACTGGCCCCCATAACTGAAGACCAGATCGGGACGTCTGATGACGATATGGCGATTAGACAGTTCATTGGTTGTTGCCGTCTTGGCTCTGAAAGGATTGAGCCAGGCATGAAGTTCCATTCCTCTTTTATGACACTGCTCTATCATCCATTGCAATGGATCCCAATATGGTGACGGAGCCTGCCCCTGTTTCCCTGTAAGAAAACGACTCCAGGGCTCCAACTTTGAATCATAAAGTGCATCACATTCAGGGCGTACCTGAAAGAATATGGCATTAACGCCATCCTTCTGTAAGGAATCCAATTGAGACGAAAGCATTCTTTGGATTTGCTCCGTAGACATGCCAATGAACTGGCCATTGACGCATTGGATCCAGGCACCTCGGAATTCTCTCTTATTTTGAGAAAAAAGAGACAGACTGGTTAAACACAATAAAACGAAGAGAGCTATTTTTTTCATGATCAATATTTTGTTGGGGGCAAAGGTAAATAAAAATTTTCAGTTCAGCAAGTTGATTTCATCGGTATCTGCAAAACAAATATCCAGCAATCAAGAACCTATCATGGAGATTATATCTTAGGATATCCTATCCTCATCACCACAAAAAACCCGATGCCGACTTCAATGTCAACATCGGGAATATATTCTTAATCATCAAGTTTGCACTTAGATTTCATACATAACTTGCTCTATTAATCAATCCTATCAAAATCTATAACCAATATTAAGGGCCAGTTGATTACGTTTCAGGCTTACCTTGGAAGCATCTACCACATTACTATGAGCAGCATCACTTTCATAAACACTCATGAACGGGAAGAAATCACCATTGGTCTGACTGTACTGATAAGCAAAATCAATAGAAAACTGGTTCAACTGATAACCTACGCCACAAGTGAAGCGATTCGTACTTTTCCAGTTTGTATAGTCTGTAGACATAGCCGTAGCTACACCCGGAGATTCAAGAGAACCATCCCGGAAGCCATTCTTATTAAACATCGGAGACAAATAGTTGTATCCGATGCGGAAGGCAATCTCCTGAATAGGTTTATACTCAATACCGAGTTTGACTGTGCTGACTCCCTTCAATACATTTTCTGTATTATCGTTCATCCTGCCGTCACTATGGGAATTATCATAAGTATTTTCATACCCATCTTCATAACTGCCATCGTTAATACGGTTATCTATACTTCCATAATCAGCATATTCGTAAGTAGCACCCAATGCAAGATAATTGCCTATGGTGTGTCCAAGGGATACGCCGAATTTCCATGGAGAATAGATCTTGAAATCATAATCGGCATAAGCCGGATCAGTCGGGCTTCGGCTAACTACTTTTTCTGTCCCATCAGGGCCAGTCATCGTCATATCATTCCATCCATTCATCGTCAAGTCATAATATGTCGGAGTACTGATATAGACACCGATACGAAACGGAGAATTTTCTATAGGACAGAAGATGGCACCCAACTTTGCGTCATAGCCGGTTCCGGTAATCCGAAGGTGCTCCCACACATTAGAAATAGCACCCTTGTCCAAATTCTCAGTATAATAGCTCTGACTATTAAAATGAACATCATGAATACCAAAAGTCAATCCCAGGAAGACTCGGTTATGAAGATTCCCGCTGACGTTGAAGTCATACTCACCGATATAGCCATGAGCATACTGTCCGAAAGCGAAAGCCGAACCATCCAGATACTCCAAATAAGAATTTTTATTGGCATCCGGAACGGTCTTGCCCATGACCCGGCTATAATTATGGTCTACCCCATTCCATGCCCATTCTGCATTTGGGGGAAGCGTACGATCCTTTATGGCAGAAAGTTTGTTCTGTGAAGCATAAGTCATCGTATTTGTGGCACTCAGGATCTGATCAAAATTACGACTTTTATGATAATTAAAGGCTAAGTTCAAATAGGAATTCCGTCCTGTCCGTGAAGACCAGACAAAACCACCCTGATCAAAACTTGGGAGATTGGAATGACCTGTGAAATGAAAATTGATACCATTCGCATTGAGACTGGTCTTAGCATCGGTCTGCATAACCATTCCACCGGTAACATTTATAACACTTTTACGGAAAAGACCGATACCGGCAGGGTTGGAAGTAATCGTAGAAAGATCAGCTCCTAATGCCTCCATGGCACCACCCATTCCTATATAGCGGGCTGTTCCATTCAGATCAGTTTCCATCAGTTTAGCATCCTGATAAGTCTCCTGAGCTGCGGCTGGCATCGCTCCCAGCGCCAAAGCCGCTAAAATATATTTTGTCTTCATCATATATAATTTACGAAAATATCAATTTATCTTCTACCATTACCAAAGTGACCGCCACTGAAACCACCACCGGAATGACCGCCTCCGAAGCCGCCTCCGCTAAAACTGCCTCCAGAGCGACCGCCACCGAAACTGCCACTGCCAAAAGAGTTGGATGGCATACTCCGGCTGGAGTCATAAGAACGTCCGGAAATGTTGTTATCATAATTTCTGCCTCCGAAAGAATGAGAACGCCCGGAAGTATAAGTCTGATAGTTTGTCCGATAGTTCGAATAATTACTACCTGACCGGTCATAGTTGCTATACCCTCTTCGGTCATCAGCACGGCTCCAGTTTCGTCCACCGGTTAAACCACCCATGTGACCATAGTCTCTGTTATCATACACATAAGTCGGTCCGCCCCCGTAGCCATACCAGGGATTGCCCCAGTAACTGTAATACCAAGGGTTATACCAGCCTCCCCAGCCATAACCGTAATACCCGGGATTGTACCAGCCACCCCAATAACTTCCATAATACCAAGGATCACCCCAGTAATAATCACCGAACCAAGGATCATTCCAAGCCCAGTAAGGAGCGCGCCAATAATAAGGTCCCCAACCGTATTCATTATACAGCCACGGATCATAATATCCGTCCCAACGACTCATATCCCTGGTATATCTGTAATCCCTTTCATCCGGTCCATATTCATCAGAAAACATGGTATCCGTATACGTTGTATCCGGACGCATACCCCGATCAAACATCACGATATCATTGCCAAGGGAATCCTTGCCAATATTCTGGTAACTGCTTTTAAAATGCCCTGCTCGATTATATTCATCCAGATTTCTCCTGGACCCCACCCAATAGTTATTAGCTGTAGGATCAGTATTCTGTGGACGAATGGCTTTCTCTTCCTTTTTCTCTTGCGAAGGAGAAAAGTAAAGGTCGTCCTGAGCCATCATGGACATCGGTATTAAACCTGTTAGAAAAGCTATAAACACTATCCTTTTCATATTTGCTCCTATTTTGATGAATAATTCTTACTTTATTTCATTACAAACATAAAACTTTCTTTGCTACAAAAGTACAGAAAAACCCTAAACGAAAGTAGGTTTTTCCCTATTTTTTATATATTTGCAATAAGAATTAAACATTGATATGAAATATTTAGTTACTCACTTTAATATACAAAGTCCGGAAGACCTTTTCCAAACTGCCAGAGACCTTCTTGCTGCCAGTGTGGCACCGTCAGGTTTCGAGTCTTTTGTCAACACCCCTGAGGGTATTGACGGTTATATACAGGAGCGGCAATATGATGAAACGGAAATGATCCATCATATCAATACCCTGCCTATAAAAAATATCAAGATCACTTACCGGACCTATCCTGTAGAAGATAAGGACTGGAATAAAGAGTGGGAAGACCAGGGCTTTAAACCGATAGCCATCGACGATACAGTGCTCATCTATGATGCCAGACATACCAAGAATCCGCATCCCGGCATTTCATCCGATCATATAGAAATCGGCATTGATGCCGTACAGGCATTCGGAACAGGAACTCACACCACCACACGCATGATGATCTCAAACTTACTGCAAATGGATTTAAACGGGAAACGGGTTTTGGATTGTGGCTGTGGAACAGGTATTCTGGGAATCGCTGCATCCAAAATGGGTGCAAAAGAAACCGTTGGTTATGATATCGATGACTGGAGTGTAAGGAATGCAAAACACAATGCGGAAATCAACGGCATCAAGAATCTGAATATTTTACACGGCGATGCCGGAGTACTTCAGGAAATCAAAGGAAAATTTGATCTTGTACTCGCAAATATCCATCGTAACATTATCCTCCAGGATATGCCTGCCTTTAAATCAGTCATGAAGCAAGGAGGATTGCTGGCTATCAGTGGATTCTATCTCAGCGATATTCCGGCACTTCTGGAGAAAGCAGAAACACTGGGATTTAAAAAGAAACGGCAACAGAATGATGAAGAATGGGCCTGCCTGACCCTTCAACTCTCTTAATTTATAATTGCTTATTGATCAATTGTCCTCATCGAAAACATCCTGTTGAGAACCGATCGTCAATTTTCGGAGATCGTAATAAGAACCATTATAGATATTAAAGTCAATGTATCCTCTGATACCGGAAAGTTTTCCGGCATCGGTATGCTGCCAGAATTTCCATCCCCCCTTATACTCAACTTTCTTAACATAATAATGAGCTATCCAATACGGATAATCATCAAAGACAGGAGCACTCAGGTAACGATCCTTAAATTTATAATAGGTATAGATAATCGGCTTAACATGGTAACGGTCCTCTACAATATGCAGCCATGTCAACACATCTCTCTGAAAGTCTTCTGTAGACTGGTGCGGAGGTTTATGCTCCACATCCAATACCGGAGGCAGATCGCCATCCGTAAGACGAACTTTTTCAAGGAAATAATAAGCCTGTTGACGGGCACTGCTCTTATTGCTCCAGTAATGATAAGCGCCCCGGATAAAACCATATTCACGGGCATTACGGAAATTGGAATAAAATTTACTGTCTATTTGTGAAGCTCCTTCAGTGGATTTGACGATAATGAAACGTACAGGACATCCGTTAATCATCGCATTACGAAGTTCTTCCCAGTCAATATCCCCCTGATAATGTGAAATATCGATACCTTCTATTTCATACCCTTGGGGATAATCAGCATCACTGTAAAGGGCTCTCCAGCGAAATCCTGTAGGCCCCACGAAGAAATGATAGAAAACCCACACGTAAAGGGCTATAATTCCCGCTGCTCCGATAAGCCATGCATACTTGTTCTTTCTTATGGAAGGGAAATGCAGAAAGTTGTAGGGAGAAAACAACAACGGATGATGGATATGACGAGTATATCTACGACGAGTAGTCGTAGTTGGCTTCTTCCTCTTACTGCTATTCTTCTTAGCAGCAGGACGGGCAGAAACCGTTTTAGTATGATGTGTTATTCGTTTCGTCATTATCGTATCAATAAAAGCCACAGAAAAAACGGGCAAAATGAAGGATCATCTAAGCAATTCTCCACCTTTCGCTTCCTACAGACGCGAAAGCCGTTTACTCTGTGGCTCCTGAAAGATGAAGTCTTATTTTTGTTCGAGCTTCAGCGTCTTGGTCGTACGGTCACATACATCAGACGGTCCCCAGTACTGGATAGGTCCTGGATAGATATATTCCGTTTCCTTTGCCCACTCGTCGCGACAAGCGGCAAAAGTCTTGAACGGTTTATCATCAAGATCAACCAAAGCCTTGCGGATTACCGGTTTCATTTCACCATTACGCTTCTCCATATTCATCATCATGGTAATAGGCACACCACCAGCTTTCCAATTGTCAGTACCGGCTGTCAGATTCTTTACGATGGCCATATAACCGGTCTTCCCGTAAACAACCAACTGAACGGCACTTGTACCGAGCGAATAACAATAATCTGCATCAAAGTTAGAAGGAGCTGCGCAACGGCCTTCATATCCGAAGAAATGATGCTGAGCAGCAAACTTACCATTATATTTTCCTACCTTTTTCCACTTCGCTAGCAGATCTCCGACCATCTCGGAAAGCAACTTCTCAGTCTCAATCAGAGACACCTGGACATTTCCATGAGGATCACGGTCCAGAGACAACTGACGTGCAACACCTTCCGGCAATGTAGCAAATGTCTCGGCATTTTCCTTAGAAAGATGAGCCATAATGTATTGCCGCTGAACCTCTTTTTCCATATCCTTATAGTCAGCACCATGGGCTGCCAACAGATCATTCAATTCGGCAATCAGACGGCCAATGGCAGGAACGAACTCGATCAAGCCTTCCGGAACCAGGACGACACCGAAGTTATGTCCCTGTTCAGCACGGTAAGCGACTACCTTGGCAATATACTCTACGATCTGATTCAGCGTCATATCCTTTTTCTGAATCTCCTCAGAAATCAGACAAACATTAGGCTGAGTCTGCAAGGCACATTCCAAAGCAATATGAGAAGCAGAACGTCCCATCAATTTAATGAAATGCCAGTATTTACGGGCTGAGTTGCAATCACGCTCTATATTACCGATCAGTTCACTATACGTCTTCGTAGCCGTATCAAAACCGAAAGAGGTCTCAATCTGATCGTTTTTCAAGTCTCCGTCAATGGTCTTAGGGCATCCGATCACCTGTACGCCATACTGCTTGGCCTTGTAGTACTCCGCAAGGACGGCAGCATTTGTATTCGAATCATCTCCACCGATAATCACAACGGCTTTAATGTTCAATTTTCGAATAATCTGAAGTCCCTTTTCAAATTGATCCACCTCCTCTAGTTTGGTACGACCGGAACCGATCATATCGAAGCCGCCGGTATTCCGATAATCTTTCAGAAAGTCTTCAGTGATCTCAATATATTTATGATCCACCAAGCCACCAGGCCCCATCAAGAAACCGTAGAGGCGATTTGAAGGGTCGAGTTTTTTAAGTTCGTCAAAGATTCCGCAAATCACATTATGACCACCAGGAGCCTGGCCTCCGGAGAGGATGACACCTACATTCAATTTTTTGGATGCACCTGTCTCTTTTCCCGGTACAAACTCTACTAGAGGCATGCCATAAGTATTCGGAAACAGTTTCTTGATCTCTTCCCGATCGGCTACACTCTGAGTTGGAGCTCCTTCCTTAGCTGTTACACCCCCTTGAAGGGCCTTAGGCAGTTTAGGCTGATAAGCAGCTCTCTCTAACTGTAAAACACTTTTTTCCATCGTTTATTAATTTTATAATCGTTGAACTATAAATTCTTATGCAAATTTAAGACTTTTCTCTGATAATACGAAAGAATGATTATTAAATTCCAACTTTTATAAGTTTTTTCTCGAAGAAGTTTTTGTGTTTACCGAAATTTGTCTATCTTTGACCTGACAAACAAAAAAAATAAATCATTTAATATTAATAATGAAATGAAGAATAAACGTTCTTTAAAGCGCAGGATTAACTATATCTGTAGTGATCTTTTTGCAGAATGTATTGCAGCAGATCTCTATGGAGGACGGAAAACCGAAAAAGAAGATGTACAAGCCTTGCTTACATCCATATTGACAGTACATTCCAATTTTGTCAGCCGGATATCTCATCCGGAACCGGGAATGAAACCCCAGAAATATTTCGGGGATTTAATTGAAGATTTCAACAAACAGATTTCTGAAATCACAGACCAGATTTCCAACTTAGGAAATTAAACATCTCATTCATGCTACAAAAAATCTGTAAATGGCTTCTATACCAGAAGATGGGCTGGAAGAAAGATATCACACAGTCTCATCCGGAAAAATACATTCTCTGCTTAGCTCCACATACAAGTAACTGGGATATGCTTATCGGGCAGTTGTATGCCCACGCAGAAGGTATCAAAGCCAATTTTCTGATGAAAAAAGAATGGTTCTTCTGGCCTTTGGGATCACTATTCCATCAATTGGGAGGCATACCTGTCCATCGCGAAAAGCATAGCCGTATGACAGATACCCTGGCACAAATGGCCTTGAAGGAGCATCATTTTATTCTCTGCATCACACCGGAAGGGACGAGAAGTCTGAACTCTGACTGGAAAAAAGGATTTTACTATATCGCACTCAATGCACACCTGCCTATTCTGCTATACGGTTGTGACTATGAGCGCAAACTCATCCAGTGTACAGAAACGGTATATCCATGTGGTGATATTGATGCAGACATGAAACGTATCAAACTGTATTTTAAGGACTTTAAGGGTAAAAAGCCGGAAAAATTTTCAATTGGCTAACTATAAATAAACTATTCGGATAAACAACATCTGAAAGAAATAAGTTTTTTCTATTGAGGCATAGGGTGAAGCATATATCAATTCTGAAGAAAATCATGATGCTATTCTGTCTGTCGGCAGTAGCCCAGACAGTCTTTGCACAATATCAAGACGGAAATACACGTGCGTGGGGGAATATCAGTTATAATGATGATCCATGGGTTTTCAACGTCTCACGTCCCAATCTGATTACCAAAGGATTGCTCGACAGGCATATTTCCCTCTGGGCTTCACATGGCAGATATTATGATAACAACAGGAACAAATGGACATGGCAGCGCCCGAACCTCTTCTGCACAACCGAGGATCTGTTTACTCAGACCATTGTAATTCCTTTTCTCATCCCTATGCTCGAAAATGCAGGGGCAACAGTATTCACTCCACGAGAACGGGACTGGCAGACTCATGAGGTTATCGTAGATAATGATGACTCCATTACCCTTCCCTATTATCGGGAAATCAATAACGGAAAAAACTGGAAAAGATGTGACTCAGTAGGTTTTGCCTATCACGGAACGATTCTCCATGACGGTGATAATCCATTCCGGATGGGAACACTACGACAGATCAAAACGACCAAGCGGAAACACTTCAGTGAAGTGGACTACCAGCCCAATATTCCTGAATCGGGTAGATATGCTGTCTATATCAGTTATCAGACCCTACCCAAGAGCATAAAAGATGCACATTACATCGTTTACCATAAAGGACAAGCTACCGAATTCACGGTAAACCAGAAGATGGGAGGAGGAACATGGGTCTATCTGGGTACATTCAACTTTAATCAGGGCTGTTCTCCACAAAACCGGGTAGTCCTAACAAACCAGTCTTCCAAGAAAGGTATCGTCACCGCTGATGCCGTACGCTTCGGAGGGGGTATGGGAAATATCGCACGGGGCGGAATGGTATCCGGTCTCCCTCGTTGTCTTGAAGGAGCACGCTACTCTGCACAGTGGAGTGGCGCACCCTATTCGGTCTATAGTACACGAAAAGGAACAGATGACTACGCGGATGATATCAATGTGAGATCACTCATGACCAACTGGTTAGGTGGCGGCAGCGTCTACATGCCGACACTGGAAGGTAAGAACGTACCTATCGAATTATCCCTTGCCGTACACAGTGATGCAGGATTTGCACCTAATGGGAAGGATCTGGAAGGCAGTCTGGCAGTGTGCACGACTGACTTCAATGACGGGATGCTGAGTTCGGGCCTTTCCAGACAGACCTCTAAAGATTTTGCCAAGGCACTTCTGAATAATGTTACGACAGATATAACCGCAAAATACCACCAGTGGAACAAACGATATTTATGGGACCGCAACTATTCTGAAACACGGATCCCGGAAGTTCCGTCAGCTATCCTGGAAACTCTTTCACATCAGAATTTCCCGGATGTAAAACTCGCACAGGATCCGATGTTTAAATTTACATTGGCCCGTTCTATCTATAAGACCATTCTCCGTTTCATCGATACCAACCACAGTCAGGACTATGTCGTTGAACCTTTGAACCCCGTGAATTTCTCGGTTACTTTGGACAAAAAGGGCAAAGCTCAACTTTCTTGGAGCGCACAGCCTGATCCGCAAGAACCCACTGCTACCCCGACTTTTTATAATGTTTATATTGCCAAAGGCCAGGGAGGATTCGATAACGGAACGGTCATTCGGACCAAATCTTGTGAAATCCAGTTGCAGCCGGGTATTCCCTACCGGTTCAAGATTACAGCATGCAACGCAGGCGGAGAAAGTTTCCCTTCTGAAATCCTGTCAGCCTTATACCAGCCTCGTGCAGAGTATACCATACTTATTGTCAATGGCTTTCACCGGTTAGCTTCACCACAAGTAATCGACAATGATACCCTTCAAGGATTCGATATGACCGTCGACCCCGGAGTAAGTTATGGACTTACTGCCGGATGGAACGGAATACAGGAATGCTTCAACCGTTCACGGATGGGCAAAGAAGGCCCTGGAGGACTTGGCTATGGCGGGGATGAGATGGCCGGCCATTTCGTTGCCGGAAACGATTTCGATTATCCCTTCTGCCACACAGAAGCCATCGCAGGAAGTAACAAATATCAGGTAGTCAGTTGCTCGGAAGAAGCTATTCAGAATGGAAAGATAAAACTAGAGGATTATCCTGTCACAGACCTGATTCTCGGTCTGGAAAGATATGACGGTTATACCCCGGAATTTTACAAGTCATTGCCCTATTCCATACGGACACTCCTGCATGGTTATCTCTCACAGGGAGGCAGTCTTTTAGTCAGTGGTTCCTACATCGGATCAGACATGACAGGAACAGATGAGAAAACATGGTTACGTGATAACCTGAAATTAGTTTATCAACCGGACAGTGCAGCCGATATTCAGGAAACCGCCACCGGATTGGGAATAAATTTCAGTTTCTGGCACCAACTGAATGAGAAGCATTATGCTGCTACCCATCCGGATATTCTCTCTCCTCTTGGAAATGCGATCTGCGCAATGCAATACAGTGACAAGAACCCCGCTGCCGTTGCTTATCAGGGAAATGACTACAAATGCTTTACCATGGGATTTCCATTTGAATGTATCAAGAACACCAATGACCGCAAGCAGATCATGCAAGGTATCCTGAACTATCTGAAACCATTAAAACGATAGAATAATATCAATAATTATTAAAATAAATATCATGTATAAAATTCAAGCTAATCCAACAGGGACTCGCAACATTGAAGTTAGCGATGCCCATTTGAATACAATAGAAAAATATCAACTTTTACGGGATCTTGTAGACAGCAACGGTATCGTCAATGAAGACGTTCTGGACAAATTGAGGTATAATGTCCGTTCACTGCTCGAATCAGAAGCCGGCAAGGATAAGAATCTGCTCGACCTCTGTCTTGATGTTATCTACAACAGCAACATGAAGGCTTTCGGACTCCAGAAATTGACTGACCTGTATAAAAACTGGAAAGTAAAGCAGCCGGCTACTTGTGAGGATCCATTGGACGTAACTGATTAAAAAGGATAAAAAGACAAATTGGCATATCAATTGACCGATTTCCTTCCGACGACAAAGAAGGAATGTGAATTAAGAGGATGGGATCAACTCGATGTGATCATCTTCTCAGGGGATGCTTACGTCGATCATCCGTCATTCGGACAGGCTGTCATCGGCCGTAGTCTCGAAGCCGCCGGCTATAAAGTAGCGATAGTTCCCCAACCAGACTGGCATGGAGACTATCGTGACTTCAAGAAACTGGGACGTCCAAGGTTGTGTTTCGCCATATCACCGGGCGTTATGGACTCTATGGTCAACAAGTATACAGCCGGTAAACGATTACGCTCGCAGGATGAATATAGTCCTGACGGCCGTCATGACTGCAGGCCTGAATATCCTACTATCGTCTATACCCGAATCCTCAAGCAACTGTTCCCGGATGTCCCGGTAGTACTCGGCGGAGTCGAAGCGAGTATGCGAAGGCTCACCCATTACGACTACTGGCAGGACCGGCTTCGGAAATGTATCCTCTGTGATTCCGGTGCTGACCTCATCCTGTATGGTATGGGAGCGAAGTCTATTATCGAACTCTGTCATCAACTTGAAGAGGGGCTTCCCATAAAGGCCATTCATAATATTCCCCAGACGGTTTACCTGGCAGAGAAAGAAAATATTGATGGAGGAATCACAGACAATGACATCGTGCTTCACTCTCATGAAGAATGTCTGCAATCCAAAAAGAAAGAGGCAGAGAATTACAAGTATATAGAAGAAGCAGCTAACATGAAGCATGCACACAGATTGCTTCAGGGAGTTGACGGAACCTATGCTGTTGTCAATCCACCTTATCCGACATTGACGACACCTGAACTTGATGCCAGCTTCGACCTCCCTTATACCCGGCAACCGCATCCGAAATATCGAGGCAAGGTCATTCCTGCATACGAAATGATCAAGTTTTCCATCAATATCCATCAAGGTTGCTTCGGAGGATGTGCTTTCTGCACTATATCCGCTCATCAAGGAAAATTTGTGACTTGCAGAAGCAAAAAGAGTATTCTAAAAGAGGCTGAGCAGGTCGTACACATGCCAGGATTCAAAGGCTATATCTCCGATCTGGGAGGTCCTTCTGCTAATATGTACGGCATGCATGGCCGGAATGAAAAAGCATGTGAAGTGTGCAAACGCCCATCCTGTATCAATCCCCAGGTCTGCCCGAACCTGATTACAGATCATTCAAAACTCCTGGAGATCTACCATGCTGTCGATGCCCTGCCGGAAGTCAAAAAGAGTTTTGTCAGCAGTGGTATTCGATATGATCTGCTGCTCCATCAGAGCAAGGATGAAGAGATCAACAAGTCTACCAGACAGTATACGCGGGAACTGATTGCCAAGCATGTCAGCGGACGACTGAAAATAGCTCCGGAACATACTTCTCCTCAAGTCCTGAAACTCATGCGGAAACCCGATTTCAGTGAGTTCTATGACTTCAAGCGGATTTTTGACCAGATCAATAAGGAAGAAGGACTCAAGGAACAACTGATCCCTTACTTCATCAGTTCTCATCCCGGATGCCATGAAGCAGATATGGCAGAACTGGCCGTGATTACGAAAGACCTGAACTTTCATCTGGAACAGGTGCAGGACTTTACGCCGACACCTATGACGATCTCTACGGAAATGTGGTACACCGGATACAATCCTTACACCCTTGAACCCGTATATTCTGCAAAAACGCCAAATGAAAAGAAAGCCCAGCGCCAGTTCTTCTTCTGGTATTTGCCGGAAGAACGCCGGAATATCGAACATGAGTTGCGCCGTATCGGCCGTTCAGACCTCATCGAACGTCTCTATTCAAAAGGAGAACATCTGCAACAGAACCAATCTCAGCAAAACCGACATGTCCACTTTGATGACCGCCCTGTAGGAGGAGGATTCGAATGGAAGAAAGCGTCTTCAAAAACAGGACGTGACCATTCTCGTCCCGGCCACTTTTCCCAACAAACGGCAAAGGCAGAGGATCGACGAAAAACGGAGAAATCCGACAGCCGGCACAACAGTTATTCTTTCAGAGATCATAACTACCTGCCGGAAGATGAGTTTAATCACACAAGAGGCCAGAAGAGCAGGAATCAGACTAAAGGTAAAGGCAATCATGAATATTCTGGAAAGCAAGATAATAGGAAAAAGAACTCAGGAGACCTGCGAGGACGGAATCGTTATCACAGATAACTTCATCGCTGTCGTTGACGGAAGTACAAGCAAAACCTGTACGCAGATTTCCGAAAACGAAAAGAACGGCCGCTACTGTATGCTCCTTATTACTGATTATCTCCGTCATCTCTCCTGTAAGACCACATGGGAAGAATTCTGTGACGGAGTGACCCGGGAAATATACCGGCATTACCCGGAAGATATTCTGGACACACTCTCCTCTCATCCTGAAAACAGGATGACTGCCAGCGCTATCGTCTACAGCCATTACCGAAATGAAATATGGATGATCGGAGACTGTCAGGGACTAATCAATGGAAAACTTCTGGAGAACGGAAAACCTGATGAGAAAAGGATAGCAAAAAAACGTGTAAATCTGATTCGACAGGGACTTTCGCCAGATCAGGCCAGAAGTGCTATTGTACCTGATTTGATCCAAGCAATGAAAGAAGGCCAGAACAAGACTTATGCGGTCATAGATGGCTTTCCCATTTATAAAGAAGGAATCATTCTGATTCCGTGTCCACAATCAGCAGATACAGAAATCGTCCTGGCCAGTGACGGTTATCCCTTTCTCCGGCCTACCCTGCAAGAAAGCGAACAACGGTTGGCTGTTCAACTGGAAGATGACCCGCAGAATATAAAAACTTTTTTTGCCACGAAAGGATTGAAACAAGGTAATCAGAGTTTTGATGACCGTGCTTACATCCGTTTCCGTCCTTGAACCTGCAGGCATAAGGACCTCTATGGTGCATACAGCTTTGCAGGATGGTGCATACAGCACTGCTCTATGGTGCATATCGCAGAGCGCTATGCACCATAGAGCGAATTAATGTTATCGCAAGAAGAAAAGAAGAATCACTTTTCTTATCAGAATCTATCGGACAAGTTCAGATACATGGAATATACCGGTCAGAAATAAGTTCCGGTAATTTAACGGAATCTATTTTTGTGCCGGGATCGACGAGGAATGCTGTTATTAAAACTCCCGGAGTTGAATCCTCCTCCATGAGCAACACTACGGTATTCTGCCCAACGGTTGCGTATCCGGTTCACATAATCTACCGTTTCAGCACCTCTCATATATCCATGTTTGACAACCGGATCATTATAGAATTGAGGAACACTCAAATTCAGGACAAATTCAGCTACATCACCCCACTGATTACGCCCGAATTTGGATGCCAAAGCCATAGCATCACGTACATGTTGATACCCGCCATTATAACTAGCCAGCACATAATACCAGCGCTGACCGGGATCAGGAATATCATTGAAACGCCCACCCAGATCAGCCATATATTTTGCAGCGGCAGCCACATTAGCTTCCGGATCATGTAACATACCCATATCCAAACCCAGATAAGAAGCTGTAGAAGGCATGATCTGCATCAAACCTTCTGCCCCAGCCCATGAATGAGCATTCGGGTCAAAGCAACTCTCCTGATAGCATTGTGCAGCCATCAGCCGCCAGTCCATCCGGGCCATCGGAGCAAACATCTGGAAGAGATGATCATATCGTGAGATAATTCCCGCAGAGCGGTTAAGCATCGGAGAATAAACATGACGGACAATACTCCGGGTACTGAGCAGGAAATTCTCCTCACGTCTCGTCTCTTCAACCATCTCCGGCTTAAACCAACGGTTCAAGGAATCAGCAAGTTCCTTATTATTCTTGTTGACAACCCATTGTGCTTTAGCAGAGTTCATACTGACCCCACAATAAAGAAGGTTTTTCTTTATCTTCTCAGGTAAATTCTCAGGCAACGGAAAAGCGATGATATCCCCATCACCCTTATTCAGTTGACGAATCATGTCCAAGGTATCCTTACAGACCTCAACACGGAGCGAAACGCCGATATTCTGTGCGAATTTATCACACAGCAGATACTGAAGTCCCATGCCATGACCACGATAATCATAATAAGATTCCGGGCCGGAAAGAGTAAGCATGATCATCTCACCATTGTTCATAATATCATCCAAAGAAAACCTTCTCTGTGAAGAAGTTGAATCAGTCTTGTCACCTCCCACAACCGTCCCCCATGGAGTTGTTTCCGGAGCTTGTCTGGAAGAGCAAGCTGCCAAAAGCAATAGTGAAAATATAATCAATAAAAATTCTTTCATACCTCTAATTCGATACAAAAGTACAAATATTGTTGCAAATATGAACAAAAAAAGGTACTTTTGCATAAATTATATCAGGAAATTAGACATGTTACGAATAGCTGTTCAGTCAAAAGGTCGTCTGTATGACGACACCATGAATCTGCTCAAAGAAGCAGATATCAGGATTACCGCATCAAAGCGGATTCTCCTTGTCCAGGCAAACAATTTTCCATTAGAAGTACTTTATCTACGAGATGATGATATTCCGGAAAGTGTAGCTGACGGAGTGGCTGACATTGGTATAGTTGGAGAAAATGAATTTGTAGAACGCAAAGAAGGCGCTCAGATCATATCCCGTTTGGGATTCAGCAAATGCCGACTGAGCCTGGCTATCCCTAAGGAAGTTCATTACACAGGACTACAATGGTTTAACGGTCGTAAGATCGCTACATCCTATCCGAATATTCTTCGTTCTTTCTTGAAGAAGAACAATATCAGTGCCGAGATCCACGTGATTACGGGTTCTGTAGAAATCAGTCCGGGTATCGGTCTGACAGACGGTATCTTTGATATTGTCAGTTCCGGCTCTACCCTGATGAGCAACAACCTCAGGGAGGTAGAAACGGTAATGAAAAGTGAAGCAATCCTGATTGGCAACCGGAATATGGATGAAGATAAACACAAGATTCTGGATGAAATGCTATTCCGCTTCGCAGCCGTCAGGTCTGCCCAAGGGAAAAAATACGTAATGATGAACTGTCCGAAAGACAAAGTTGCAGCTGTCACGAAAGTTCTACCCGGCATCAAGAGTCCTACGATCATTCCACTTGCAGATGAAGGCTGGTGCTCTATACACACTGTCCTTGATGAAGAAAGATTCTGGGAAATCATCGGCAAATTAAAAGAACTGGGAGCTCAGGGCATATTGGTTACCCCGATTGAAAAGATGATACTTTAAGCACAATGAACATTATAAAATATCCTGTCCGGGATTCATGGGAAGAGATTGTCAAACGCCCCCATTTGGATGTTTCACAACTGAATACAACAGTCTGTGAGGTATTGAAAGACGTAAAAGAAAATGGTGATGAAGCCGTAATACGCTATGAGCAGAAATTCGACCATGTCCATCTTGACCAACTTGCGGTTACTGACGTGGAAAAGGAAGAAGCCATAAGATGCTGTTCAAAAGAATTAATCGATTCCTTAAAACTCGCGCATCGCAACATTGCCAGATTCCATGAAGTCCAGCAGTTCAGCGGCAAGAAAATAGAAACCGCCAAAGGGGTTACCTGTTGGCAGAAAAGTGTACCTATCGAGAAAGTAGGTCTCTATATCCCCGGAGGGACGGCTCCCCTTTTCTCTACCGTACTCATGCTTGCTACACCAGCTGTCATCGCCGGTTGTAAAGAGATTATATTGTGCACTCCGCCGAATCATGAGGGAAAGGTAAATCCAGCTATTCTTGCAGCTGCCCAGATTGCAGGTGTAAGCCATATCTATAAAGCCGGTGGCGTTCAGGCTATCGGAGCCATGGCGTACGGAACGGACAGTATTCCGAAAGTCTACAAGATCTTCGGTCCGGGTAACCAATATGTAATGGCAGCCAAGCAACAAGTAAGTTTGCACGATGTAGCTATCGACATGCCTGCCGGACCAAGTGAGGTATGTGTCATTGCCGACAAGGACAGTGATCCAGTCTTCGTGGCTGCTGACCTCTTGTCACAGGCAGAACACGGCATTGACTCACAGGTCATGCTCATAACAGATTCGGAGACTATTCTAAGGGAAATTCAACAACAGGTATCTGTCCAACTCGCTCGCCTGCCTAGAAAAGAGATCGCTTCACAGGCTCTCGACAATTCCCATTTTATCCTTGTCCATGACCTTGATGAGGCTATAGACTTAAGTAACTGTTACGCTCCGGAGCATCTCATTCTGGCAGTCAATGATTATACCCGACTCGCTCAGAAAGTAGTCAATGCCGGTTCGGTCTTCCTCGGGAAGTATGCCTGCGAGAGTGCTGGTGATTATGCCAGTGGAACCAACCACACTCTGCCTACCCACCGTTACGCACTGGCCTATAATGGCGTTAATCTGGATAGTTATAATCGAAAAATTACCTTTCAGCACCTTGACGAGCAGGGCATAGAAAGTATCGGAAATGCTGTGGTGTGTATGGCTGAGAATGAACAACTTGAGGCGCATGCCAACGCCATGAGGCTGAGAATCCGCTCGATAAAAGAAAGATAAAGTAATAACGATGAAGAATCTGAAAGAACTTTGCCGGGAGAATATCTGGAATCTTGCACCTTACTCTAGTGCACGAAACGAGTATGCAGGACATGAAGCTCATGTCTTTCTGGATGCAAATGAAAACCCATATAATGCGCCATTCAATCGCTATCCGGATCCTCTTCAACGAAACGTAAAGGAAGCACTGAGCAAGGTTAAGGGGATACCACCGGAGAATATTTTCCTCGGAAATGGAAGTGATGAGGCGATTGACTTGCCTTACCGCATATTCTGCCGGCCGGGTAAAGAC
Organism: Prevotella sp.; assembly: GCA_036768895.1. Taxonomy (GTDB): domain Bacteria; phylum Bacteroidota; class Bacteroidia; order Bacteroidales; family Bacteroidaceae; genus Prevotella. The sequence continues at coordinate 7,471 of DAIPMC010000021.1, read as the reverse complement.
AATGTTGTGGCTATCGAACCTACATACGGGATGTATAAGGTCTGTGCAGATATCAATGATATCGAATACCGCCCTGTCCTGCTTGACAAAGAATTCCAGATCACAGCCGACAAACTCCTGGCTGCCTGTGATGAAAACACAAAGTTGATATGGATCTGTTCTCCAAACAATCCCAGTGGGAATCTGATCCGCCGGGATACCATAGAAGAAGTATTGAAGAAATTTCAGGGCATCGTGATCATAGACGAAGCCTATAGTGATTTTTCCGGGGAAAGTCCTATGCGCAAAGAACTTGGACAGCATCCTAATCTCATCGTCCTTAATACCATGAGCAAGGCATGGGGATGTGCAGCCATACGACTCGGAATGGCCTTTGCTTCACAAGATATTATAGGACTTTTCAATAAGGTAAAATATCCGTATAATGTCAACCAACTGACTCAGGAACAAGCATTGGAGGCTTTAAAAGAACCTTTCAGGGTTGAAAAATGGATCAAGATTATCCTTTTGGAACGAGGAAAGATGATAGTAGCAATCAAAGAACTTCCTATTTGTGAACGGGTCTATCCGACAGATGCTAACTTCTTTCTCGCCCGCATGACGGATGCACAGTCAGTCTATGATTATCTGGTCTGCCAGGGAATCATCGTCCGAAACCGTACAAGAGTACGCCTCTGTGGCAACTGCCTGAGGATAACTATCGGGACAAAAACTGAAAATCAGGAACTTCTGGCTGCACTCCGGAAATATGCAGAAATACACAAACGCCCTTCCTGCTGATCACGAATATCATTTTCCACCATACTGCCAGTAATACCAGTACGTATTCCCATACGTATCCCGAATGGCAGCCTGCCGCTGACGAGGATTAGGATTCTGATGTTCCAATGTCTGATAATCCTGAAAGTCGGCATCCATCACACTAGAATGATAAACGATCTTAGGATTTGAACGATGATGTGTGTAAAGAATCAAAGCCTCACGATAATGTTTCGGCATCACACTATCCAGACGATAAAACTTTTCTATCGTCGCTGCAAAAGCATCCAGATTCTTATCCATCAGATAGGAAGTCAACAGATAATCACCAGCTGCCTTTTTAGCTGTATGATTCCTAAAGGAAAAATGCAGATAGTGCAACGGTAACATGTACTGGATATAACGTCTTCCAAGCCATAAATAGATGGAATCCTTGGGATACATCATGCATCTCACACTCTTGCCATTAGGCAACATCGACACACTTCCACCCGTCACAGGAACCTCGAACATCTTCTCACCCAATTTTCCTTCATGAGAAAGAGCAATGGCACGAAGAAAGGTCAGACTGCTATCAGCTTTATCCAAGCCATCCGTGGCTTTTACGGCCCCATTCCAATCCCCTTTGATCAAACAAGACTCAGCATGTGCCCGACGATGAAAGACTTCATTATTATTACTAAATAAACCGGTACAAAGTATCATGGCTACCATCTCCAGTATATTAGTCCAAGTCAACTGTGAAAAAATCCCCGTAGAATTCATATCAGGTTCTATCGTCTGGAATCCACGGGCAAACATCACACAGAGTATATAAAGGATCAATACCAGAGGAAATACCCATAACCAGGCTCCAAAAGAAAATCCTTCATCAATATGAGGACTGACGGCAGTTATGAATATCAACAGAAGAAATGACGGCAGATAGGTCAATGCATGGGTCCGTTTCTTCAATCCAGTGACCGCAAAAACGCCCACCTGGATAATATACAAGATAGCAGTAATGAGAACCGCTCCCAATATACGATTATAATGTGTTTTCCCACAAGAAAGCACATGTTGTTCAACTGCCAGAATATCACTCTGGTAAAAATACAGATAGCAGAAAGTAAAAACCAGAAAGACAATAGTACAGATTACACGCATTGTAACTGTGCTATTTTTAGCTCTTCTCATTATCTAAAATTTTATTACTATAGATTACATTTCTTAAGTACCATCGCAGAACGGGAAGGAGTATACAACTTCAGCCATTCCTTATTCTGACTGGCATAGAGCGAATCATAATTGGTCTGATGTACCATAGAATCATCATTAAGTCCATTTCCACCAAAGGCCGGATTATCGGAATCAAGTACTATTTTATAGGAACCTTTCGGAACCAGAAAGCCATAGTCAACAAAGGAACGGGTTGGAGAAAAGTTAAAGACAAAGAACAGATCCCCTCTCATAAAGGCCAGGATCTGATCCTCATCCTGATGCCAGATCTCGATTACCGGTGTATGGATAAAACCAGGTTCGCTCTTTACTACCTCAAGCATCTTCCGGTCAAAGTCTCCCAAATAATGATAGCATAAACTCTGATCATCAACAAGATGCCACTGCCTGCGAGCATATTTATAGCTCCATCCATTCCCTTCTCTAGGGAAATCAATCCACTCCGGATGTCCGAATTCATTACCCATAAAATTCAGATAACCTCCATTCATGGCAGAAAGGGTCACCAGACGAATCATCTTGTGAAGTGCAATGCCCCGATGCACGGTATCATTCTCATCCCCAATCCGGAAATGCCAATACATATCTGCATCTATCAGACGAAAGATAATCGTCTTATCTCCGACAAGAGCCTGATCATGAGATTCACAATATGAGATAGTCTGTTCATCAGAACGACGATTCTTCATCTCCCAGAATATACTGCTGGGTTTCCATTCTTCATCTCTTTTTTCTTTGATTATCTTAATCCAGAAGTCAGGGATATTCATGGCCAAACGATAATCAAAGCCATAGCCTCCGTTTTCAAATTTTGCAGCCAGTCCCGGCATTCCACTGACTTCTTCAGCAATCGTAATGGCATGAGGATTAGTCTCATGAATGAGTTGATTGGCCATCATCAGATAGCAGATAGCATTATCATCTTCATGGCCGTTAAAATAGTCGCTATAATTAGTAAAGGCTTCTTCAAGTCCATGACTGTAATACAACATGGAAGTAACTCCATCAAAACGGAAACCGTCAAAATGGAATTCCTTCAACCAGTATTTACAGTTACTCAGCAAGAAATGAATGACATCATCCTTTCCATAATCGAAGCACAGGCTACCCCATGCCGGGTGTTCATGCCGCTCACCCGGATAAAAATACTGATTCGGATCACCTGCAAGATTACCTAAACCCTCCACCTCATTCTTAACGGCATGAGAGTGTATAATATCCATGATTACGGCAACTCCTGACTGATGAGCCGCATCAATAAGGGCTTTCAATTCTTCCGGAGTGCCAAAACGGGAACTTGGAGCAAAGAAACTACTCACATGATAGCCGAAACTCCCATAATAGGGATGTTCCTGAACAGCCATAAGCTGAAGACAATTATAACCGTCCTTGACAATTCTCGGAAGAACATTATCTTTAAATTCAGTATAGGTACCTACTTTCTCAGCATCCTGAGACATCCCGACATGGCACTCGTAAATCAGCAATGGAGACGTAGCAGGCACAAATTTCTTTTTCTTCCACACATAAGGATGCGGAGCCCATACCTGAGCAGAAAATATCTTGGTCTGGTCATTCTGGACCACGCGCTGTGCCCACGCCGGGATGCGCTCTCCGTCCCCACCATTCCAATGTACATGCATTTTATACAACTGACCATTCCGGACAGCTGCTGCAGGAAGAAGAAGTTCCCAGTTTCCAGTGCCCTCAAGACGCTTGCACCGATAATCTTCTACCTCCTTCCAATCATTAAAATCACCGACAAGAAAAATATCAGTAGCATTGGGTGCCCATTCACGAAATACCCAACCCTCTTTCACTTGATGAAGTCCATAATAGTTATATCCATCAGCAAAATCACTGAGCGTCATCTTCCCATTCCGAGTCAATTGGTTGATTTTCCATACGGCATGATCGTGTCGTCCACCTATCGCATCGGCATAAGGTTCAAGATATGGGTCATTCCTCACAATTCCGATTGCAGATTTCACCATTTTATTTGTCATGATTACTGATTAATTAAGATATTATTTTCCACGATGCCCATGACGATAAGTTCCCTGGGCTGTTATCTGTCCATTACGATCTTTTTCCACGAATTTACCATCTCGCTGGTCATTGACATAACTACCTTCAAAACGAGTACCGTCTTTAGACACCTCAATGGCAGGTCCGTTACGACGTCCGTCATGATAGACACCTTTGAAAGTATTGCCATTAGCGTAATGGATACTGACATCACCATCTACCTTACCATTACGAAACTGTCCTTCAAAGACATCACCATTCTTCTTGGTAAGTTGGCCTATACCGTTCTGTAAATCATTCTTCCACTGACCGGTGTACGTATCACCATTATCCCATTCCATCGTACCCTGGCCATCTTTCATTCCTTCCTTGAACTCACCCGAATATTTATCACCGTTGGCGTATGTAAAGACACCCTGACCGGTCCGTTCTCCCTGAACATAGTCACCCTCATAGCGATCACCGTTCTGAAATTTATAGATGCCTTTACCGTTCTGGATGTCATTTTTCCAGTCACCTACATAAAGGTCCCCGCCTGAATATTTATAGATTCCTTTTCCATTGCGCATATTGTCAGCCCACATTCCATTATAAGTCGAGCCATCGCTCCAACTGAAAAAGCCTTTTCCTTCTTTTTCATCATTCTTCCATTGACCACGGTAATAGGCACCATTTGAGAAAGTATAGGTTCCCCTTCCCTGACGTTTGTTCTGGTACCAGTTACCATCATAACGGTCACCATTGTAATAGTACATTACTCCATGATCCTGACGGTAATTCCGATACCAGAGACCGACATACTTATTATTATTTGCAAAATAAAAAGTTCCTTTCCCGTGTTGCTGATCCTGAAACCATTGCCCAGCATACTTCTCACCATTGCTAAAAGTATAGATGCCATATCCCTGGCGTCTGCCCCTCACATATTCGCCATCATTTTTATAAAGTGTATTCCCTTTACCATAAGGCCTTCCGCCAGACATTTCACCTTTATACATTCCCCCATCACGAGTGGTGCAAGAACCTAAGATGATCTTCTGAGCAGTGCTAGCCAAAGGAGATAAGACTAATAATAATGTCAGTATCTGAGTTTTAAAGTTCATGGGAAATGCTTTGATTACATCTACAAAGATAGCGAATTCCCATCTAACCACCAAATTATTTAAAGAATTTAAGGAACGGAGTTTCCATCAAATCAAGGAAAATCTATCTGAATTTAAAATTGGAAAAACCGTTCCGTTTTCCATAAGGAAATCCGACTTTATCAGATTTTATTTCATCTTTCGTAAAATTTTATCCTTTTCATCGGATATCTTCTGCAGAATCAGGATTCAACACCCTCAGTACTAAAGCTTTCTCCGTATGGGAATCTATCCGAAAACGATTATCCGTACGTTTCCCGACCACCCAGAGTATCTTTTCTGTTGCATCAGTCAGTACCAACTGCTGCTGCTTCTCAAAAAGATTACACTTCAAATCTGTCAGGAAATCACTGACCAGCCGACTACCCCTCATTCCAAAAGGAACAAAGCGATCACCTTCCTGACTATAACGAAGAGTCAACGGAAATTTCACTTTCCCGGCATCCAGTGTGGCTGTATCATTCTCCTTAGAGACAACAGGCTGTCCATAATTTATCAGTAACTTCAAATTCTTACTGAACACATAATTTCCCTCCTCAGGGATACGCATGTTATTCGAAACATGATCAGGTAAAGGTTGTATAAATATTTTTCCTCTATCAACAAGGAGTTGATGGGTTTTAGAATGCCACACCTTTCCTGATTTATTCATTGAAGCATAGATTTCCTCTGCCTGGAAACCACTGAAGCCATACAGATTAATCATCGTGTAAAGCAGCAATTCAGGAGAAGGAAAGGCCATGATGCTCTGTACAGTTATCGTAGCAGAAGCATCCGAGATCGTTGTATCACCCGCTTCCTGCGGCAAATATAGTTCGATACCGGATTTCAAGGAAATATAATTATTTACGTAATGTTCCAACGCATGTACAGCCATTCCAACGTATTCAGTAGTACGTGCTACATTCTTCCGAAACGCAGGATTTATTTTTTCCAGAAGAGGTATGACATCAAGACGTATCCGGTTACGTGTCACATCATCGATAAGATTAGTACTGTCAATGACAAAATCCTGATGGATTGAATGAAGATATTGTTCAATATCAGAACGGTTTATACAAAGAAGTGGACGGATAATATAGCCTTGCAACGGAAGGATACCTTCCAGCCCCTTCAGTCCCGTCCCCCTCAGAAGATTCATCAGAACTGTCTCCACGGAATCATCCTGATGATGAGCGACACAGATTCCGGCTGCCCCGATTGAGCATCTCAATTTTTCAAAATACTGATAACGGAGTTCACGAGCGGCCATCTCAATGCTCACCTGATGTAATTCAGCATAAGTACGGGTATCAAAATGAACCAAATGCAGTTGAACGTTAAGTCCCTGACAAAGTTGGCTGCAAAACCTTTCATCTCTATCAGACTCTTCGCCGCGAAGATGAAAGTTACAGTGTACTGCTTCAATCTGATAACCCAGATCAAGCAATATACGCAATAAGGAAACGCTATCAGGTCCACCCGACAAAGCCACGAGATAACGTTGCCCTTGATTCATCAACTTATGACCCTCGATGAAATGGGCGATAACATTTTCAATTTTCTTGCAATTCTGCATGAATCTTTCCTTTACAGCTTCTTCAAGAACTCTTCAGCTCGCTTCAGATCTTCAACGGTATCAATGCCAACAGTTTCAACATCTGTAAAACCGACTTTAATGCGGTATCCATTTTCCAGCCATCGGAGTTGTTCCAGGCTTTCAGCTTTTTCCAACTGTCCCTGTGAAAGCCGTGTGATTTCCTTCAACACCTGCCTGCGATAGGCATAAATACCCAGATGTTTCAAGAAAGGGTAATCTTTCAGCCATTCACTCTTCTCTTCACCTCTGACAAAAGGAATGACACTACGCGAAAAATATAAGGCAAAACCTCTATGGTCAAGAACGATTTTCGGTGAATTCGGATTTTCTACCGCTTCCATCGAAGTAAAACGCTTCCCCAATGTAGCTATCTCCGTATCCGGATCATCAAAGCAACGGCAAAGTGTTTGAATCTGACTTGGCTGAATAAAAGGTTCATCTCCCTGAATATTCACAACTACATCCCAGTCACCACCGATTTTTTCCATCGCCTCCTCCACACGGTCCGTGCCATTTTTATGGTCAGCCCGTGTCATAACGGCCTTACCTCCAAAAGAACTGACAGTCTCATAAATGCGGACGTCATCTGTGGCAACATAGACACAGGACAAAGTCTCAGAAGCCTGTTCATACACTCGTTGAATAACAGGTTTACCACCCAACATGGCAAGAGGCTTACCAGGGAAACGAGTGGAAGCATATCGTGCAGGAATAATTCCTATAAAATTTTTCATCAAATCAACTG
>DAIPMC010000020.1:11769-29606 GCA_036768895.1 Prevotella sp. | reverse complement strand
ATGCAAAGGCTTTGGGTAGCAGACATTCAGCTTTTTATCACTTCTTTGAAAGTAAGGGAATGCTTTGGGTATTGCTGATTATCCTGGCAGGGCAGTGGCTGATCGTGACTTTCGGCGGAAATATGTTCCGTACGGAACCCTTATCATTTAAAGAGTGGATGATAATTATTGTTGCTACTTCTGTAGTGCTATGGGGTGGTGAGATTGGACGTGCGTTTGGGCGACTAACTGGACTGCACAAAGAGAAACGTGTCCATGTCGCAGGGTCGTTAAAGTAAAATGAATAGGAATGAATCAAATCAAAAATATTATATTTGACATGGGTGGTGTGCTCGTCGGTTTGGATATTCAGCGTTGTGTAGATGCTTTTACCCAACTCGGAGCGGGTAAGATTGCCCATTATGTCCAGAATCACCTTACAGAGGATCTCTTCCTTGATATAGAAACAGGATCGATCAATCAAAATCAATTTTGTGATGATGTTAGGCAGACTGCAGGTCGTGAAATATCAGACGAGAAGATCGTCTGGGCCTGGAACCAGCTGTTGACCGGGGTTTCTGATATCAAAAAGAAGAATCTTCTCCGGCTGAAAAACCAGGGTTATCATCTCTTTCTGCTTAGCAACACGAATGTCATGCATTGGAATTTCTGTATCCGTGAATTTTTCAACGATAAGAATTATACAATAAACGATTATTTTGAAAAATGCTTCCTTTCATATCAGATGCAACTGGTCAAGCCTTCCGAGTCTATTTATAGGGAGGTACTTGAGCAGGCTGGCATTCATCCTTTGGAAACGGTTTTTATTGATGATTCAAAGGTAAACCTGGAAGGAGCTGCTCAGGTTGGCTTGAACACTTTTCACCATACCAAGGACCATAGTTGGGTGTCCTCGGTGGAAAACTTGCTTGGAAATGGCAAATAGAAAGTAATCGTTATAATGGATATAAAATATTATAAGAGTGGTCATAAGATCCGTGGGATGAACCCTTGTATAGCTACTATAGGTTTCTTTGATGGAGTACATCGTGGCCATCAGTTTCTGATCAATCAGGTAGCAGATGATGCCCGTCGGGAAGGACTTGATTCTTTGGTAATTACTTTTGACCGACATCCACGTAAGGTCTTGCAAAGTGACTATCAACCGGAGTTGTTGAGTACACTTGAGGAAAAACTGGTTCTTCTCTCAAAGACAGATATTAATCATACCGTGGTGCTTCACTTTGACTTGGCAATGGCGTCCTTGTCGGCTCATGATTTTATGAAAACCATTCTCCATGACGGACTTGGTGTCCGGAAACTTTATATTGGATATGATAATCGGTTTGGACATAACCGTACAGAAGGTTTCAATGAGTATGTGAAATATGGCAGCCAATTGGGTATAGAGGTGGTGAAAAGTACTGCATTTGTCTTGAATGGTGTAAATGTGAGTTCTACCGTTATCCGTTCTTTACTCAAAGAGGGTGAAGTAGAATTATCAAATCGTTGTCTGGGTTATCCTTACACCTTATGTGGAAGAGTCGTGCGAGGACACCAGGAAGGACGTAAACTTGGTTTCCCTACTGCAAACTTGAGCGTAGGCAAAGATGGCCTGCTCGTTCCGGCTAATGGGGTTTATGCGGTTATGGCCAGGATGGAAGGGACAATGGTTAATATGAGAGCTATGATGTCTATCGGAACGCGTCCTACTTTTAATGGACGTCATATTTCTCTTGAGGTAAATATTTTTCATTTTGAAGGTGATATCTATGGCAAAAAATTGTTTGTCAGTTTTATACATCGGATACGCGAGAATAAAAAATTCCCTTCAGTGAAAGCCTTGCAGCAACAACTTCATGAAGATGAGAAAATGGTAAATGAACAATTTGATAAAGATTTGGAAAATGAGTAAGACTACAAGAGGAATATTAGATGTCGTCTGGTTCGTAATTGTGTTTTTTATGATTCAGATAATTGTAGAGATGGTAGGCACTGGGATAGTTGCCGTTCACGATCATCAAGCTTTTCAGACTATCCTTCAGGGCATGGCGGCTGGCAAACAGGGGGTGCTGCTAGCTATTACTACAGCCGTAAGTAGTGTTATTTCTATTGTTCTTTTTGCTTGTCTGAAGTGGTCTCCTTTATCACGTTCCTATTTTCAGTCTAAGCCTTGGGGTGTAATAATCTGGGTGGTATGCCTGACCATTGGAACAATCTTGCCAGCTGAATGGATTGATGAGAAACTTAATCTGGTGATGCCTGAAAACTATGGGCAGATATTCAATAGTGTTATGAAAAATCCATGGGGATATGTAGCTATTGGAATCTTTGCTCCTTTGGCAGAGGAAGTCGTGTTCCGTGGTGGAGTACTTCGTGTCCTGCTCAAACTCTTTCGTCAAAAGTGGCATTGGGGAGCAATAGTTCTTTCGGCTCTGATTTTTGCCTTGGTGCATGGTAACATCGCTCAGGGCTTTCATGCCTTTGCTATCGGACTTCTTCTAGGCTGGATGTATTATCGTACGGATAGTATCATTCCTGGGGTTGTACTCCATTGGGTTAACAATACTGTCGCTTATTTCATGTTTAATCTCATGCCTTGGATGGAAGATGGGAAACTGATTGATTTTTTCCATGGGAATGCACGATTGATGACGGGGGGAATCATATTCTCTTTCTGCATCCTTATTCCAAGTATTTATCAGTTGTATATGAGGATGAAAAAGGCATAGCAGATATGGCTTCGTGAAGAAAGTTAAGGGCCACCAGTCTTTTACAACCGATGGCCCTTTTCTACGTTAGTATGTTATGAAAAATTTGAGAGAATTGAAACTTCGCAGTTTCAAGAGTTGTTGTTTTAACTAAACATGATTTCTTTTATAGAGAAAGCATAGAAAAATTCTATTTTAATATTGTACCGACTGGTGTAGGTGTTGTGGGAACAGCATTGTTTTGCTGTACACTGTCAATGACAGAAGTATCCATTCCCATTGCCACAGAAGCACCTTTTACGGCCTTTTGGCCTGTCGCACTCATTGCCGGTTTGTCTTCTGCTCGGAACGGTACCTGGGCAGCATTGCCCAATGTCAGTAGGATGGCTATAATGGCAGCAGCCTTGAACAGAGGCATCAGGCGTTGCCGCATGGTGATTACATGAGCCTTGACAGTTCTTGTGCCTTCTGTCTTAGACAAAACCTTCTGGTCGAACTCGTCTCCGAGAATATCCTTCTTCATTTCTTTTTGCGCATAGCAAAAAAGCTCCTGATAGGGAAGAAGTTCATCTGGAACATCCTTCTGGCTGAAGAACGTACGAAGAATCTGCTCTTCCTCAAGAGTAGTTTCGCACTTCCAATAGCGCTCCAAAAGTTGTGTAATGTATTTATAGTCCATATTCATCGAGTTCCTGATATTTCTTTTTGATAGATTGACGTGCACGGAAGATATTTATTTTTACTTGTTCTTCTGTAATGTCCATAATTGTGGCGATTTCTTTGTACGACTTTCCTTCAAAATCACGAAGTTGTATACATGTTCGTTGCTTTTCGGGCAATCCGTCTATTAGTTCTCTCACTCTTTTTATCCGATCCTCTTGAATCATCTGCTCAGAAGGGTCAGAAGAATGGTCTATAGGTTCGCTCACCGTATCATCAAAAGAAGTTGTCTGGTTTTCCTGCCGCTTGAGGCAATCAAGTGAAAGGTTCCGGGTAATGGTATAACAGTAAGCCTCCAAAGAGTCTATCTTTCCCCATTTTTCCTTGTTGTTCCAGACTTTGATTAGCGTATCCTGTACGATGTCTTCCGCTTCTTCCCTGTTAAGAGTAATGCGCAACGCCAGTCTGAAGAGTTGATTCTTCAGCGGCAACACATCGTTACGAAAGCTAATCTTTTTCATCCTCTCTAATTGAATGACGACTTGGTTGATCGAAAGTTACAGATAACTGAATATTTCTGTCGAATTTAATATTCGTTAACTGTTTTAGTACTTCCTTTCGAAAATTATAAAAGGAAATCTTATATTATGAGTGGATAAGTGTACCGTGTTTTCCATCCAAGGCTGAGTATTTAGTGATAATTACTTCCTTGACTCCCTGATCGACAGCACAAAGTGCATTCTGGAGTTTCGGAATCATCCCTTTTTCTACGATTCCGGCAGCTACATATTGATTGAAATCTGGACGTGTGATTGTTGAGATGACACTATGCTCATTATCCGGATCGCGAAGTACACCATCTTTTTCAAAACTGTAAACCAGAGTTACCTCATCAAACCTTGCAAGTGCTTGTGCTGTTTCGGCAGCAATCGTGTCGGCATTGGTATTAAGCATTTGCCCTTTTCCATCGTGTGTAAGAGGCGCTATCACAGGAATAACACCTTGTTGGATAAGTTTCTGCAGGCAATAGGCATTTACCTGGTCAACATCACCTACAAAACCGAAATCAACACCCTTTACCAAGGGACGCTTATGACTGTGAATGATGTTCATGTCTGCTCCTGTCAGTCCAAGAGCATTAAGACCCATTGATTGCAGCTTGGCAACTAAATTCTTATTGACCAGACCTCCATAGACCATAGTGACAATCTGTAGCATGTTGGCATCTGTAATCCGTCTGCCTTCCACCATTTTACTTTGAATGCCAAGTGATGAAGCAAACTTTGTGGCGCTTCTGCCTCCACCATGAACCAGTATCTTATGGTCAGGAATGGCAGCAAAGGCGTTCAGGAACTCCTTGAGTTTTGATGCGTCTTCGACAATGGCACCACCCACTTTTACGATTGTTAGATGTTCTTTCTTCATTTTATTCAAGCATTAATAGAGTTTAAACATCTATGGGTTTCCGGTCAGACTAGCTGAACTTCTTTTCCCCAGTATGGGCAGGGTGGCCTTGGTATTACTAAAAGTCCTTAGTCCAAATAGGTATATCCGTAGAGTCCGCTGCGATAGTTGTTAAGAAATTCCTTACCTTCTTTGAGGGAAATCTTACCTTCTTTCATACTTTTGGTAACCCACTGTTCCAACTGCCTTACAAGTTTTTTAGGATTATACTGTACATACCCAAGGACGTCAGATACGGTCTCTCCATCATAGATCTGGTCAATGTAATAATGACCGTCCTTTACCAGAATATGGGCTGCATTCGTATCACCGAAGAGATTGTGCATATCACCGAGGATCTCCTGATAGGCCCCAACAAGAAATACCCCCAGATAATAGGGTTCACCTTTTTTCAAGGTGTGCAGGGGAAGTACATTCGTGATATGGTCATTACTGACAAAATTGGCTATTTTACCGTCACTGTCGCAGGTGATATCTTGTATGGTCGCGTTCCGTGTGGGCTTTTCATTAAGCCTTTCAATAGGCATAATCGGAAAGAGTTGGTCAATGGCCCAACTGTCTGGCAGACTTTGAAAGAGAGAAAAGTTACAGAAGTATTTATCCGCTAAAATCTTATCAAGTCCGCGAAGTTCATCTGGAACGTGCTTCATCGTTTTTGCCATATTATTAATTTCATGGCAGACACTCCAGTACATACTTTCTATTTCCGCCCTTGTCTTCAAATTGATCATCCCGTGATTGAAGAGTTCCAGTGCATCATCTCGTATCTGTTCCGCATCGTGCCAGTCTTCTAACATGGAATGCGGGTTCAGATTATCCCAGATTTCATACAGGTCCTTTACTAATTGCTGATCAGTCTCCTTTGCTTCGAACTCTTCCGGCATTTCCGGCAGAGAGGCAGTTTCCAGCACGTTGATGACCAGTACGGAATGATGGGCGGCAAGACTGCGGCCACTTTCCGTAATGATGTTGGGGTGGGAGATATGATTCTTGTTTGCTGCATCGGTGAAGGTATAGACACAGTCATTGACATATTCCTGAATGGAATAATTGACGGAGCTTTCACTACTCGAACTTCTCGTACCATCATAGTCTACGCCCAGTCCTCCACCGCAATCTACGAAGTCCACATCATAACCCATTTTGTGGAGGTTGACATAAAACTGTGCAGCTTCTTGCAGGGCATCCTGAATACGACGAATCTTTGTGACCTGACTGCCGATGTGGAAATGAATCAGCCTCAGGCAGTCGTGCAATCCCATCTTATCCAATTTGTTCAGGGCTTCCAGAATCTCAGACGAAGTCAATCCGAATTTAGAAGCATCACCACCACTTTCTTCCCATTTCCCGGAACCTGTAGACGCGAGTTTAATGCGGATACCCAGATTAGGTTTTACATTCAGATCCTTAGCTACTTTGGCAATGATATCAAGTTCATTCAGTTTTTCGATGACGATAAAGATATGCTTGCCCATCTTCTGCGCAAGCATGGCCATCTCTATATAACTCTGATCTTTATAGCCATTGCAGATAATGAGAGCATCACTTTGGCATTGCACGGCAATCACTGCGTGCAATTCTGGCTTGGACCCCGCTTCAAGTCCCAGATTGAATTTTTGTCCATGGGAGATGATTTCTTCCACGACAGGTTGCATCTGATTGACTTTAATCGGATAGATGATAAAGTTCTGTCCCTTAAAGTCATATTCCTTTTTTGCTTTTGCAAAACAACTCGCAAATTTTTCGATGCGGCTGTCCAGAATATCAGGGAAGCGAAGGAGCACAGGTGCTGTGACATCACGTGACGCCAATTCATTCATCACATCACACAGATCTATCTGCGTGCCGTCTTTACAAGGAGTTACATAGACATTACCTTTTCCGTTAATGCCAAAATAAGAGGTGCCCCAACCTTTGATATTATAGAGCTCCTCTGAGTCTTCAATCGTCCATTTTTTCATTACTTGGTACAGAGTAGTTTCTTTAAGTCAATTTTTTGATATTTTATTATCGTTATTTAGTGTTGATAGAATTTATTCCGGAAGTTGTCTGCGATTTTTTGCGGATACTGCCGGGAAGATGATCTACCATAGATAGTCTGTCTACCGTCTTGGTTCTATCCCAATCATCTTTTCCAGTTGATCAACTGTTATTTTGATTTTCTCATAATTATCCATCAGATTAACATCCAGAATGTATTTTGCTTTTAAATAAGAAGGTTCACGTTCAGTGAGTTGCTGTTGGATAAAGAGTTGTATTTCTTCCGGTGTCTTGTTGAGCAGAAGCGGACGTACCGATTTGCCCATTTTCAGATGTTTATGGAGTATATCTGGAGTAGCTTTCAGATAAACTGTCTCCCCTTGTTGATTCAGATAGTCCATATTATCAAAGAAGCAGGGAGTACCTCCTCCGCAACTTAGAATGATATTGTCAAATTCAGCTACTTCATGGAGCATGTTATATTCAATTTTACGGAAACCGGCTTCTCCCCGTTCGTCAAAGAGTTGCTTGACGGTTTTCCTCATCCTGCTTTCTATGTACCAGTCCAGATCATAGAATTGACATTTTAGGTCTTCGGCGAGTGCTTTGCCTACGGTCGTCTTTCCTGCGCCCATATATCCGAGGATGATGATTCTCTTCATTTGCTGATTAAACTCATTCACGTGTCCTTCTTTTACAGTTATTTCCGAACTTTTCTGCTTTTAGTCCGAGGCTCAGGAGTATTTTTGATGATCTCCATACACTGTTCGGAGGTCAACTCAGTTGCTTTATCATGCTGTTCCTTCGGAATACGGTAGTTTTTGCTTTCGTATGAGATATAAGGTCCGTAACGTCCATTGAGAACTTCCAGGCCCGGAACTTCATCAAATGATTTAAGATGGCGCTTTTTCTCTGCTTCCCTTTTGGCCTCAATGAGGCCGATGGACGTATCAAGTGTTATCGTCATCGGATCTTCTGTCTTTGGAATTGAGACATATTTCTTGTTGTGAAGGATATAAGGTCCGAATCGTCCTGCGCCGATTGTAACCGTTGTACCTTCAAATTCTCCTACCTTTCGTGGCAACTTGAAGAGGCTCAGGGCTTCATCAAGACTCAGTGTTTCCATGCTTTTGCCTTTTGGAATCTGGGAGAAACGTGGTTTGTCCTTGTCTTCTGCAGTACCTATCTGTACCACAGGACCGTAACGCCCGATTTTGACAAATACAGGTTTCCCGCTCTTTGGGTCAACACCTAGTTGCCGTTCTCCTGCTTTATGTTCATTACGAGCGTTCATTACTTCGGTAACCGTAGGTTCAAAACCCTTATCAAAATCCTTCATCATGGCATGCCATTCTTCCTTCCCGTCGGCTATACGATCAAACTGTTGTTCTACCTTTGCCGTGAAGTTATAGTCCATGATTTCCGGAAAGTTCTTCATCAGAAAATCGTTGACGACGATTCCTACATCAGTAGGAACGAGCTTTCCCTTTTCTGATCCGGTCATTTCCGTTTTCGTTTTCTGTATGACCTGCAAACCTTTCAAAGTGTCGATGGTATAGTTGCGCTCTTTACCGAGTCGGTCTCCCTTTTGTACATATTCTCGTTGTTGGATCGTAGAGATGGTAGGAGCGTATGTAGAAGGACGGCCGATACCTAGTTCTTCGAGTTTTTTCACCAAAGAAGCTTCTGTGTAGCGTAATGGAGCTTGGGAGAAACGTTCTATGGCTGATACTTCACGTCGTTCGAGTTGATCTCCGATTTTCATGCAAGGAAGGTTGTGTGAAGAATCCTCAGTGCTGTTGTCTTCATCATCAGTTGATTCATGATATACTTTCATAAATCCATCAAAGGTAACGACCTCTCCGTTAGCAATGAACATTTCGTCCGAATTGCTGATAGCGATTCCAGCACTGGTTTTTTCTATTTGAGCATCGGCCATCTGTGAAGCTGCTGTGCGTTTCCATATCAGATCATAGAGGCGACGTTCTTGTGAAGTCCCTCCAATTTCAGAGTTACTCATAAAGGTAGGACGGATAGCCTCGTGAGCTTCCTGTGCTCCCTTTGAATGGGTGATATAATTACGTGATTTGCTGTATTCTTTTCCGTAGAGTTTGATAATTTCATCCTTGCTGGTATTGATTGCCAGACTGGAGAGGTTGACGCTGTCAGTACGCATGTAAGTGATCTGTCCGCTTTCATATAAGTGTTGAGCTACCATCATAGTCTGGCTGACGGTAAATCCGAGTTTGCGTGCAGCTTCTTGTTGTAGGGTTGAGGTCGTAAAGGGTGGCGCAGGGGTACGCTTTAGCGGTTTCCTGGTTACACTTTCTACAGAGAAAGTAGCATTCTTACATAAATCCAGGAATTTCTGGACTTCATCATATTCCTTGAAACGCTTGTTTAGTTCTGCTTTTACTTCAGAAGCACTGCCATCTGGATTAATAAGTGCGAATATGGCATTGACACGATAATAAGGTTCACTCTGGAATTTCTGAATTTCCCGCTCTCGTTCTACGATCAGTCTTACTGCGACACTCTGCACACGACCGGCACTTAGTGCTGGCTTGACCTTTCTCCATAAGACAGGAGAGAGTTTGAAACCTACCAGACGATCAAGAACACGGCGAGCCTGTTGGGCATTGACCAAGTTCATATTCAGATGACGCGGATGCTTGATGGCTTCGATAATGGCAGGCTTGGTAATCTCATGGAATACAATGCGGCTGGTCTTGCCTTCGTCTAGTCCCAACACTTCACAAAGATGCCATGATATAGCTTCTCCCTCGCGATCCTCATCGGATGCAAGCCAGACCTTTTGAGTATTCTTAACATTCGCTTTAAGATCTGCTACTAATTTCTTCTTCTCAGGAGGAATTTCATAAGTAGGATCCATGGTTTTCTTATCTATGCTGAGCTCTTTCTTCTTAAGGTCACGAATATGACCGTAAGAAGACATTACTTTGTATTCATTACCTAAAAACTTTTCGATGGTCCGAGCTTTGGCGGGACTCTCGACAATGACCAAATTTTCTTGCATATCTCGCTCTTTTGTTATATTTTAACGACTTCCCATGTGGCAGATCGAATTGATCCAGTCACATTATTTTTACCTTATTCGTCTGTTCTTCTGATCTGAGATAAATCGTATGTTCATAATGCTTTTCTCCTGCCGGTTTTTCTATAAAGACTATTGGCAAGTGAGGGCTTGAACGTTCCAAAAATACTCTCTGTCATCGATACAGTTCATTTTGGGCGCAAAAATAAGCAAAGTTTTGGCTTATACCTTATTGTATAAGATTATTTTTTTGTTTTTTAATGTTTTTAGGTGTAATTTATATCTATTAACTTTAACTTGTTGCTGACAATTGGAGAGAAAAAGCTGATAGTTCTCTTGGAAATAAAGAAAGTCTATTCAATTGATATAGATGTATTTGAATAGATAAAAAAGCATTGTAAGAGGATAACGCAGAATTTTCCTTTTACCTTGAGGATTATTTAAGTAAAGTCATAAATTTACGAAGTCCTTTTCGAATTGACTGTAAACCAAATTCTTTGGTATGAATATCGTCCAGTGGAATCCATATCAGTTCTGCTGCATCATCGGCAGCTTTTGCATTTTTCCAATTACTTACCGTACATTTGAAAAAAAAGTCAAGAGTGGGAATATCTAAGCCTGAATAGTGATAGACGTTCGGTAAATTGAAGAGATATTGGGCAGATGTAATTTCCAATCCGGTTTCTTCCTTTACTTCGCGTGCTATTCCTTCTTCGCCGGTTTCTCCGATATCAGTAAATCCTCCAGGTAGGTCCAATGTCCCTTTGTTCGGTTCTCGACCTCTTCTCTCTACAAGAATCTCGTTTCTTTTATTGATGATAAAAGCTGCTGTTGAGGCACTTGGATTAAGAAAATATTCAAAACCACATCGCTCACATTTCTTACTTTTTCCATCCTGTATGTTGAAAAGAGGAGAACCGCAAACCGGACAAAACTTGAACCTGTCTAAAGGATGCATGTCTATATTTTTCTAAAGGTAGTATTTACCAATTATCTGTTCTGAAAGGAAACAACGGCAATAAGGCACGATTCTTTACATTCCCATATCCCCAGTTGCGGAAAGCATAGCGTACAGCTACCGGATCTTTTACTTCCGGACAGGTTAAGGCAATTCCTTTTCCCCAATAATAAGAGGCATTGGCTTTATGGAAAATCTTGTCTGATCCTGCTATTTCAAAACCTTTAATATCTTCGTAACGGCTGATAGCACCGTAATCGTTCTGGAGATGGATATAACAGGTGTCATGACTGATCGTCATATCCTTGAACTCCGGACTTTCACACCAGAGGTCTTTCATCCCGTAGGTTTTGTTCAGAGCCTGAAGGGCTAAACGCATTCCCACAGGTTCTTTCTGGCAGGGATGGACCTGCTGACTCTCGTAAGGGTAAACGCAATCATCGGTACATACCAGTCCGCAATTTGGGATTACCTTGGATGCCTTCCATTGATCTTCACGTAACTTGGCTCCTTCGTCACCTTCGTTATTGCCATTGAAAAATGGTGCTATCTGTACGTAGTAGAAAGGAATATCTCCGAGTTTGAAATCCTGACGCCATTGGTGTACGAGAACTTCAAGGCGTTTGGCATATTGCCCTACTGGATCACCCACATTTGAACAACCCTGATAGAAAAGGATACCCTTTACGGTATAGTTCAGAATAGGAGAAAAAGTCCCGTTCCCCCATACTAAGGGTCGCAAATAATCATTCTTTTCATATTTCCTGACATTAGTCATGGAATCCAAACTCTCATTCGTGTATTTCTTCAGGTTCTCAGCACTGAGCCAACTCTCCACGCGTGTGCCTCCCTTGTTGGCCATAATCAGTCCTACGGGTTCTTTCAGCGTTTTGTAGATAACTTGTGCAAAGAAGTAACCCACAGCAGAACAATCTCCGACTGTATTGGGAGCGATGGCTTTCCACGAACAGTTGGCATCGTCCTGAGGTTCCATTCGCATCTCACTTGGAATCTTCACATAGTGGATACCTTTATATCTGGATGCTTCAAGTACAGCCTGGTTATAACCTTTTACCGGACAATTGTAAAAACCTTTAAGCGTGATTTCCATGTTGCTTTGTCCGGCACAGACCCAGACTTCTCCGGAAAGGATATTGCGCAGAGTTGTTTTCTCTCCGTCATTGAAAGTGATGGAAAGGGGGGTGAAACTCGCTGCCGGTGTTTTGACTTTAAGCAGCCACTTTCCGTCCCTGCCAGCCTTGACGGTATATTTCCGGGAGGTCCAGGATGCAGTGACCTGGATGTTTTTTCCTGGTTGATCCCATCCCCAGAGGCGTGCGTCCGTATTTTGCTGAAGAATCATACCGTCACTCAGCAGGTGCGGAAGTCTGACTTTGGCTTGTGTTCCCGTCAGCGTCATGGCGAAAACCATTGTCAATATGATTTGTTTATTCATGATAGAAAGATTTGATTCGATTTATGTGCAATTGCTTATTTCTGCAAGAGCGCCTGAATCTCTTTGTCTATATTCTTAATCTGGACATCCCGTTTCTGGAGCACGTTATTCCTGTCAATGAGGAAATAAGTCGGAATGTTTTGTACATTATATTCCTGCAGGCTCTGACCTTGTACACCTCCTTGGTCACGTACACAGATCCATGGCAGCGAGGCTGTCTGTTGTTTCCAGAAAGATTCATCCGGGTCTACGGATACCTGATAGATTTCAAAACCTTCCTTGTGATATTTGTTATAAAGGCTGCGTAACCACATGATTCTTTGCATACTCTGATCACTTGCAAACAGATGGAAGTCAAGCATGACTACTTTCCCTTTTAAAGAAGAGAGAGCTTGCACTTGGTTCTTGTTATCAGTAAGTTGTAGATCGATGATTCCTGTATTGCTGACCTGACTTGAGGCGAGTCTTTGTGCTCTTTGGGCTGCTACAATCCGGATATTCTTCATTCCCTGTAGGGCGATCTGATGTAAGTTCTTTCCTCGTTGGGAACCAGGATAGAAGGTGTCCCAACTTGTTGCTACGGCTGCAAATACCTGTACATCAGCCTTGGAAGCCTGTGGATTGAAGATTAAAGTGTTCTGCCCTCCAAGTTGAATGGTCTGAAATAATGCATAATAAGAAGAGGCTTTCATCGGTTCTTTAAAGATATAGTTGACTTTTACCTTATTCTTGTAAGCTTCAATAATATTTCCGATAGCTACTTCAGAGGAATCCATTCCGAAAGAAGGATTCTGGGCAATGGCGTTAACTCGAGACTGCAACTGCATCTGCATAAGGGACAGTTCTTTGATTCTGGAGCAGTCTTCTGAGCCTCTGACCATATATTGTGTGGACATCTGTGGCCATTTGGCATTTACTGTAACTGTTTCTGTGGAGTCAATGGAAAGATTGACACTCTGGCCTGCAATACGCAAGCGATAGAAGTTGGGACACACAGAGTCGGCAGCATTCTCTGTGAAATCGAATGCACCTTCTTTGTCCAGTTTGACGGAATCGATTTTTATTGGACCGTTCAGACTGATATTCTCCAGATACAGTGTTGAGTCTTTAGCATTTGCGATATTGCCTTCAATATGGAATTTCTTGTTTGAACAGGAGGTTGCGGCTAATGCTGCACCAATGAGGGTGATTGCGGTAAAAAACTTTGATATTTTCATTTTTAGGTTTTATTGTGACTTTTAGGAACGAGTCTATAATACATAAGCTACCTGTTGTATTCATAAATGGTTGGGAGACCGTAGCTCATGACAAGAATCTTCGTCGGAATAGTTCCTTGAATCCTCTTCTGTCTCAACTTACGTATGGAGTTGATTATCCTTGCAAATTTAATGTAAATACAGCAAAACACAAAATTATTTGATACCTTTTTGATGAATTTGAAATGATATGATCTGGTAAAATAACTTTCGTAATGAGATTTTCTCTGGAAACGGATTTTATGAGATTGTATACCTTTGGGGAAATGAGCCCTTAATATACTCATTATCAATATAGTAACGTTATTTTCAGATAATAAATATAAATAAATGCGCTTTTTTTCGTGATTAAGTAATAAATTAGGTATCTTTGTTCCGGTTTTTACTAAAGAAACGCTTTGGTAAAGTCATTTAGATGTTAGTCAAAACAATAAAGTATTAAATTTTAGATGAACGTAATTACGAAAACAGTTCAATTGCCAGATGGCAGGACCATCTCAATTGAAACCGGAAAGGTTGCAAAACAAGCAGACGGTGCCGTTGTCCTTCGTATGGGCAAGACCGTGATGTTAGCTACCGTTTGTGCAGCCACAGATGCAGTGCCGGGAACAGATTTTATGCCTTTGCAGGTAGATTATCGCGAGCAGTATGCTGCCGCAGGCCGTTTTCCCGGTGGCTTTACCAAGCGTGAAGGTAAAGCATCAGACAGTGAGATTCTTACTTCACGTCTTGTGGACCGTGTTCTTCGTCCACTTTTTCCTTCAGATTTCCACACAGAGGTCTATGTACAAGTAATGCTTTTCTCAGCTGATAATATTGATCAGCCTGATGCACTGGCAGGATTTGCAGCGTCTGCAGCTATGGCTGCTTCAAATATTCCTATCGAATGCCCGATTTCAGAGGTCCGTGTCGGCCGAATTGATGGCAAATACGTCATTGATCCGACTTTCCAGGAAATGGCCAAATCAGACATGGATATCATGGTAGGTGCTACAAAAGAGAATATCATGATGGTTGAGGGTGAAATGGATGAGGTCTCTGAACAGGATCTGATCGGTGCCCTCAAGGCAGCTCAGGATGCTATTCGCCCGATGTGCGAACTTCAGGAAGAGCTTTCCAAGGAACTTGGAACGGATGTGAAGCGTGAATACTGTGATGAGACTAATGATGAGGATCTTCGCAAACAAGTGCGTGATGAACTCTATGACAAGTGTTATGCTGAGGCTCAGGCCAGTGATGCAGACAAGAAGCATCGTGAAGAAACATACGACAAGATCAAAACAGATTTTGTAACTGCTTATGATGCTGCTCATACAGATCTCTCTGAGGAGGATTTGGATGAGAAACATGCAGAGATAGACCGTTACTTTGCTGATGTGCAGCGTGACTCCATGCGTAATAGCGTTCTCGATACGCATAAGCGTATGGATGGCCGTGCTCTGGATGAGATTCGTCCTATCTGGTGTGAGGCTTCACCTCTGCCAATGCCTCATGGAAGTGCAATCTTCCAGCGTGGTGAGACGATGTCTCTGAGTACTTGTACATTAGGTACCAAACTGGATGAGAAGCAGATTGATAATGTGTTGGAAAAGGGTTATCAGCGTTTTCTCCTCCATTATAATTTCCCTCCTTTCTGTACGGGTGAAGCAAAAGCCCAGCGTGGAGTAGGCCGTCGTGAGATTGGTCACGGTCATCTGGCTTGGCGTGCTTTGAAAGATCAGATTCCTGATAACTATCCTTATACCGTTCGTTTGGTATCAGAGATCCTTGAGAGTAACGGCTCTTCTTCAATGGCTACGGTTTGTGCCGGGACGTTGGCTTTGATGGACGCAGGTGTGCCTATCAAAAAACCGGTTTCAGGTATTTCTATGGGCTTGATCAAGGATGGTGACCGTTATGCTATTCTGACCGATATTCTGGGTGATGAAGATCACTTGGGTGATATGGACTTTAAGACAACCGGAACGAAGGATGGATTGACAGCTACACAGATGGATATCAAATGTGATGGTCTGAGTTTTGAGATCCTGGAAGAAGCTTTGATGCAGGCTAAGGGTGCCCGTGAGCAGATTCTTGAGAAGATGCTTCAGACATTACCGGAGCCTCGTAAGGAATTGAAACCGCAGGTGCCACGTATTGAAGCATTTGATATTCCTAAAGAGTTTATTGGTGCTGTAATCGGGCCTGGTGGAAAGATTATCCAGCAGATGCAGGAAGAAACGGGTGCAACGATCACTATTGATGAAACTGACGGAAAGGGTCATGTACAGGTTTCTGCACCTGATAAGAATAGCATCGATGCTGCTCTTGCCAGAATCAGATCTATCGTAGCTGTTCCTGAGATAGGTGAGGTATATGAAGGAACGGTTCGTTCCATTATGCCATACGGCTGTTTCGTAGAGATTATGCCGGGTAAAGACGGACTTCTCCATATCTCGGAGATTGACTGGAAGAGACTTGAAAGAGTTGAAGATGCCGGTATTCATGAAGGAGATAAGATCAAGGTGAAGTTGATTGATATTGATTCCAAGACGGGCAAATACAAACTCTCTCATCGCGCATTGCTTCCTAAACCAGAAGGTTGGGTAGAGCGTGAACGCCGCCCTCGCCGTGATTATGGTGACCGTGACCGTGATCGTGATTATGGTGATCGTGATCGTGAACGTCGTCCGTATCATGAGCATCGTCGTTTCGAACACCATGATCGTCAGGAAAGTGCAACTGAAAATGAAGCTCCTCAGGAGAATCAAGAGAATCAGGTAAATGATTAAATAGTTTGTCTTCTTTTTTAAGAAGGTAGGATATAAACTAAGGATAAAGGCCTCACAAATATTGGTTTTGTGAGGCCTTTTCAGATATTATCGTTAAGGATGTAATTGAGGAACAAGGACTGAGCTGATTGATCCTCCGGACAATTCTGAAATAAGTTCTAAGAGAAGGGAGATTCTATTCCTGTTTGTAATAGTAAAAAAAATAATTATTTTACATATCTTCTTTGCCCGCTTTCCATTTTTTATTTATATATTTGCACTTAGTCTTGATACATAATGTTAGGGTAATAATAATATAAAGAAGGCCTTATGAAAAACTTAAAAGGAACAAAAACAGAGAAGAACCTGCAAGATGCTTTTGCAGGTGAGTCAAAAGCGCGTAACAGGTATACTTTTTTCGCTTCTAAAGCGCGTAAAGAAGGTTATGAACAGATTGCTGCTCTCTTTGAGGAAACGGCCAACAATGAAAGAGAGCATGGTAAGATCTGGTTTAAATACCTTGAAGGAGGCGAGCTGAAGGATACCGCATCAAATCTTCAGGCTGGTGCGAATGGTGAGCACTACGAGTGGACAGACATGTATCCTCGGATGGCTAAAGAAGCCCATGAAGAAGGTTTCAATGAGATCGCTGCCAAATTTGAGATGGTTGGCGCCATTGAGAAGCATCATGAGGAACGTTATCTGAAACTGTTGGATAATGTCAAACATGATATCGTGTTCTCAAGAGATGGTGATAAAATCTGGAAGTGCCGTAATTGTGGTCATATCGTCATAGGACCAAAGGCTCCTGGTATGTGCCCCGTATGCGGACATCCTCAGAGTTTCTTTGAGATTGATGCTCGGAATTATTGATTGTAACCTGACTTGGATACCTGACTGACAGGTGTCCAAATATAAAGGCGGACCTTTGTGGTTCGCCTTTTTGCTGTTTGATAGTCTTCTTTTCTGGCAGATTGTTTTATTAGTTGCCAGGATGCTAAAAACTTATTTCTTTATCTCAGTTGCAATAATCTCTGCTAATTTTGCCGCCCCCATAGCGGTAGGGTGAATACCATCCTGTTGTAACAGATTAATGTAGGGGGAGAAGGAGGTATGGAGGTCAAGTACTTTACATCGGTTTTTCCTTGCCACTTTAAGTATTACAGGGATAATACCTTTTGTGATTATGCTGTCGTTGATATCCCAACTCTTTTTCAATGCGGGGATAGGTGTAGCCAGATAGATTTTCGGATGACTTGGAAGCGATTTGAGCGAATCGATCATCTGTTGCATGTCCTGTCTGAAATCTTGTTTATAACGCCAGTTTTGTGGCTTTGAATCGTTTGTTCCCAATTTTATGATGACGATATTTGGCTTGAATGCCATAGCGTCTTTCCATGCTAGTTCTTTCATGTAGGGATAATCACCCTTGTTGAGCATCGTACGGCCGCTTACGCCGAAGTTGTTTACGAGATATCCTGTTCCGAGATCTTTCTGGAGACAGGCTGGATAACCTTTCTCTGAGTTCATGTCAATACCGGCACCATCTGTAATACTGTTTCCGATAC
>DAIPMC010000020.1:0-11650 GCA_036768895.1 Prevotella sp. | reverse complement strand
GCTGTATAGTACGCTACTCCGTTCTCGATCGGAGGAACGACATTATCGTCATTTGCCAGGAAGATGACAGCCGGAGGGGTAAGATGGGCCCGTATCTGTTTCTCATTCGAGAAGGCGTTGATTGATTGTGCATCAGGTGATGTTCCGAGAAAGTTGATTCTTGAGCCTTCATGGGTGCCGTTTCCCATCGTGATAACCGGATAAAAGAGGAGTGAAAAATCAGGGCGGGCACTATAATCTGCATGGGTGCTCACGGTAGAGGCCAGATGACCTCCTGCCGAGAACCCCATAATCCCCACATCGTAAGGGTTGATCTTCCATTGGTCTGCTGAGTCTCGAACAAGCCGTATGGCGTTCTCTGCGTCACTGACAGGCAACTGATGATTGCCTTTGGGCAACCGGTATTTTAGTACAAAATAACTGATTCCCTTTTGGTTGAAATAGTCTGCCCAATCATAACCTTCTTTACCCATTGAAAGCCATACATAACCTCCGCCTGGACAGTCTACGATGGCTCTTCCTGTAGGCCGATCGGGAAGAAAGCAGGTCAGTGTTGAGGCTCCGTCAGGTGTAATGTTTAAAGTGAATTTTCTGGAAGTCTGCCCGGATATTGAAAGCGTAATAAGCAGAAATAAGCCAAATAATAAATTTCTTTCCTTCATGGTAAGTGACAATTTGTAAATGATATCTTTAGATATTCTTATTAAGAAAAGGGGAAGTGCCCATTAAAGCAACTTCCCCCTTTGCTATATGTGTTTTGGAAGTGCTCAACAGACTTTGCTGCCGGGCTTGACCTTCTTCAAGATAGTTGTAACGGCCAGACTGTTGTCGGCATCTAGTGCAGAAAGGATCATTCCCTGACTCTCGATTCCCATCATCTTACGTACCGGAAGATTGGCGATGAAAAGCACATCCTTGCCTATCAACTCTTCTGGTTTGTAAAACTTGGCTATCCCTGAAAGAATGGTGCGGTCTTTTCCTTGTCCGTCGTCAATAGTAAACTGCAGGAGTTTGTTGGATTTCTTGACTTTCTGACAGTCCTTGATGTGTCCTACGCGAATATCGAGTTTATCGAAATCTTCAATGGAGCAAGGAGCCTTAATAGGTTCTGCCTTGTAAGTCTTGGCCTCATTGGCTTTTTTGGTATTCTCTAATTTCTGCAGTTGTGCTTCAATAGCTTCATCATCGATCTTTTCAAAGAGGAGTTGGACCTCTCCGATCTGATGTCCCGGTTTGAGCAAGTCTGTATTACCCAACTGGTTCCATTCGAAGTGCTCCATGCCAATCATCTTGCGAAGTTTCTCTGAAGAGAACGGCAGGAACGGTTCAAATGCTATGGCAAGGTTGGCAACCAGTTGCAGGGAGATATAGAGGATAGTCTCTACGCGTTTCGGGTCATTCTTCCATACTTTCCAGGGTTCGCATTCCGTGATGTATTTGTTGCCGATACGTGCAAGATTCATTGCTTCTTTCTGAGCCTCACGGAACTTGAAATGATCGAGGTATCCTTCTACTTTCTCCTGGACATCCTTAAATTCTTTGATGGCTCTCTGGTCAACATCCTGAAGTTCTCCGCATTCAGGAACGACACCGTCCCAGTATTTCTTGGTCAGTTGGAGGGCACGGTTGACGAAATTGCCATAGATGGCAACAAGTTCGGAATTATTACGTTCCTGAAAATCCTTCCAGGTAAAGTTGTTGTCTTTCGTCTCAGGGGCGTTGGCGGTAAGGACATAACGTAAGACATCCTGTTTTCCGGGGAAATCTTTCAGGTATTCATCCAGCCAGACAGCCCAGTTACGTGAAGTGGAGATTTTCTGATTCTCCAGATTCAGGAATTCGTTTGCCGGTACATTATCCGGCAGGATATAACCACCATGGGCTTTGAGCATCGTCGGGAAGATCAGACAGTGGAATACAATGTTGTCCTTGCCGATGAAGTGAACCAGACGCGTGTCCGGATCTTTCCACCATTTCTCCCAATTACCAAACTTCTCCGGTTCATTCTGACAGAGTTCTACAGTATTGCTGATATAGCCGATGGGGGCATCAAACCAGACGTAAAGGACCTTTCCTTCGGCGTCTTTGACCGGAACAGGGATTCCCCAGTCCAGATCACGAGTCATGGCACGTGGCTGAAGGTCCATGTCAAGCCAACTCTTGCATTGACCGTATACATTTGAACGCCATTCTTTGTGACCTTCAAGGATCCACTTCTTCAACCACTCTTGATACTCATTTAGCGGCAGATACCAGTTTTTGGTTTTTCTGAGTACAGGTTTACTGCCACTGATCGTTGAATGGGGATTGATAAGTTCCATAGGACTTAGGTCACTGCCACAAACTTCACATTGGTCACCGTAGGCATTCTTGTTGTGGCAATGAGGACATTCTCCCATGATATAACGATCGGCGAGAAACTGATGGGCTTCTTCGTCGTAATATTGTTCGCTCTCTTTTTCAATCAACTTGCCATCGTCATACAATTTCTTGAAGAAATCACTGGCAAACTGGTTATGGATCTTTGAAGTCGTACGGCTGTAGATATCGAAACTGATTCCAAATTCACTAAAGGAATCCTTGATCAGTTTATGGTAACGGTCACAAATATCCTGGGGGGCACATCCTTCTTTTTTTGCACGGATCGTGATAGGTACACCATGCTCATCACTTCCTCCAATAAAACAGACGTCCTGTTTCTTCAGGCGGAGGTATCTTACGTAGATATCAGCGGGAACATAAACACCGGCCAAGTGACCGATATGTACACCGCCGTTGGCGTAGGGTAGTGCTGCCGTAACGAGGGTACGTTTGAATTTCTTTTCTTCCATTACTTTCCTTTTTTACTCTTCTGTGCAAAATTACTATAAATTGGGCGGAGAACAAAATAATTTGATTGTTTTTTGAGGTGTAGGGTTATGGACTTCTGCTTAGGAATCGTACGCCCTTTCTGCCCAATCTCCCCGGTCAAGTTCACGATAGGAAATAGCTTCTGCAAGATGTTCCGGTTTTATATCTTCACTTGGTTCCAGGTCTGCAATGGTTCGTGCAACTTTTAATATCCGACTGTAAGCACGGGCGCTGAGACTGAGCTTTTCCATAGCTGTCCGCAGCAGGGTCAGTCCTTCCTCATTGGGCTCTGCATACTTATGAATCATCCTTTCACTCATCTGGGCATTGCAATATACTCCGGTAATATCCTTGAATCGTTCGGTCTGGATGGACCGGGCGGCAATGACACGCTTTCGGATCTCGGAGCTGGGTTCTCCCGGCGCGGCCTTGCTGATTTCCTTAAAGGGTACCGGTGTGATGGAACATTGGATGTCAATTCTGTCGAGCAGTGGTCCGCTGATCTTGTTCATATAGCGCTGAATCTGTCCGGGCGTACAGACACAGTGATGTGTCGGATCGCCATAATAGCCACAAGGGCAAGGATTCATGCTGGCTACAAACATAAAAGAACAGGGATAAGTGATGGTGTATTTGGAACGGCTGATGGTGATGGACCGGTCTTCAAGGGGTTGTCGTAGGACTTCCAGTGTGTGCTTATTGAATTCGGGTAACTCATCGCAGAAGAGTACTCCGTTGTGTGCCAGGGAAATCTCTCCGGGCATCGGATTGCTTCCTCCACCGACAAGTGCAACTTCTGAGATGGTGTGGTGTGGAGAGCGGAAGGGACGTTGGGAAATAAGGGATACCTTACGTCCTAATTTCCCTGCAATCGAATGAATCTGTGTTGTCTCCAGACTTTCTGCCAGTGAAAGAGGTGGAAGTATGGATGGTAATCGTTTCGCCATCATGGACTTCCCGCTTCCGGGCGGACCGA
Organism: Prevotella sp.; assembly: GCA_036768895.1. GTDB lineage: Bacteria > Bacteroidota > Bacteroidia > Bacteroidales > Bacteroidaceae > Prevotella. The sequence continues at coordinate 7,824 of DAIPMC010000020.1, read as the reverse complement.
TCATAATCAGGTTGTGTCCTCCGGCTGCTGCCACTTCCAAGGCTCGTTTTACGTTTTCCTGCCCCCGTACATCTGCATAGTCGATATCAAATTGACTTTGATTCTCGTAAAATTCTTTTCGGGTGTCGATTACTGTAGGTTTGAATTCCTGTTGTCCGTTTAAGAAGTGAATGACTTCCAGGATGTGATCCATGCCATAGACATCGAGATGGTTGACAACAGCGGCTTCACGTACGTTCTGTCGGGGTACGATCAGGCCCTTGAAATGTTCTGCTCTTGCTTTGATGGCGATGGGCAGGGCTCCTTTTACGGGTTGGAGTTTTCCATCAAGACTCAATTCTCCTACGAGCATATATTCTTGCAACAGGTCACTACTCATGTTCTCATTGGCGGCAAGGATGCCTATGGCTAAGGGAAGGTCGAAACTGCTGCCTTCCTTTTTCAGGTCTGCCGGGGCCATGTTGACGGTAATATCGGCTATAGGGAATTTAAATCCGTTGTATTGCAATGCTGCAGCAATACGGTCCCTACTTTCTTTTACAGCTTCATCACCCAGTCCGGTGAGATGAAACTGCACTCCTCTTGTAATACTGACTTCAATGGTTACTGTGGTCACTTCAAGTCCGTTGACCGCAGCACAGAATGTTTTTATAAGCATAGATATATTAAGACTACTTTATTCGTCTTCTTTCAGACCGTTCCAGTCTGCCGGGATCATTTCACCAGTTTGTTCAGTTGGCTGTTTATTTGACCGACTTTGATGCCGCGTGCGATGACACGGCCTTTCTTTAGCAATAGATTATCTGGAACGTTGGTGAGCCCTAACCTTCGTAGGGTTTTATTTTCAAACATCTCTCCGTCCCAGATATTGGGCCAGAAAATGGTGTCATTTTTCAGTGAATTCATACAGTCTTGTCTGGTGGCATCAACGGAGATGCTGACCACTTGTAGTCTGCTGCCGGAGTGCCTCCTGAAAGCATTGACTTGCCGTAGAATCTGCTGACTCTCGTCATTCCAGGTAGCCCAGACGATGATCATGGCGTAAGGGGAATGGGTGAGGGCCATACTTGATATGGGACGACCATTCATGTCTTTTGTCTTAAAAACGGGAATCTGGCGTCCTTTCTGTGTGGCCTCCAGGCTACTGATCTTTTCCCGGATACGAATGAGTGTTCCATTCTTCTTCTGGGCATTCAGCATCAGATCAATCAGTCTGGTAGCTTTCGCATAGTCAGGCTGGGGATCTTGAATGAAGTATTTCTGGACGAGATAAGTTCCAACCTGAGAAGTAGGATGATCTTTGATAAATTGTTCTGCGTCATGCTTGATTTGAGGAGGAGAAGAATTTTCTATCTCTTTCCTGAAATCGGTCATCAGTTTGTTGTCTTTTGTTCCGCTGACTTCCATCTCCTTTAATTTGGAAGCATCGGCACTGATCTCAACTGATTTTCCGGATTTTGCAAAAATAGGTTGCTGAGAAAAATTAGGGAAAACGAGCATCAGAATAGCATCATCTTTCAATGGAATTTCATACGCGAAGCGACCGCCCTGAATTTTTATGGTATCCATCCCGATGGTACCTCCGTCCAGACTGTAAATATACAGTTCACCCTGATTGATATGAAGAATCCGACCTTCTAATTTGAAATGCCCTTTGCTTACTCCGCAAGAGGTTAGGAAGAATATCAGAATAAAGAAAAGGGTGTATGCTACTCGTTTCATGTATTTGCCCTTATGGATCCTTAGAGAGTAAGGACCTTCAGTTGATGATTGAGAAGTGCCGCGAACGGGACTCGAACCCGTACAGCCATTTCTGGCCAAGGGATTTTAAGTCCCTCGTGTCTACCAATTCCACCATTGCGGCCCCCGGAATCGGGAATGTGAGCGGCAAACGGGACTCGGACCCGCGACCTCGACCTTGGCAAGGTCGCGCTCTACCAACTGAGCTATTGCCGCCTCTGTCATGCCTGTACATCGCATAACGGTTGCAAAGATAGAGCTAAATCTTTAAAATGCCAAATGAATAGAGAACTTTTTCTTGAAGAAATGTGTTTTTCGACAAGCTTGATATCCTTCTTCGAATTGTTCGTTCCTTTTGAAGATTGAAGATAAACTTGTTCGAAACGGTGGCAGTTCATTGAAATTATGGTATGGGTTCGGCCGAAACGGCTGGAAACTATAATCCCCTAACATAATAATAAACTCATTGGCAGAATCAAGCATGTACTGACTTCATCCTGCTCACGGGTTATACTACTTATTTACTATAAGAAACTGAAACTTTGACTGTTGGTTTGTCCACTTTGGGAATGAGATAAGCCACATTCCACTTTTCTACAGAAGTTGTATAGTTGTTCTTGATCTGGACAGTTATATAATAGTTCCCGTCTTTTTGATAGATATTCGGGGCTATCTTTAATATTCCTGCGTTTGAAACTCCATGGGTGATAACTAAAGTGTAGTGAGAGAAGTCTACATTTTCCAGGTCTTTGTTTTTTCCTAACAATTGATTAAAGTCATTGGTATTATTGACGACAATTGTTTGATCTCCATTAATTACAGCGTATTGAGGAATATCATATTCCTGGATAGAATCATTGTCAGAGTGATCACAACTCACAAGTAGTAAAAATGAAAAGAATAAAATAATTTTATATTTCATGTCCTAATTAAATTTATTTGCAGTCGAAGACAAAGGTATTCAATTTATATGATTTGTTTTTTCTTTTATGTATCATAGATTTTCTTTTATGTTACTTTTTTAAGAATAAAGACATATAAGCAAGGAATTTAATTCAAAAAAACTTCTGGTCAATTCGGTGAAAGAGAATGAGACGATGTGATTTCATGCCTTGAGTGGGTGAGAAATAATCTTTTAACTTTGGTCTTATTCAGAATTTATGGTATTTTTGCAGTAAACTGAAATACCTTTTGATGCTATGACTTATGACATAATACTGAATGTTGTGAGTTACTGAGAATCAATATATGAAAAACCTTATCAGCATGTATATTTATGTCAGATCTCTTCTTTGAATTCCTTCAATTTTCCATGGATCATACGAGGATGATTAAAGAGGAATTCCTCGATATTGAGTGGCAGAAACTTTTTGTCTTTGCGCAACGACAGGCCTTAATTGGAGTTTTATTTGATGGGATTAAGCGTCTGCCGAAAAGAATGGCACCGCCTGAAGATATTCTGGTGCAATGGCTTTCACTGAGTCAACAGATACGGAAACAGAATATTAAGTTGAATGCGGAAGTTTTGAGGATCTGGACAAAGTTTGCCGGGGATGGAATGGCCGGATGTATCCTGAAAGGTCAGGGGAATGCATTGCGGTATCCGGATGTCTATTCTCGTATGCCGGGTGATATTGACATTTGGGTGTGGCCTGTTTGTTGTGGACAAAGTTTGAAAGGATCTGTCAGACTTGACCGAACTTTAAGTTTGAGTAAGCGCAGGACGAAAATGATCAGTTATGTTCATCAGTTTACTGAAAATACTGAACTTTGCTATCATCATATCGGGCTGGAACTGTCAAAAGAGATTCGATTAGAGGTACACTTTACTCCTTGCACGATGAATGCTCTTTTATATAATCACAGACTACAGAAATGGTTTGCACAGAATGCGGAAAATCAGTTTCCCCATCTTGTTGAACTCCCGGAGGGGCTCGGGAGGGTGGCTGTTCCTACTGTGGCTTTTAACAGCATTTACCAACTGGCACATATCTATCATCATTTCTTTGATGAAGGAGTAGGGTTGAGACAATTTATGGATTACTATTATGTGTTGGCAAAGGGGGATCTGAAATTGGATAAAGATGAGTATGTCAGGCAACTTCGGCATTTAGGCTTGTATCATTTTGCCGGAGCAGTCATGTATGTTCTTTCTGTGGCTTTTGGCTTACGAGATGATCAGATGCTGGTTCCTATGGATAGAAAGCGTGGTCAGTTACTCCTGAGAGAAGTCCTCAGTGGTGGTAATTTTGGATGGTTCTTTACGAAATATCACCATTTTACCCATCAAGGTAGGGCTAAGAAGTATTTCATGAAGATTTATCGCAATCTCCATTTCGTATGTAATTTTCCTGTTGAGGCCCTTTCTGAACCAGTGTTCCGTACCTGGCATTTCTTCTGGAGAATGATACATAATTATAAAAGTGTTTGATGGCCACTTGAATACGTGGAAGATTCAGGTAAAGTCATATCGAAATCGAGACTGACCAAAATGCACTATTTTGGTTATTTTACATTACTTTGGCAAACTTCTGTGTCTATGATGCTGGCTTTTATTGAGAGGTATGGAGTATTCGCTTGTATATAGTAAAAAAGGCGGATGACAAGTTTTGTCTTGTATCCACCTTTTCTATTTATAAGTTTTATCTTTTTACATGGTCATCTGGTGAATAGCTGTGCAATAAGGTTTTGCTCCTCTTCCTGCAGGTTTGTAAATGTAAACTTCTGCATTCTGCTGGAGGATTTGTCATACTTGTCGCACGACAGATAAAACAATAGTTCATTCCACTAACAACTTGAGTGGAAACTACAATGGGTTTGTAAGAAACACCATAGATGTTTCCCATTACTTCTTTAAATAGAATATCCTCGTCTTTTGTAAGAGTGTGGAATTCAGACCAACCACCAACCGTCATAATATAAAAATTTAGTTATTAGTTGTTTGGTATACGGAGTTTCCGTATATATGTTATCTCTGTCTACTTAAATACACCGCCAAGATAGTAAAAAAGTTATAAATCAAAAATGTCTATTTTGAATAATCATACTTTTATTATGTCAATTTAACCATTTAACCTATTTTTATGTAGTATTTTGGATTTTTTGTATTAATTTTGCGAAATCAAGAAAGTCCTTTAATGCTTACAATAATATCTGAGATTTCTTTTGAAAATTCTGGACTATCGGCTTAAGTGTCTGATGGGAAATGATATAATTGTGTTTTATCTTAAAAAAAAGAAAGTAATTGATATACTTAATAAAATTTTTACTATCTTTGAGCCGATGTATTACCAAAGCATAGTGAGATTACGTTTTAACACCCTGTTAGGTTTTATTTCGTTGATTTATAGTTAGTATTTGAAGGCATGAGAAACAAGTTAGATAGAAAGTCTGTTAATGATAAAGTTTTATGGATAAGTAAGTGTTTATCTTAAAACAGTAAAAGTATTTAGTTGATTAAGAATATTGGTATTATGATTTTTTCATTGCAGAAGCAATGGAGTTGTGTGATATGAAATGATTTTTAGTCATATATTTTAATAGATGTCATCTCAAGTACATGAACTGAACAGCCAGAACAACAACTTGCTTAAAGGGTTGGTGATTCTGGTAGATCTGCTGCTCTTGAACAGCTTTACAGGAGCGTATACAGCTATAGTTGCAACTCCTCTCATAGCTCGTAAAGGTTTCTGGCTGGCGATTAATTTTGCTTATCTCATCGGTGTCCGTTTCTTTCCTCCAATATTTTATCAGCGTCAGTCTACAAGACTGGGAATTGTCCGGGGAGTCACAAAAACCTGGGTGTTCTATACTGTAGTATCCTTATGCTTCGTATTTTTCTTAAACTGTGCTGCTCCTTTAAACTGGCGGTATTGGATTCTTTATTATGTGTTGTTTTTTGTTCTTCTCGTTATCGAACGGCTCGGTGGTCGTCGATGGCTGCTCAGGTATCGACGGCAGAGAGGATTGAAACATGAGGTGGTATTTGTAGGCGTAAGTTCCAATCTGGAGGATCTTTATACCGCAATGAAAAATGATGCTTCTTACGGTTATCGGCTGAAGGGCTACTTTGCGGATATTCCAAGAGATGGTTTCCTTGAAGATGCACCCTATCTGGGAAAGGTATCCGGCATAGAGAATTGGTTGGAACTTTATTCTGGAAAGATCTCGGCGTTGTTCTGCAGTCTTTCTTCGGAAAGGGCCGATGAAATCAGAAATCTGATTGCATGCTGTGACCGTCACGTGGTCCTCTTTTATAGTGTACCGGATGTGCGTAACTACCTGAAACGAAAGATGAATATGGCTTTCTTCGGTGATGTGCCAGTACTATATGTGAGTGAAATTCCTCTGAACCGGTTGGGTAACAGGCTTATTAAGCGTACTTTCGACGTAGTAGTGTCAGGTATATTCTTGTTGTTTTTCTTCCCATGGATATTGTTGATCATTGGGGTACTCATCAAGTTGACTATGCCTGGTCCCGTGTTCTTCAAGCAGAAGCGTACCGGACTGGACGGTCGTGACTTCTGGTGCTATAAGTTCCGGAGTATGAGAGTTAATGAGGAGGCTGACAGTAGGCAGGCTACAAGAGATGATCCGCGTAAGACGAAGCTCGGGGACTTTATGCGACATACAAATATTGATGAACTGCCACAGTTCTGGAATGTGTTCATCGGCACGATGTCAATTGTTGGCCCCCGCCCACACATGCTTAAGCATACGAAAGTCTATTCTCAACTTATTTCTAAATATATGGTCCGTCATTTTGTAAAACCCGGTATCACAGGATGGGCACAAGTTTTGGGCTGTCGGGGAGAGACACGTGAACTGAAGCAGATGGAGAGGCGTATACGGAAAGATATCTGGTATATTGAGCATTGGTCATTCCTGCTGGATCTGAAAATCATCTGGCTTACAATATGGGAAATGATTTCTGGGAAGAATGATCGGGCCTATTGAACCTTTTTATTTCAATAAGTCCTTTTCTGCTTCTTCCACTTTTTCAAAATGGAATTCACTGAGGTTTTTACTCATAAGAGATTCAATCTGTTCATTACAAAGGTTGCCGATAGATCCTTCATGGGTATGGTGGATATGCTTGTCAGGTTTGAATGTGCCAGCCTCGATTTCCAATCCTACTTTCTTGTAAGCATCCCGGAAAGGCATTCCGGCTGCAGTAAGCCGATTGACTTCTTCTACGGAGAAGATCGGATCGTACATGGAATTGTCCAGAATATGGGTGTTGACCTCCATCTTGTTGACAATATATGCAGTCATCTGCAAACAATTGATCAGTTCGTCGAATGCTGGCAGGAAGGTCTCTTTGATCATTTGCAAGTCACGGAAATAGCCACAAGGGAGGTTGTTCATGATCATCATAATCTGCTGTGGCAAACTTTGTATCTTGTTGCTCTTGGCCCGGATGAGCTCGAAAACATCCGGATTTTTCTTATGAGGCATAATACTTGAACCGGTTGTGCACTCTTTAGGTAAATGAACGAACCCGAAATTCTGGCAGTTAAACAGGCAGGCATCATAAGCGAGTTTTGCGAGTGTCCCGGCAACAGTGGCCATAGAAAAAGAGACATTACGTTCCATTTTCCCGCGGCCCATCTGTGCATAGATGACATTATAGTCCATGGAGTCAAATCCCAGAAGACTGGTGGTCAGGGAACGATTGAGAGGGAAACTACTGCCATATCCGGCTGCACTGCCCAATGGATTGCGGTTAACCATACGATAGGCTGCCAGCAAATAGAACATATCATCTGCCAATGATTCAGCGTATGCACCGAACCATAGTCCGAAACTGCTTGGCATTGCAATCTGGAGATGGGTATAGCCCGGCATCAGGACATCCTTATACTGGTTACTCTTCTGAATGAGTTCATCAAAGAGGACTTTCACGTGGTCTACTACTTCCTTGAGTTCGTGACGCGTGAAGAGTTTCAAGTCAAGTAAGACCTGATCGTTACGACTGCGTCCGGAATGGATCTTCTTGCCGGTATCACCGAGTTTGCGGGTTAGCATGAGTTCTACCTGTGAGTGGACATCCTCAACGCCGTCTTCAATCTTGAATTCCCCTTG
>DAIPMC010000130.1:2901-5001 GCA_036768895.1 Prevotella sp. | reverse complement strand
TCATCTACAGTTGCTCCGGTGGCACGCGTATCTTGTATCCATGTTGGAACAGATACCTTCAAATGAACTTGAATTTCTTTCCCAACGGTAGCAGGATCACGTCCCGAATCATCTGTACAAGCAGACAACGTCAAAAGAAAGACACTCAAAATTATATATAACCAATCATTCTTTCTCATAGCTATTATTTCTTTTGTTCATCAAGTTCCTTCACCTCTTCAGGTGACAGGTCACGTACACAGCGGACATAATAAGTATTATGATCTCTACCATTTGATCCATTGGATAATATTTCATAGGTTTTTCCATCGGCAGCATAATAATACTTTCCTTTTAAAACAGGATCCATCACTGTATTATCACCCTCTTGGTATTTCTTTATAATATCTAACTCTTCATGTGTAGGCAATCTCCACCCGTCATATTTATTCTTTTTTGTATCAACTTCTCGATAAGTCTTGCAATGTTTAGCAACCAACATGCCCTCGTTACTATAATTTAATGGATTGACCACACCTAATTGGGAGGCAATCATAAACGCAGGAGAAACCACATTATCATTTGAAATCCCATCCTCATCCATTTTAGGATGAGAAATCGTATATTGATCACTCGTACTGGTTACCTCTATTACATACATACAACGATTATTAGTACTCTTATCTAAAACAGAACCTTTTACTGCAACATAATCTCCTGAATACTGTTTCTTATCATTAATATCATAGATACGATCACTATCGTAAACTCTAGCAAAAAATACTTGATTATTATCTTCAGTAATTTTTTTGTCAGAATGAGGTGTCTGATCCCTGATCCAGTCTACCCAAGTATCTAATGTTCTAGTAGAATACCAACCATCTATAAATTGGATGTATTCCAACGGATACTGTTTAACATAAACCTGCTGAGATTTTCCATCACCATTAGTGACAGTAAATTTAATATAACGGATTCCCTTATTGTCAGGAATATTTGAATGAATCGTAATAGTTCCCGTCCTTAGATTCGAAGATGGAACCACAGATATTCCATAATCGCCATAATTATCAGCATTAATCATCTGCTTATCTCCAACCTTATCATAATAATACACGGAATCAATTTTGATACTGGTAATATCGGAAGAAGAATAATAACGTACAGATGAATCATTATCAACATTCTGCATGATAACATTTGTAGGACTGACCAACAAATATCTAACCGAGTCAGCATTAATATCCACATCGTCTACGACCCAAGGAATCTTACTATAATTCACTGGTCCGAAAGGCTTATCGGTTAATTCCGTAGAACTTCCGAGCGTACATATAGTGTCATTGGAATTGTAGATAAAATTTCTTTCTGTTTTCTTTGTTGCAGTAGGAAGGAACGGGATACGATAATAGTTTCCAGTATATGTCTTTCCAGACGCTTTATCTTGAACAGGCAAATTGACTAGAATATACGGCGTATTTTCCAGTGGCTGCTTACTCCAGTCATTGGTATATGTGTAAGTAGTCACAGAATCACTCCCATCAGCATTCACTTGCATAGACCGAAGGGTACCGCTTGATTGTTCCGAAGGTTTAGTAGCGTTGGTTGAATCTATAACTGAAGTATTAGCCGTATAATTGACGAATTTCCAAGTGCAGGCATTGGGCAATAAAGTGTAAGTCTTTTTCATTTCCGGTGAAAGGGTGAGGAATAACTTTATCTTTGAAGCAGCACGCTTCAAATTGATTTTTATTGTCTCGTCTTCACCTGTAGTAGTCTTAGGCGACCAGTTCTGGATCTCACCATCCATCAAGAACGTTTTGTCTTTAGAGAAATCATCCGGATCTTTTTCACTTCCATCTCCATACATCTTGTAAATATCCGCATCAGTTTGTACCAAGGCTTTCAGCTGGTCAACTGTACGGATATCAGAAGCTCCCTGTGGACAGTTAGCCAATGCATAGACCTGATATTGTTCAGTATTCTTGAATTGATCACGCCAATCAAGTTCCGTATTCAACTGAAGATCTTTGTCTAGCGAAACATTCACGAAATGATCATATAAAAGTTGTGTGGTACCACTCTGATCAAAGATATAGATATCCAACGTCTTAATCTTAT
>DAIPMC010000130.1:842-2891 GCA_036768895.1 Prevotella sp. | reverse complement strand
CATTCAAGGTACCGTTCAAAAGTTCCTCATTCGAAGCTCTCGTAGGAGAGAAAGCCAAGGAATTAATACTGACTCCCACTTTAAGCCCATGAGCTTCTGAGGGATTTTCACTCAACATATCTGATGTGCAAGACGTCAACGCTGTCAGCAAGCAAAAAGATAGTATCAAACCAGAAAATATTTTCAGTTTCATCATTCACTCATTTTATTGATTTACAACAGGCAGTTTATTATACAGAGACTTTGAAACTTCTATATATGGTATATCTGTTTCACTACCAGGAAGTTTTTTGTCACCTGCATTGAACGGAACCTTGCCGGAATTAACTTCATTATATCCCGGAATGGTCAAATACAGATTAGCTTTATAGTTTCGATTGGGATCTGTGAGGTCAATATCCCGCTTGGGAACAAAATAGAAAGTAATCACTTGATTACCTCCAATTCCCGTCAATTGATCAGTGATACCGGAAGGAGTATTACCATTCAGCTTTATAAACCCAAAATCAGGATTATCTGTCTGAAGAATCCACTTCTGACCCTCAGGAGAAGACACGGTAAGCTGTAATTGATTGGCATATTTAACCGGATTATCCTTGTCATAAGCCACAGCGACAATACTATCCTGGTCTGTTTTATATGATCCACGACCAAGTAGTGTCTCAACTTTTGCACTGAAATTATATGTCCCTCCATTAGTCCAAGGCAGGATAGACAAATCAGCATTAAGGTTATCACCATTGAAATAAGCATATACTAGCAATTCATGATCTCTCAATAATTGACCGTTGATCACAAAATGTTGATGCATTATTGCAGAAGAACTACTTCTTTTATAATAGATTGTACAAGACAAAGGCTTGTTCGATTCCTTCAGATAAGACAAGGCAACCAAAGAGGCACTGTCAAGAAGTAAGTTCTTATAGGTTTGGGCATCTTCTGTATTCTCACGCTTTAAAGGTTGATTCACTTCCTTAATGTCGGTAAAAGGCTTTTCCGGAGAGATACCAGGATAAGCGATCGAGTCTGCATCATATCCTTTAGCTGTGACGATGTTGACAGAACTCGGATTTGGAATGGAAGCTGAATAATTAGCAGATATAGGAAAGACGTAGGACTCATTCGGAATTGTATTCCCGTCCAACGTAATACCAGTTATAGAAGGAGAAGACATCCCCTTTGATTTAGTCAGGAAGAAATCGACCTTGGAGACTGCCCTCAGTAATGGAATCTTCACGGTACCATTGCCATCCTTAAACTCGGCGACACTGATATTCTTGACAATTCGTGAAATCGGAAGTCCTTTTTGAGGAAGATCAGATACAGTTGGACCTGTTCCGAAAGCCAGACTGTCAAGTTGTCCTCTTGTAGACTTATCCGAAAAACTTCCCGCATTGGCCATGCTTCCGGCATTGGCCAGGATATACAGGTCACAGTTTTTGACAGTCTTAGGAACTTTTACCTGTGTAGAGAGATGTCCCTGTTTATCTTGATAACGTATAGCATCGTCTATCTCGATATAATCCAAAGGAGTAGCGTTAGCTCCGGGAATACTACTGTCAAACACCCATGCATGGATAGTATGGAAATCGGATTCTTCAGTAGAACCGGCTACGTCACTACTATCACCGACAGCACGAGTGCTGCTGCGCATGACAGCCTGAATAGCTGAGAAATCCAATTTGAGCACGTTATGACTCCAATCCCCTCCTCCATCGTCTGACGACGACGCATCGTCAGAACTGCTACATGACGAGACTGTTCCCAGAATCGCAAGTAGAAGGATTAAAATTTTAACAGAATATTGAAATGGACTTTTCGTCATGATCATATTTAATTATAAGTCTATATCCTTCAGTGATACTGTCCAGCCATTTACAATGACCTTAGTTTCCAAGAATGAATCTCCCTGGACAAAGAATGACAGCGAATAGTAGTCTTGGCGGTCAAGATATTCCTGATTACTCCATTCTGTACGGTGTTCACCGATTCCCTGCAAAGAAAGGAACCAGGCCAAATTGATATTCAAGATATCCTTGTTTGATTTCT
>DAIPMC010000130.1:312-805 GCA_036768895.1 Prevotella sp. | reverse complement strand
GATTGGCATCATAGAACAACCGTGAAGTACTCAGATCTGCTACGACTCCATAAGTCGGTTTGGTATTGTTGATTGCAGAATCAGAGACAGTCTTCATGCTATAAGGCGTATACTGGACCGAATCTGCCTGGTACTTCTCACCATTATAATCCAACCATCCTGCAGAACCTGTTATCATCACAGAAAAATCATTTGCCGACAAACTGTCTGCGGCAGTGTAAGGCATAATAATCACCCTGAATTTCTTCGTCAACTTCATCAGACTGAGCGTAACCGTTTGAGGATTCCCTGAATAGTCAACATCCAGAGTTCCATTATACAGTCCCATCAGTTCTGAATTTGAAGTATTGTCTGCATTACGGTTCAGTCTGACATATAAATCATTGATTGTCGATGACCCTACAGTCAAATCCGGAAGAACAAAGTTCTTGGTGTCTGGTTCCTGTTGATCACGGGCAAAACATACACCAAGAACTTTGTTCTTCCGGATTTG
>DAIPMC010000130.1:0-302 GCA_036768895.1 Prevotella sp. | reverse complement strand
CACGGGCAAAACATACTAACTTATACTTACCTGACTTCAGATCTGTTAGAGTTATCGTCGGATCGGACTTGATTTGATCACCTGATTCTTGACGCATCTCGACAAGTCTGCCATCCTGACCAAATACCCACAGGTCAACACTCTTTACCTCTGCCGAAAAGGCATCGGCATCTTTGATGTTGTAGGTATATCGGAAACGTACGGACAACCCACAATCATCCTGATTATCTTTAATGCAGGATGACATACCTAATATCATCGTCGCAATCAAGATACACAACATAAAGTTACGTCCTAATGCC
>DAIPMC010000129.1:2968-5035 GCA_036768895.1 Prevotella sp. | reverse complement strand
CATAGCTTGTCTGATAAAAGCGTACACCTCTGTACGTAAAGATATGATTCATGGATACCTCAGCAGGGATAGTTTTCGTGCCGTCAACAATCTTGAACTTTGTGATGAAATTACTTGGTGCAGATGTACCTTTATGGTATGTGATATTAAAGTGATCCAGACGCACGGAAAAGGGCAAGTTCAAACTTTCAGGCGTGCCATCTCTCTTTTGTTCTTCTACTCGATTCGTGAGTTGGTCACCTCGTAGGTACATCATTCCTCTGAATGCCAGGGTATGCGTGAGCATAGCACCGATGAGGATAATTACCATGGAAAGATGAAGAATTAAAGTGGAGAAATGACGGGCAGACGAAAGGTGCCGAAAGATATAGAAAAGGCCGATAATGATGAGCAAGGCCCACAGAAGGATAAACCACCATGAACCGTAGAAGTACTGGTCTGCGAACAGAGTACCTTCAATGTTTTCCACAAGGGTCGCTGAAGCAAGTGCTACGATGAGCAGAATATATATGGAAATGACTGTTTTCTTGATCATATCTTGAAATAATAACGGCTAAAGAAACATTTTGTTGTTCCTTTAGCCTGAAAAATCACATTGTAAATATAAGCAGATTACATTTATATAGCATTAATGAAAGCAATGACCGCGTCACGATCGCTCTTGGGAAGATTATAAAACTGTTTTGCAGCAAAAAAGGCATCACTTTCTTTGCTGTAGGCATGCCACATAATAGCTTCCGTAACATTTCGCGCACGACAGTCATGCAGGCGACTTCCTTCACCTGTTTCCTGGGTGGATAGTCCTCTGCCCCAAAGTGGAGTGGTACGACACCATCCGGTACGGATGTTGTTGATGATATGGAGGTTATGCTGAATAAGATCAGTATAGGGCCAGATGGTGGTATTACTATAATCGGGCATACCGTTGCCGATAGAACAGAACTTGCGCGATACAGGGTCTATCCAACTGTTGTCTTTTCTTATTTTCCATGAAGGACGATGGCAACTTGTACAGCCCATTTGATAAAAGAGTGTTTTGCCCCGTTGTATTTCTTCATTATCCAGATTACGTGCCTCTGGTACACCGAGTCCCTTGTGCCATACTGCAAAAGCATAATAATTTTCGTCAGTCATTTCTTCCTGGCCATTCCATGGGGAACCGTTGACAAAGTATTTTTCATATAGGGTATGAGTCTCTGTATTGTTCCGGTTGAGGCTCAGCAATTTATTTACCATGTAGGAAATGCTGTCTGTGGAACCATCTGCATAATAAGGGTGGAGGAGAGAATTGAGGTCCTTGCCTTCCTGCTGGATGGTACTGATTACCTCAGTATCTTCGCTCATGTCTTTGGCCCAGGCTGCTGAACTGTAAAGATAATGACGGTCTGATCGTGTAACATTAGTAATATTCCACATTGCGTTGGCTCCCGGTCCGTCAAGAAGGGCAGCCCGGGTCAGACCATAAGTGAATTTCTTGATCCGTTTTGTGCCATCAGCGAGCGTATACCAGGCACTGTTTGACCAATCATTTGTAGCTGAGTCCCAAATCGAAGGATTCAGTCTGACATATCCTTTGGCTGCTTCTTTCTGATATTGTACTTTCATGGAATCATCACTTATCGCATCAAGAAGTCCTGTACCATAAAGTCCGATAGTTGATTCTAAACGTACCTCATAGTTAACTGGTTTGGGATCAGTATGAAATGCAGTTGCATCGATAGTCACATCCGGATAAATCAGTTCGAAGGTCTCGCCGTCAGGGAAGTGAGTGGCAGAAAGTCCTGAAGGCATAGTCCCGGTAACGGCCTTCCAATTGATATGGATACCACTTTCATCTACCGGTGCTTTAAAGGGGCTCATCGCCCGAGTCTGCGGCATGCCTGTGACCTGCCGGACATAACTGTCCGCTGTATATTTTATTCCGTCCGGATCTGTTCCGGCAGTGGGATGATAGATGACAAGCAAATATCCATTCCCCATTTCAGAAGCATTATATCTGTTTTGTCTTTTCCCATGGCCGTACTTCGGATGACAGTATTCGCAGCCAGGCCGGACCCAAGCCGGACC
>DAIPMC010000129.1:0-2928 GCA_036768895.1 Prevotella sp. | reverse complement strand
GTAAAGTCATGCTCGAAAAAAGTCTCACCTTTCTTGAAAATTTGATAGAGACCGTAATTGTCTTCAACTATTGGTGCCGGGTTGCTATAGCAACCTTGTTCATTGCTTGTGGTACCTTTTACTCCTCCCGGATACCATTCAGCTGCTGTAAAGTTTCCTACTTGTTTTCCAATATTCTCATTTGAATTTACAGGAGAAATGGAATGATCATCACTGCAACCTGTCAAAACGGTGACAAACAATTCTAAAAGAAAAAAAGGTTTATATATCCTCTTAATCATATATGGATTCATTTAACTTATAAAATTACTTATTATTGGACTGGACAAAATCATCAGCCTTATTCAATACGTCCGTTAAGTTCTTGCATGCATCTATGGCTGCTTGTATGGTTTCTTTATTGGCAGCTACATTGAAAGTCAGAACAAACGGAGTAGGAATAGCCTTGATTTTAGTTTGGGCATCATCTATAGCCGTCTGGACTTCATTGCCTATAGTGGGATTGTATTTCTTGAAATAACCAGCCATTGAATAATCAGACCGATTGCCTGTCACTCCGCCACCCCACACATTGTTAATGCTTTGGATATTATCCCAGAAGTCAGTCAGTGAATTATAAGAATAGGGTGATTCGATGTAACTTGGATCCTTGCCTGAGAACGGATTAGTTATCTTTGTCAGACCTACTTCATCTGAAATACCGCCACATCCGTCATCACCAACAAGAATGGCAGAAATGGCATTTTTTACCGAACGGTAAAGAGAACCGATCTGCCCTGCTGCTTTCATGTTTTCACCATAGGTCATACTGTTGTTACTCAACATGTAAGTACTCCAATCAAGGCGATCTTCTATGAATTGTCGATGGTCAGCAGGTGCATTCTTGTTCCAGCAGCATTCCAGACGATTTTGAGTATATCACATATACAAAGAGTCATTATTTTCAGGTATTTCAACCATCTTAAGTCTTTTTCAGTCGAATCAGAAATCACTGTCATGGTCTCTTTTTAATCTGAAAGAGGTAAATATTGTAAGTAAATTAGAAAATAATTGACACGCTGTTATGAATTACCATTTAAAATTTCTACTTTTGCAATTAAATTTAGAAATGTCTTCAATGCGTATAATTACTTTTATTAAGAACTGGACTCTTCTTTGTTCCTTGATTGTTGGAACAGTTATCTATCTGTTGTTTTCGGAAATTTCATTCTTAGAACCTACGGGGGATTTCATGGGACCGAAATTAGTCGATCTCATGCCGTTTGTTATCTCAACAATGCTCTACATTACGTTTTGTAAGATGCAGATACATGATTTGAGACCCCGAACCTGGCACTTTGTTTTACAAGGTATAAGAACAGCCCTTTCCGGACTTACGGTTATTGCTATACAATTTGTCAAAGAACCGGAAATCAAACTCTTGCTTGAAGGTGTTTTCATTTGTGTCATTTGCCCTACAGCGGCTGCAGCTCCTGTGATTACAGAAAAACTTGGAGGAAATATCGCATCACTTACAATGTTTCTTCTTATTGCCAACGTAGTCACTTCTATTATTATTCCATTGTTTTTCCCATTAGTAGAGAAGGGTGCAGATATTTCGTTCATCGGTGCATTCTTCATGGTACTGAAAAGGGTAATAATGGTACTTGTTTTTCCCCTTGTACTTGCACTGCTTACACGGAAGTTTCTTCCCCAGTTATCCAATTGGCTCAATCATTACAAAAACATAGCTTTTTATTTATGGACGACCAACCTGGCCATCGTTATGGGATTGACGACGAGAAATATTATTCATGCACCTATATCAGGCTGGACGCTGATTATTCTTCTTATTATTCCTCTTTTTGTGTCTATCCTGCAATTCAGTATAGGTAAAGCAGTCGGAAAGCATTACGGGGATAGTATCGGTGCAGGACAGGCTCTGGGCCAGAAAAATACGGTTGTCGGTATTTGGCTGACCCTTAAGTTCCTGAATCCTTATGCTTCTTTAGCTCCTTGTGCTTATGTGATTTGGCAGAATATCATCAATGCGGTCCAGATATGGTATAAACAGAAATACGGTTATCTGAAGTGGTAGGTATAAATTTGGTAATAAGATACAATGGGTTTAAATGAAAAATCAATGAAAATATTTGGTGGTTTTGGAAGGATTTCATATATTTGCAACGGAAATGAACTTCTTGATAAAAGGAGGGATTCCAATTTACACCAGTTTGAATGGTGGCAATTTGATTTAAAAAACTTGAAAATAAATAAGGCGCGAAATACTTCGCGCCTTTTGTTTGTCATTTCATGGAAGAAATAAAGAAGATTGTCCTTACCGGAGGACCCTGTGCCGGAAAAACTACGGCATTGGTAAAGATTATGGAGCATTTTTCCAGTTTAGGCTTCAAAGTATTCACAGTTCCAGAAGTTCCTACAATGTTTTCACAAGGAGGAGTTGATTATCTTACTGATAATAAAACCTTCTTTTATGAGGAAGAAAAGGCAACGCTGGAAACTCAGATGTTTTTAGAGGATAGGTTCTTGAAGATGGCTCAGGCTTATGGTAAACCGTCAGTGATTGTCTGTGACCGTGGTACTTTGGACATTTCCACATATTTTACTTCTGAAATGTGGAATAAAATCACACAGGCTTGTAATACGGATACAGAAAGTTTACGAAATCGGTATGACGCAGTACTGCATTTGGTCTCTGCCGCAGATGGTGCAGAGAAATATTATACGACTGTTAATAATAAACAAAGAAAAGAGGGACTGGAACTGGCCCGACAACTGGACAAGAAGATTATCAATGCTTGGACAGGGCATCCTCACATGAGGGTTATCAACAATCATGATAATTTTGAAAACAAATTGAACCGTGTCATCAAGGAAATCTCAGATGTTCTGGCTTTACCACAGAGCATCGAGAATGAACGAAGATAT
>DAIPMC010000128.1:0-5055 GCA_036768895.1 Prevotella sp. | reverse complement strand
GTCTCCTTCATTTTTCGTATATTTGCCATACAAATTCAGATTTAAAATCAAATTCAGATTTATGAAAAAGTTATTCTTTTCAGTATTATGCCTCTTGACGGCCCTTACCGCCAGTGCTCAAGTTCAACGCCCGAAGTTAGTTGTCGGAATTGTCATCGATCAGATGCGTTGGGACTACCTGTATTATTATTATGACAAATTCGGTGAAGGAGGTCTGAAACGACTTCTTAATGAAGGCTATAGTTGTGAAAACACAATGCTCCCCTATATTCCAAGTGTGACCGCTGTCGGCCACTCCACGATTTTCACAGGTGCAACACCAGCTCTGTCAGGAATAGCTGGTAACTATTTTGCAATTAATGACAAGAATGTATACTGCTGTTCCGATAACACGGTCAAAGGACTAGACAGCAATGACTGGGACAGTCAGATGTCTCCCCGAAATATGTGGTGCACGACAATCGGTGATGTACTTAAAATCTCAGATGACTTCAAGTCAAAAGTAATCGGCGTAGCCCTTAAAGACCGTGCAGCAATCCTTCCTGCAGGGCAGAGTGCTGATGCAGCCTACTGGTGGGATCAGTCAGCAGGACATTATGTAAGCAGTACATACTATATGAAGCAACTTCCGGAATGGGTATTGAACTTTAACAAGAATCATCATACAGCCCTGAATTTTGATATCAAAACCACGACAAAACTAGGTGTCGACTATAGTTTTGATATGGCTAAAGCAACATTGGAAAATGAACAACTCGGTAAACATGATGTAACGGATATGCTCACATTGAGTATTTCCTCTACAGATGCCATAGGACATGCCTACAGCACACGTGGGAAGGAGAACTATGAGGTTTATATGGAACTGGACAAGGACCTGGCAGATTTTCTGAATACCTTAGACCAAAAAATAGGCAAAGGTAATTACCTGCTCTTCCTGACAGCTGACCACGGTGCCGTACACAATTACAACTTCATGAACCAACACAGAATACCTGGAGGGGGATGGGATTATGAGGCTTCCACCAAGCAACTCAATAAAGATCTGAACGATAAATTCGGTATTTCTCCGGTTATGTTTGAAGACAACTACCAGTTTTATTTTAATGATTCCATTATCTCCGCTCATGGACTGAAGAAGCAGGATGTAATCAACGAATCCGTGGATTTTCTTAATAAAGATCCGATGTTCATCTATGCCGTTGACAATGAACATGTAGCAGAAGAACCTATTCCGGAAATCGTCAAGCAACGCATCATCAATGGGTACAACCGTCAACGGAGCGGTGAAATAACAGTTATCCCACGTGCCGGATATTTTGGGGTCAGCCATCCATCCTCCAACTATAAAGGAACATCTCATGGTGAATGGAATCCATACGACTCACATATACCTTTGGTATTCATGGGGTGGCATATCCATCACGGAGAAAGTGAAGCACCTGTAGAGATGACAGATATAGCACCTACTATATGCGCAATGCTTCACATACAGATGCCTAACTCTTGCATGGGAACAGCTATTCCGGAGATAGTCAATCAAGGGAAATAAAGATAGTTTTACACTCAACTTGACAAGTGAAAAGGGGGATGAGCCTTATATGGCACATTCCCCTTCTATATAAAACCTTAAAAGTAAATTCTGTTCAAGACATTATGATCTGCCTACTAAAAAAGTAAAAGTAGCATAAAGTCTACTTCTTTCTATTTCTTCGTGCGCCTGATATCAAAGAGCCAGGATAACTTGACAATGACATTGCCATAATTACTCTTTCCGAAATAATCTCTCTTCGAATTACCGAAGATATTTCCCAGACCATAATAATAGCGAGCTTCTAAAAGAAAACGTCCGGCATGTGAAGTCACATACTCCATTCCAACGCCCGCGGCAATACCATAATCCAACTTGTTTTCTACAGACATCGTATCCTGTGCCCAAATGGTATTAGAACGCTGAGAAGTACCCGCCTTGATACGGGTTATTTCATTACTGACATTAAAATTGCTTTTAGTTGATTCGCTCAGATACAATCCGATTTGCGGACCTGCATTAACAAAGAACTGCATTCCCTTCTCCTCTTTTCCCCAGGCTAAATGAGCCAGAAATGGTATCTGTATATAATTGACCGTTCTGCTATATTGCTGCTGTTTCTTCGTTTCGGGATCTATTACGGCAGCATCCTTGATATCCACTATTTTCTCCTTCCATCCGAGAGAGGCATAGTTGACTTCCGCATAAACGGAACAGATCGTATTGAAATATTTTTCACATGTATATCTGAAAGACAGACCGCCAGTGATGCCTCCGTGATTATTCTGAGACACACTTGGATCAAAGCCTACATTGCTCATAATATACCCACCATTGAATCCCAGGCTGAGAACATCCCGATGCTCACCAATCTGAGCATCAGCCAATGAACAGAAACAACAGAATATACTAATCAAAAGGATTCTTGCTTTCATACTTTAATAAGCTATGGAATCAATGGTATGGTTATAGAGATAATGAATCAGTTGAAAGCTATCATTCTGAAAACCACCTTTGCTCACCCTTGTAAAACGAAGAGGTGTCTGAACCGGTTGATAACTGCTCTGGCCTCTAACACCAGTGAAATTCACTCCGTATTGATGGTATCCCTGCAGGAAAAATTCAGCTTGATCGTATCCAGTGATACCAAAACGAGGTAGCCCGGAAGGCATCATCTCAGTACCAAACCAATTCTTATAGGCATTCTCCAACTGTATAGTCTTCTCATTGACCGGATTATAATAGAAGGTCGTAGGAATATAGGTATCATACCTATAAAACTTGTCCAGATCGTATGGTGCATACATCAGCCATTCGGTATACCCAAACAGAGAAATCCCGAAACCCGGATATTTGGCAACCATGGCATCCAACTTCTCTATAGCCTCATTCAACTGTGGAGATCGTCCTGTATTAAGAATGACTACATTATGCTTTGTCCTATCAAATGATTTAATAAAATCATTCAACGGAGTGTCCAAACTGGTCAGACCATATTTTATATGTCTCTTCTCCAGTTCTTTTCTCAATTCCAAGGTAAAAGCACCTTTATCAGAAGAAACATCCTTACAGTCAATAAAGATAGGATGGCCATTAGAGAAACGGTTGAGAAACACTTGTATGGTTTTCTTATTCAACACCTCCGGAGACTGATAGACCTGATAGACCTGCGGATTTGCAGATACCTCATTCCCGGTAATGGAAAAAGGAATAACCAGTTTAATTCCATAAGCCTTACAGAAAGAAGCCAAAGGTGCCACCTGATTGGAATACAATGGACCAAAGATGATATTGCACTGATTAGCCCCCTTGTTCAATAGCACCTGATGAATATCCGCATCTACGGGAACATTCCAGGCATGGATATCAGTTGAAATTCCTTGTTGTTTCAAATGATCAACAGCCATCAATACCCCCCTATAATATTCCACCATGCGCTTGCCATCACCATCATTATTATGAAGGGGCAGCATGATGCCGATACGAATGACACTACTCTTTCTCGCATCGGAAGAGGCTGAAGAAGTTGAAGATTCTGCTGTTTGATGAGCCGTTTTCAGATCTGCATCTTTCTTTACAGATGACAGGCCTTTGCCATTAGGAATGAACACGGTATCACCCTTTTTCAGAGTATAACCCTCCAACTTCATTTCCGGATTAGCATCCATCAACTCCGGAAGGCTGATGCTGTACTTCTTGGCAATACTGAAAACTGTATCTTTTTTCTTGACCTTATAAATGTCACGCCAGTTCAATGTTCCCTGAGCCATAATAAAAGTACAGGACAACAATGCGACGAATAAAAAAAACTTTCTCAATAAATACTTCATAAAACCTGTTGCTTTCATATACACTTGCAAAAATACAAAAAAACATTTATCCAAAACCTATTCCTTCCTATCTTTTTTCCTTTTTATAAATTATTGCCTTTTCCATTCCCTTCTATCTGACAAAACATCATACCATGAAGTCTGTACTGCCCTATTTTCAAAAACTCAGATACCTCTAACAGATGATCTCTCAGCCTCAATATCTACCTAACATCCAGACTAGTTAAATCTTATTAAAAAAGAGTCAAGCCGTATTAGTTATGAACGAATGTTCATTATATTTGTAACATAAAGATAATTCATATAAGTAATTTCCGATATGCCAAGACCCAAGACAACCAGAAAAATAGCAGATAAGCCACACATATCAGGACTAAAACCATACGGTATAACTGGTCCTGTGGAAAAGTCGGAAGCCATATTCCTACTCTATGAAGAATATGAGGCCCTTCGGCTTTGTGACTATGACAGATATAATCAATGTGAAGCGGCAAGACTGATGGGAGTATCCAGGCCAACTCTGACGCGGATATGTATGTCTGCCAGACATAAAGTTTCTGCAGCAATCGTTGAGGGGCACCAACTAATCATCGAAGGAGGAAAAGTTGAAATCAACCACGAATGGATGAAGTGTAATCAATGCCATTGCTTTTTCACCAAACAACAAGCAGGAGACACTACCTGTCCACTATGTGGCAGCAATGACATTGAAGAGGTTTCAGAATACACCTGGTATAACGATACGGAAGCACCTCTACAAGCATGTTGCAATAACCATGGCAGGAAGAAGAAATCAAGATGTCAAAGATGGATAGGAAGAAAGGAGGAACACATACATGAAGATAGCAATATGCAGTAAAGAGGACAATATCGCAAGTGAAGTAGAGTCCCGCTTTGGAAGATGCAGATTCTTTGCACTTTATGACAGTGTTGACTATTCCATAACTTTCATAGACAATACAGCTGAATCACTGACAGAAGGTGCCGGACCGGCCGCATTGGAATTATTGAAAGACAAAGGAGTCGAGAAAATCATATCCGGCAACTTCGGTTTTAAACTTAAGGCGCTGGCTTCAGACGCTTCCATTCAGTTGATTGTCCTTAAAGAAAAGCATACGATAAAAGATATTATACAATTGCTTCACCATTAAAATATCATACAGAAGACAATTAACAATAACAAACAATGAAAAA
>DAIPMC010000019.1:0-29988 GCA_036768895.1 Prevotella sp. | reverse complement strand
ATATTATCTTTTCTAGTAAATGTACTTGTAGAATATTTCAATTTTAAATTTTCTGCTTGCGAGTCCTCTATCTGAAGGGAAGTAAGGTCTTTTGTGATATTATTACTGCCCAGAGGAATGACTGTAAGATAGCGGAGTAAGCCTTTATAGTAGATAGATACCGTTGTCGTTTCTGCACCAAGATCTACAAGAACACAGCCTGAGCGCTTTTCTGTTTCAGTCAAGACATTGTCTGCAAGAGCGAGTGGGGCCAGATACATTTCAGCAATAGCAATACCTGCATTGTCGAAACATGTATTGAGACTATTATAGAATTTTTTACGCCAAAGTATATTGAGAAAATTACCTTCAAGGCGATTGCACTGGATACCGACAGGATCCAGTTGAAATTGGTTGTCGACCTTATATTCCTGTGTTATTGCGTCTAAAATCTCCTGTTCAGGATAGGACATATTACGATTCTCATCCATCTTTTCATTAATCATCTCTTGTGTCACCTGGGTGTTGTCAGGCAGATCTTTGATGATGACATTTTTCTCACTATGGATGGATTGTCCTCCTACACCGACATAGACATGTGTGATTTCTTGTTTAAGATTAGACCTTAGGTTCTTGATAATAGTGGTTAATGCTTGACCGGTTTTCTCCATATTATAGACCACACCTTTGCGAATGCAGGACTCGGACTTCTCCTCTACTGCAGAGAGTACCGTAATGCTGCCGTCGAGATTCTTCTGCCCAGCTATACCGGTCATCTTTGATGAGCCCAGTTCAATGGCTACGATAAATTCTTTTGGCATATATGTATATCTATGTTGATTTTATAAATTTTATGACCAATCGAAAGTTAATTGGATTTTCTTTGTCCTGTTATTAGCACTGGTTGCTTATATGATCTTTCTAATGGTCAGATATTTTGGTTTTCGCCGTTTTCTTCTTCAGTCTTGCGCTTTTTGCAAATGATCTGATTATCAAATTCCAGATTAATGTAAGAATACTTGTTCCATCCTGCCTGAGAGAGACCGTAAATATAGAACTCTTTCAACCGTTCTAATTTTTTCTGTACATAAGCAGTTATCAACTGTTGGCGTTCTCCTGGATTGTTACTTTCCGGGAGATTGCCGATATAGACAATCTGGTTACCCACCCGAGGTACAAGTTCAATTCCTTCTCCTGGAAGTACGTTGATCTGTTCAATCTGATTTTTCCACAAGTCATCAGACATGATAGTCTTGCTGAGAATAGAGATATATCTTTCGGCAAACCATTTTGAGACACTTCCTGTAACGATGATAAGATTACTGACATATTTCGTGTTTGGCATAACAGCATTATTGTCATCCAGGTAGTAATCATCTCCGTTATTACTTTTTATTCTGACAAGAGGCATACGTTGTGTGATATTGATGCATATATCTCCATCTTGAGTCTTGTAACATTCGGCAGTTTTAACGAATGCACTTTTTTTCAACATATCCTCTATTTGTCTGGTGTTAACTATCTGCATCAATTTCCCCAATGGGTACATCCGATGCTCAACCAGACGTTTTTTAATTTCTTTTGCATCAAGGAAGCCATTTGTCATCTTGTCTTGAATGTTAATCTGTACTTTTGTGCACACTTCGTTATTTTCATCAGACAAGTGAAAGTCTGTGAAAGCAAACAGGAGGTATACACCTAATATAACATCCAGTAAGATAATAATTGTTTTCTTCCATTTGATGCGCTGCATTATTTTTCTTCTAGGATTTTCTTTATTTGTGGAGAATAATTATCCAAATCACCTGCACCAAGTACTACGAGTACATCAAAGTTATGTTCTTTGACAAAATCCAGTACTTCATCTTTCTTGATTATTTCTTTTGTAACACCTTCTTTTAGATTATCATAGATGAGTTTGCTGGTGATTCCCGGAATGGGTTGCTCACGTGCTGGATAGATCTCGGTCAGGATGACTTCATCGAAATGACTGAGAGAAGCTGCAAAATCTTTATAAAAATCTCTTGTACGTGTATAAAGATGAGGTTGGAAAATTACAGAGATCTTGCGTCCTTTGAATAGTTCCCGGAGACTTTTTGCACATTGCAGAATCTCTTTAGGGTGATGTCCATAATCGGAGAGAAAAACCTGATGGTCATTTTTGATTTTGAAATCAAAGCGTCTGTCTACACCACTGTAGGTCTTCATACCGTATCGGAGTTCTTCCGGAGAGCAACCGTTGAGTTGAGACATCGCCATTGCTGCAATGCCGTTTTCTATATTGATGGGTATAGGTTGGCCTAAAACGATATGGGGAACATCCTCTAAAGGAGAGATAAAATCAAAGGAGATATTTCCGTTGTCAATGATTATATTTTCGGCATGAAAATCTCCTTCATCACGACTATAAGTATAAGTGGTGACACCTGTCTGGACACAAGGTTTTATTTCCAGTCCGGTATGGATAATCAATGCCCCGCCAGGTTGGATAAGTTCTGTGTAATGTTCGAAACTTTCGAGATAAGCCTTTTTCGTGCCATAGATGTCCAAATGGTCTGGGTCAGTAGCAGTGATGACACTCATCCAGGGACGCAACCAATGGAAAGAGCGATCAAATTCATCAGCCTCGATGACTACAAAATCACTTTTATCAGAAAGGATATAATTTGTACCATAATTTTTGGAGATTCCTCCAAGAAAAGCATTACAATCTATATGACTCTGATGCATAATATGAGCGCACATAGTAGAAGTCGTAGTCTTACCATGAGTACCTGCAACACAAAGTCCTTTATGGGAACGTGTCAATAATCCCAGGACCTGAGCACGTTTCTGCACTTCAAAGTTGTTTTTGCGGAAATAGACCAACTGCTCTTGTGTTGCCGGAATAGCAGGAGTATAGACGACAAGTGTAGATTTGGGATCTCTGCAAGCATGTGGGATATCGTCTGTATTAGCATTATAGTGTATCAGCATACCTTCTTTTTCCAACTGACGGGTAAGAGAGGATGGCGTTCGGTCATAGCCCGCAACCACCAGGCCTCTGTAGATAAAGAATCGTGCGATAGCACTCATCCCGATGCCCCCGGCACCTATGAAGTATACAGCTTTAATATCTTTCAGTTCCATGTTCTTATTTGTATTTTACTTATTCCTCGTTATTTCTTATGGCTTTTCCAGCCTTTGGCAAATATTATTGTATGCTTGAGACAAATTTAATACAATTGTAGCATACTTAGTAATTTTTTTATCCTTTTATTTACCCAAAGCTAGTTGGATCGCTTGATCTGCGATCACGTTAGCAGAATCTTTCAATCCCAGCTTTTTGATGTTTTCACTCAGAGAACGAAGTTTTTCGTCATTCTGTACCAGTTCTAGTGCTTCTTTTATCAATACCTGTGATGCTTCAGCATCTTTGACATAAACGGCTGCATCCTTATTGACCAAAGCCATAGCATTTTTAGTCTGGTGGTCTTCTGCCACGTTAGGACTAGGAATCAGAATAACCGGTTTACCAATTAGGCAGAATTCGCTGATGCTACTGGCTCCGGCACGACTGATTACTAAGTCAGCTGCTCTATATGCCGCACCCATATCACTGATAAAATCGCTAACGACCAGATTATCAAGCTCTCCGAAGGCCTTTACAGCAGTCTGCATTTCTTGGAAATAATATTTGCCAGTCTGCCAAATAAGTTGGATATTACTATTGCCTTTTACTAAGTCAAGGTGCTTTTTCACACTTTCGTTGATCGTTCTTGCGCCGAGGCTTCCACCTACAAGCAGAATAGTCCTTTTGTCCGGATCGAGTCCGAATTTCTTTCGGGCTTCTTGTTGTGTTAAGTCTACATTGAGTACATTTTGACGGACAGGATTTCCTGTCATTATGATCTTCTCCTTAGGGAAGAACCGTTCCATTCCGTCATAGGCCACACATATTTTTGTAGCCTTTTTGGCCAAGAGTTTATTCGTCACTCCCGCATAAGAGTTTTGTTCCTGAATCAAACAGGGTATGTCCTTTTCTGCACATACATTCAATGTTGGGCCACTGGCATAACCGCCTACTCCTACAGCTACCATAGGCTTGAATTTGCGGATGATGTGTTTGGCTAGCTGTTGACTCCTGAATATTTTAAAAAGGACGATAATGTTCTTCAATAAGTGTTTGCGGTCGAAACCGCAAATAGGAAGTCCTTTGATCTCATATCCAGCAGCAGGGACACGTTGCATTTCCATCCGTCCCTGTGCTCCTACAAAGAGTATTTTTGCATCGGGGCGTTTTATCTTTATCGCATTAGCGATTGATATAGCTGGGAAGATATGTCCTCCAGTTCCGCCACCGCTGATGATAATCCTGAGTTCTTTGTCCATTGTTTCCTATCGTTTATTTCGCAAAATTAAGCAAAAAAAAATTGTTTTGGTAATTTTTGCGCATTTATTTCAATCCTCTGCCGGCGATTATAATAGATTTTAGCCGTTTCATTTTGATTTTCCAGATTATAAGGTAATCAGAAACTTCTTTCACTTCAATATATGTTATTGGTTTAGGAAACTACGTCTTTATAGAGTCTGAATATTGCCTGTTATAATCATAGTTTTCCTTTCTCAAATTGTAGTTATTGAACGGTTCGTTTCCAATCCCTGGTGAGTGGATTCTGCTTCTTTGGAACGGTTTTTCTTTTTGGCAAAGCGGCTGATACTTAATATAACACCCACATAAATGCAATTGATTACTGTAGAAGTGCCCCCCTTGCTGATTAAAGGTAAGGGCTGTCCTGTAATTGGCGCCAGCCCTACAGCTACAAGCATATTGAATATGGCTTGTATGACAAGGAGCAGAGCCAGTCCCATAGCGAGAAATGCTGGGAAATTGTGTTCGCATCGATTTGCGATCTTGCCTGTACGGAAGATCAGAATCAGGTAGAGTAGTGCAACAAAAACAGCACCTTCTATTCCCATCTCTTCTATGATAATAGCAAATATAAAATCAGAGAAAGCTTGAGACAGAAAATCCCTTTCAACAGAATTTCCTGGGCCTTTTCCAATAACATTTGATGAGGCTATGGCAATATTGGCGTATGCCTTCTGACCATCTTTGTCCAGATTTACCTTATCGGGTGGTACTTCTTTGCTATTGAGGAATCCATTGATACGTGATTTCCATGTATCTGCACGATGGAAAATTCGATTGAAGAAACTTGAATCTCCTTGTTTGCCAGCTACATTTTCTGTTAAGGTCTTGTTGGGTGAAGCTGTATCATTTGCTTTCCCCATAATCATAATTGATCCTAGGAAAAGAAACAGGACCAACATAATGACTCCTACTAATTTTCCAATCTGGGATATAGGGATACGTCCGAAGATCATCATACAAAGAATAGTAGCAGAGAGAAGTACTGCCGTAGAAAGGTTCTCCATCATGATGAGTGGGATGATGAATGCACAAACAATCAGTATATACTTCATGGCTCTTCGATCGGCCCCCTTTTCTGTCTGCATCGCACTGAGGATCTGTGCTACGGCCAAGACCATTGTCCCTTTTGCAACTTCAGAAGGTTGAAATTCTATACCAATAAAGTTGATCCACCGTTGTGCACCGTTGGTAGCATGTCCTGCCAGCAGTACCCATACCAGAGTTATAAAAGAGAAAGCTAATAAGAATGGTGTGAAAATCTTAAAGTATTTGCAAGGTATGTTGAGGGTAACTACCATAAAAAACAATCCAATGATGATTGTTCCGACATGTTTCAGAACAGGACTCCAGTAGTTACCTCCTCTGTAGCTCAGAGAACTCGAAGCCGAATAGACTTCAGTAATGCTAATTAAGCAGAGGAAGAAAAATACCATCCAAATCACCTTATCACCTTTGAAGATGTTGGTTAAATTCTTGGTTAAATCTTTACTGTTAGTTGTCATGAAACTTTTACGTTTTTCAATTTACTTTTATAAACTCCTGACCAAAGCCTTAAACTGGTCGCCACGATCTTCCATGCATGTAAACAGATCAAAGCTGGCGCAACACGGGCTTAGCAATACGGTTTCACCTGGCTTGGCCATCTCGTAGCAGGCTTGGACGCAATCTTTCATGCTATGTGTATCACGGACCGGTAAACCGAGTTGATCAAAGTTCTTATGGAGTTTAGTGTTGTCTTTTCCCAGATAGACCAGTCCCACGCATTTCTGTTTGACCAGGTTAATGATATGATGATAGTCATTCCCCTTATCTTTCCCTCCGAGAATAAGGATAGTAGGGGTTTTCATGCTTTCCAGCGCATACCAGCAAGCATCCACATTTGTGGCTTTGGAGTCATTGATATATTGTACTCCAGCTACCTTGCAAACTTTTTCCAGACGGTGAGGAACACCAGGGAAATCACTCAGACTTTTACGAATGATATCTTTTTTTATTCCAGCGATATTGGAGGCCAGACCGGCGGCGAGGCTGTTGTAGATATTATGCTTTCCCGTCAGGCTCAATTCTTCCTGCTCCATATTAAAGGGAGTAGGGTATTCGAGACGGTACTGTCCGTCTTCAATATAACCTATAGAGCCATTTTCCTTGAGCTCTGAAAATGGGCATTGAATGGCTTTGATATCATATTTGCTTAGTTCTTTTGCAATAACCGGGTCATCATTCCAATAAATGAAGTGGTCATTATGAGTCTGGTTCTGCGTAATGCGCATCTTTGCCGAGGCATAGTTGTCAAACTTAAAATCATAACGGTCAAGATGGTCAGGAGTGATATTCAGGAGAATAGCAATGTTGACGTGGAAGTCATACATGTTGTCCAGTTGGAAACTACTTAGTTCGATAATATAATATTCGTGTGGGTCTTCTGCAACTTGCAGTGCCAGACTTCTACCGATATTACCTGCAAGTCCGACGTCGTATCCTGCTTTCTTGAAAATATGATAAATCAGAGATGTTGTTGTTGTCTTGCCATTACTTCCTGTGATACAAATCATTTTGGAGTGAGTATAGCGACCGGCAAATTCTATCTCACTGATGATATGTGTCCCTTGCTTCATCAGCATCTGTATAATCGGTGCTTCTTTTGGGATGCCCGGGCTTTTGATGACCTCATCGGCATTTAGGACTTTATCCTTGGAATTTTGTCCTTCTTCCCAGTCAATTTTATGGTCATTCAGGAGTTTTTTATATTTATCTTTGATTCTGCCACTGTCAGAGACAAAAGTGTCAAAACCTTCCTTTTTGGCTAGGACAGCAGCACCACTGCCACTTTCTCCTCCACCCAATATAACGATTCTACCCATAACTGCAAAGTTTATTTATTTATATAACTTCTATGGAGTTTCCACATATATCTAAACAAGTTCTTTATAAAGTTCACAAAGGTGTTTCCGTTTACATTCAACTCTGGTGTTGCATTTAAAATACTCCACACATTACTGATTTCTTATCGGATTTTCAAAGTGATAATGGTTAAAGCCGCAAGAATAATGGAAATGATCCAAAAGCGAACTGTAATTTTTGCCTCATGATACACCGTTTTTGGCTTCCTGATCATATAGCTGGTATTCGTGTCCAGTTGACTTTCCTGTGTCCTATAATGATCGTGGAGTGGGGCACGCTTCAGTATACGTTGTTTGACACCTCTATGAGTGCCTAATTTGGCATAGTATACCTGAACGATGACACTTAGACTTTCTATAAGAAATACTCCACATAGGATAGGCAGCAACAGTTCTTTCTTGATGAGGACTGCACCCACGCCAATGATACCACCGATGGTGAGAGAGCCTGTATCACCCATGAAAATCTGGGCAGGATAAGCATTATACCAAAGGAAACCGATGAGAGCACCGACAAACGCACAGAAGAACACAACCAGTTCCTGTGTTCCTGGTATATACATGATATTCAGGTAGGCAGCCAGGTTAATATGAGAACTTACGTATGCAAGAATTCCTAAAGTTACACCGATTACAGCCGAGTTGCCTGCGCACATACCATCCATACCGTCATTCAGGTTTGCTCCGTTGGAGACAGCAGTAACGATAAATATGGTAACCAAGACAAAGAGAATCCAGCCAGCTGCAACTTTATGTTTCCCACAAAAACTCATGACCCTTGAATAGTCAAGATTATGGCCTTTTACAAATGGGATAGTAGTTTTCAAAGACTTCCTTGCTTTCATCCTGTGTTTGATGACAACTTCCTGTCCATTTTGTTTTTCGATAGCCAGGTTCTCATTGATTTTTACATCTGGAGAAGCCCAGAGGACCAACCCTACGATCAAACCAATACTGAACTGACCGATAATTTTATATTTTCCTTTCAGTCCCTCTTTGTTCTTTCTGAATATTTTGATGAAATCATCCATTCCGCCAAGAAATCCCAGCCATATCGTAGTGATGATCATTAATAGTAAGTAGATATTTCTCAGACGCCCCAAGAGTAGAACAGGTATCAGGATGGCTACGATGATGATGATTCCTCCCATAGACGGAACACCCACTTTTTTAACGCCAAATGGGTCAATGCTGGCATCACGCTGTGTTTCTGTAATTTGTTTACGTTTCAGAAACTTGATGAATTTCTCTCCAAACCATGCAGAGATGACTAATGATAAAATCAAAGCCAAAAGGGCTCTAAAAGAAATATAACCCCACAAGCGTGAACCAGAAATTCCAAACTGATCCAGAAATCTGAACAGATAGTATAACATTTTTTCTTTGTTAGATATTCTTTATTTATTTTTTGTTGGGAATATCGAAGATGTCTCTCAATATCTCCCGATCATCGAAATGATGCTTTACGCCCTTGACATCTTGATAAGTCTCATGGCCTTTTCCGGCAATGAGGAGAACATCGCCTTTTTGAGCCATAGCACAGGCGGTCTTGATCGCTTCTTTTCGATCGACAATAGTGATAACCTTTTTCTTTTGTTGTTCAGTCAGACCAGCTAACATATCGTTGATAATATCCTGGGGCTCCTCAAAACGTGGATTATCAGTTGTGATAATTACCTGATCACTTTGTCTGACAGCCTCTTGTGCCATTATGGGTCGTTTCCCTTTATCCCGGTTACCTCCTGCTCCACATACGGTAATAACTCTCCCTTTTCCATTCAATACCTCGTGAATGGCATTGAGCACATTCTCAATAGCATCCGGGGTGTGGGCATAGTCTACGATAGCTGTAAATCCTTGGGGGGAGTGAACAGGTTCCAGACGGCCTCGAACACTATGGAGAGTACTCAAAGCGACAAGGATATCTTCAGGTTTCTTGCCCAGCATGACAGCCGCTCCATAAACAGCCAGCAGGTTACTGACGTTGAATTTACCAATAAACTGTACGGCTACTTCTTTTCCGTTGATCTCCAGGAGCATGCCCTCAAAATGAAATTCCAAGATTCTGGCCCGGAAATCAGCCATCTTACAGATGGAATAGGTCTTGATATTTGCTTTCGTGTTCTGGACCATGACCATACCGTTCTTATCATCAGCATTGGTAATAGCGAAAGCATCCTTGGACAATCCGTCAAAGAAAGCCTTTTTGGCATTACGGTAGTTTTCAAAAGTTTTATGATAATCAAGGTGGTCACGTGTAAGATTGGTGAAAAGTGCACCCTTGAATTTCAGCCCGCCAATTCTTTTCTGATGAATGGCGTGAGAAGAACATTCCATAAAAGCATACTGGCAACCGGCTTTGACCATTTCACTGAGTAACTCATTCAGCTCGATGGGGTCTGGAGTTGTATGGTCAGCCGGATAGGGCTTGTCGTCTACATAATTGACAACAGTAGACAATAGACCACACTTATAGCCGAACTTCCGGAATAAATGATATAGTAAAGTTGCTATAGTGGTTTTGCCGTTAGTTCCAGTGACGCCTACCAGTGTTAAATGTCTGGAAGGATCACCATAAAATAAAGTAGTTACTTTGCCTACTGCATCTTCTGTGTCTGCAACTTGTATAAAAGTTACTCCAGTAGGTATTTCTTCAGGTAAATCAATGCAAAGAATAGCAACTGCTCCAGAAGCAATGGCTTTAGGAATAAAGCGGTGTCCGTCTACTTGTGTGCCTCTTTCAGCAATGAAGAGGAACCCGTTCTTTACCTTTCGAGAGTCGATCTGAACGCCTTGAATCTCTATGTCGGCATCACCGACGATCTGAATCGGCTTAATGTTTTTTAATAATTCTGCTAATTTCATGATTATGATGCTTCTTTATTTTCCTGATTAATATATTCCGTTTTATTTATTTTCCAAAAATAAATCACAACTTTCACCTTTTTTTATTTTATGTCCGGGTGGGAGACTCTGTCTGACAACTTCTCCACGACCTTGCAACTTGACCTTTACGCCTCTGCTTTCTATCAGATAAACTGCATCTCTTGCTCCCATGCCGATGACATCAGGTATCTGGGACTTAGTATAAAGAGGTGTACGATATAGAGTGAGTTTGCGATTATTAATATCTTTTGCTCTCCCCCAGATAGGATTTCCGTCAGCATAACTTCCATCCCAGTCAGAGTTGATGGGAATACCAATATTTGAAAGAACGTAATCAGCTGCCAGAATATTGCCTGCTTTTACATCCGGAATGAAAACCGAGTCAGAATCACGTGCTATAGTTACTGACAATTTTAGATTCTGAGCCATAACACCTTCTGCAATATTATGGAAAACAACGCCACTCATTCCCCCTCCAGATGCAGGCAGACCGGATTTTTGAATACATACGATACAACTATATTTAGGGTCATTTGAAGGAAAATAACCTGCAAAACTTAAAAGATAATTGGTTCCACCGGTTTTATAACCACGTGTTCCTTTAGATATCTGAGCTGTACCGGTCTTTCCGGAAACTTCAAAAGATTTTGAGCCGGCTTTTTTCCCAAGTCCAACACTAACCACCTGCCTTAAAATGGTCTGTATTTCATGTAATGTTTTATCTTTGCATATATTCTGTCTCATTACCTCCGGTGGA
This sequence comes from Prevotella sp., assembly GCA_036768895.1. Lineage (GTDB taxonomy): Bacteria > Bacteroidota > Bacteroidia > Bacteroidales > Bacteroidaceae > Prevotella. Next base: position 19,052 of record DAIPMC010000019.1, on the reverse strand, counting down.
AATTCCATGATCGTTTTCCCATCCTTTATTATACGTTGAACAAATCTTGGTCGCATCATAACACCATTATTAGCGATGGTATTATAAAAGGTCAATACTGATATAGGTGGAACCTGTGATTCATATCCTATACTCATCCAGGGCAGGGTCGTACGACTCCAGTTATCATATTGACCATGATGATTTTTATGTGGCATGCGTATACGAGCAGGTGTGGCTCCAACCAAAGGAATATCCAGATTGTCAGCAATGCCTGTACGATAAAGGCCCCTGACAAATTTTTCAGGATTGTTTCGGTAATGATCGTCAATTATGCGGCTGACACCAACATTAGAACTATACCATAAGGTCTGAGGCAAGGTCAGTATTCCATATCCTCCACGTCGCCAGTTGTGGTCTTTCATCAATCTTCCATACATGTTCCAGACGCCATCACCAGTGTTGACACGATAGGTCGTATCTACTACTCCGTCGTCCAATGCAGTCATGATACTGGCTGGTTTAAATACAGATCCAGGTTCCAGCAGGTCACTTACAGCATGGTTGTGTATCTCACGGTATTTTCCATCAAAGCATTTATCCAAATTAACGATGGCCTTGATGTCACCGGTTTTTACTTCCATAACTATTGCTACACCCACATTACCGTTAATTTGTTCCAGTTCATTTCTGACAGCCCGTTCTGCAATATCTTGCATATTAACATCAAGAGTCGTAACAATATCTGCTCCATCAATAGGCGGTGTGTCGGTGATATTTAAGAATCTGTTGCGGACTTTACGGCGGTGTACGATTCCGTTTTGTCCTCTGAGGATAGAATCATAAGACAGTTCCAAACCAAAGCGGGCTGTATCCTTAGCGCCGAACATGGTTCCAATAGTACGGCTGGCGAGAGATCCATAAGAGCGTTTACGTGCATCAAATTCTTCCCAATGAAATCCACTTTTATCAGGAGGCAAGTGAAATACAGGAAAGTTTTCAATTTGTGTAAAGGTACAATAATCTATTCGCTTATCCCAAATAGGCCAATGGCGGCTCTTTTTTTTGCGACCCTCATTGAGATGGAGTATAAAGTAGTTGGTGCTTTTTTCTGGAAAGATATTATGGAGCTTTAGGCAGATAGAATCTTCCTTTGCATCCCAAAGGGAGTCATTCTTTGCCTGATGTAAAGCAACAAAGTCCATATAAATCTTGAATTCCGGCAGACTACTTGCCAATAGTTGACCATCACTACTAAGGATGTTGCCACGATTAGGCTTTACGTATACAGAATCGCGTTTAACGCGATCTGCTACTTGCATCCAGTAGTCATGTTTTGCCGTCATAAGATAGATGGTTTTGCCAAATATGACAAGGGCTATCAGGGCTAGTAGAATAGCAATGGCCCTATAGCGTGGCATAACCTTTTTTGAATCAAAATTATTCATCTTTGTCAGGAACGTTGATGATATAAGGGGGTTGGTTAGCGATATGCAGTACGCTGTCCTTATTATTTTTCAAAAGATTCAGCACTTGACTTTCTCTGCTTCTTTCCGTAAGTTGGCTACTACTGGAGAGTGCCTGATATTTGGCGTTTTGAAGTTCTGTTTGCAGATTACTGATTTCTATTAGGTCCTTCTGTATGCCGTATCGGTTAGAGATATAGACAATGATGAAGGCAACGATAAGTAGGATAAGTCCCATTTGATTGCGGATAAATCTTGCGTTGAGGATGTCTCCGCCAAGGATTTTCTTTAGCGTAAAATTAGAAGAGAGTGGAGCTTCATATTCCGTCGCTTCTTGAACAATGGCTTCCTTAAAGGTTTTTTCGTCGTTTACGTCTTCTGAAGTTGTAGTCTTGCTCCCCGTTTCTTCATTTGGAGCAGTTCCCTTCTCAAAGGAACGTCGTTGGTCCGATGGCTCAACGATTGTTGTTCCCTTGTGCGATTCTTCTTTCTTTTTATGGTTGATATTTGAAATATCTTTCATTTCTTTTCTGCAATTCTGAGTTTAGCACTTCTACTCCTTGGATTTCTTTCCTGCTCCTCTTTGTCAGGAACAATAACTTTGTTATTAATCAGTTTGAATGGAGTATCAACTGCACCGTAGAAATTTGTTTCGATTTGTCCTTTGATATTACCAGATTTCATAATATCCTTTACAATACGATCTTCCAGAGAATGGTATGTGATAACAACCAGTCGCCCGCCCGGTTTCAGTAACTTTTCTGCAGCTAGAAGCATATCAGTCAAGACAGTCATTTCGTGATTGACCTCTATTCTAAGAGCTTGAAAAAGTTTTGCCATGTCTTTTTTCTCCCGATCTTTTCTAAAGAGAAAATCAACGTCCTTTATTAGATCCTGAGTTGTGACAATCTGTTTCTGAATGCGAGCCTTTACTAATGTGGATGCAATTTTGCGTGCATTTTTCAGTTCTCCATAGAGGTAAAAGATCGTGGCCAGTTTTTCTTCGTCATAGCTGTTGACTACATCCGCTGCAGTCATATCCGCTTTTGTATTCATCCTCATATCCAATGGGCTGTCGAAGCGGAATGAAAACCCTCTGTTCTGATCATCGAAATGATGGCTGGAAACCCCCAGATCCGCCAATAGACCGTCAATGCCTTCTACACGATAATAGCGCATCCAATTCTTTAGATATTTGAAGTTGGAGTGAATAAAAGTGAAGCACTTTTCTTCTTTTTCCATATCTACCTTACCGAGTCTGCGGATATTTGTTTCTGCATCTTCATCCTGATCGAAACTGTAGAGATGTCCATTTCCTTTGATTCTGGATAGAATTTCACTACTATGTCCGCCTCCACCAAAGGTGGCATCCACGTAGATTCCATCGGTATGTATGTTAAGGCCGTCTACACTTTCCTTTAAAAGAACTGGTATATGATATGGAATTGACACTTGTATAATTTGTTTTTAATATCCTCTATAATAACATTTTCCCTGATTTAATCAGAGTTTCTTCTCTCCAACTAGCGGAGCTGATATCTCATTTTCTGGGTGTTCCTTTGAACTCCTGTTTGTGCTAATTGCTGAGTCTTCATCATCTGACATAATATCCTGTAAGTCCTTAGTGAACTCCGAGGCATCCATGAAAGGCTCGTCTTCATTGGAGTGACACCAGATTTCAATCGTGTCATCCATGCCGATAAAGCGAACTTCCTGTTGTATGTTTGCCATTTTCAAATAGCGTTTGGGAATAAGGAATCTCCCATTTCCATCGAGCGTGATAAGTTCAACATCAGAAATGAACATACGGAAGATCTGCTGGTGCTTTTTATTCCAGCGATTGAGCCGGTTACGTAATGTGTCCAGCTGAAGATTCCACACAGATTCAGGATAAAGAACCAGACAGGGTTGAAAAACATCCTTTCTCAATATCAAATGCTCCTCTCCAGCTACCTGTATTTCCTTGCGGAAGATAGCTGGTAAGAAGACCCTGCCCTTCTTATCGGTCTTGGCCTCAATATGTCCTAGAAACCTCATTCTCACCTCTTTATATGATATCAGGCTTCAAAGTTACATAAATTTCCCCACATTCCTCCACTTTCCTCCACAAATTTTATAAAACTTAATAGAAATACGTTGGGCGAAAAGCAATATAAGGTAGATAATGTCTTTCAGTTTCAAAGTTCTTTAGTTTTTTTATAGGTATTAGTGCCTTATGTTTTACGAATGAGAAGTTTATCTATTCGAATAAAGATAATTATTTTAGCACTTTTTTAGGGTAAAAAGTTACGTATTTGAAAAACAAGTGCTACTTTTGCATAGTACTAGTTTATAAAGAAGAATATGTGTGAGGCGACAGAGAAAACGATAGATTTAGAAGCGATTATTAAACAAAAGATGGGAAAGAGTGCAAAGTATGTTCCCCGTTTTTTTATATCTTGGCTCAAGCATATTGTTCATTTGGATGAGGTAAATCGATTCCTTTGGGAAAGCCGTAATGAAACTGGTACAGAATGGTTGAAAGCCTGTGTGCGCTATTTAGGTATGACTTTGAAAATAGAAGGTGAAGAGAATTTGCCAGATAAGCATGATGGTAAAGTATATACTTTTGTTTCAAATCATCCTTTGGGTGGTGCAGACGGCGTGGCTCTGGGTTCGATTATCGGGGATCATTATGACGGTAACTTTCGTTATCTGGTCAATGATCTGCTGCTGTTCTTGCCGGGCTTGAAACCTGTGTGTATAGGTATCAATAAGGTGGGGACACAGGGGCGTAGCTTCCCTGTTATGGTTGAAAAAGGTTTTCGGAGCAATTGTCACATGTTAATGTTTCCGGCTGGGCTATGCTCTCGAAAGATCAATAATCGGGTTCATGATGTTTCTTGGAAGAAGACATTCATCACAAAAAGTGTAGAATCTCATAGAGATGTAGTACCCATACACTTTAGCGGACAGAATTCTAAGAAATTCTACCGTATAGCAGAAGTTTGCAGTTTCTTACATTTAAGATTTAATTTTGCTATGTTGTTTTTAGTAGATGAAATGTATAAGAATGTAGGGAAAACTTTTCGTATATCTATAGGGAAACCGATACCTTGGCAGACTTTTGACAAAAGTAAGACTCCGAAGCAATGGGCAAAATATGTTGAAAATGTTGTGTACCAACTCTGACTATTTAATTCTTCGGTAATATGCATAAAATTCTAAATATAAATTTTGAAAGCTCTTATTCCTTGAGCTCCGGGAAATCTTTAAATAATAACCAATAATGGAAGAACAGATTATTCAACCGATCAGTAGAGAAATACTCAAAAGCGAATTGACTCCGGATAAGAAACTCCGCACAACTAATAAGAGTCATAATGATATTTATATTATTACGGCTAATGATTCTCCTCATGTCATGAAGGAAATCGGGAGATTGAGGGAAATCGCATTTCGGACTGCTGGTGGTGGAACTGGGAAATCAATGGATATAGATGAATATGATGTTGGGGATAATTGTTATAAACAATTGATTGTCTGGAATCCAAAATCGGATGAAATTATAGGAGGCTATCGTTATCTTTCCGGTAAAAACTGGAAATTAGATAGTAAAGGCCAGCCTAAATTGGCTACAAGTCACATGTTCCACTTTTCCCGGAAATTCTTGGATGAGTATATGCCTTGTACGGTAGAATTAGGTCGTTCTTTTGTTTCTTTGGATTATCAGAATGTGCGAAAGAATACAAAAAGTATCTTTGCTCTTGATAATTTATGGGATGGTCTTGGAGCTTTGACGGTTGTCATTCCTGATTTAAAATACTTTTTTGGAAAGATGACGATGTATCCTACTTTTAGTAAAAAAGGCCGTGATTTAATCTTATCTTTCTTGAAAAAGCACTTTGAAGATAAAGAAAAGTTGATTGTTCCTTATTTTCCTTTGCAGGGAGTGACTCCCGAGAGTGAGTTGAAAGCCGTTTTAACGGCAGATGATTTCAAGGAGGACTATCGCAATCTTAACCATACTGTTCGTGAACTAGGCTATAATATTCCCCCACTTGTGAATGCTTATATGGGATTGAGTCCTACAATGAAGGTTTTTGGGACTGCCATTAATCATGAGTTTGGAGAAGTGGAAGAAACGGGTATCCTTATTGCAGTAAATGAGATCCTTCAGGAGAAGCGGGTACGTCATATTAATAGTTATATTAAAGAGCATCCAGAAGCTTTAGATCTTTCAAAGGGGCGGAATTCAATGTTCTTTCTTCATAAGGAAAAATAATTTAGAAAGTTGAGAATCTTGAATTAACCTTAAAGTTGGGCAAGTAAAAGTTAACTATTATAGGAGGAATATATTATGAGTAAAATTAAGTTAGTTTTCTTTGTGTTGTTTGCTTTTTCTTTAAGCGTTTCAGCGCAATCAACGTATGAGCGTGTTAATGCTCTGCAACAGGATACCATCAATTCTTATAAGGCTACTGTCAGTGCTTCTGAATTGGAATCAGCAGCGAAAATGACGCCTGAGGAGAAAGCCTATCGGGATCAATTTATTTCTGATTTGCAGGCAACCGGTCGTAAAATCAATGAAAATGCTCAGGTTTGGGAACAGGAGACAGCAAAGCGAGGTTATCCTAAAAAGAAAACCGTTCGGGAAAAGGCTCATCTGGTAGATCATTATATCTTTTTGCTTAGTACTCAACTTTCGGATTCCCGTCTGAATCGTTTTATTGACAAACAGAAAGTCCAAGACAAGATTACGTATTGGCAGAATTACCGGCAGGCATTGGATCGCCTAATGTAATATTTAGGTCGTAGAGGGTTCGTCCTTCTTCGCCGTCAATACTTTTAATTAGTCAAAAAAGCAAAGTTTAACACTCGCTTTGCTTTTCTTGGTTTTAGAAAAATGGGAATTTTGTTTGAAAACCCTAGAGAATAAGGGTGGATCTTTTTGCAACCTGTCTCACGATAGCTTGCAAAAGGAGAGCCACCAAATTTAATCTAATACTATAAAAACACATTGGCAAATATATAAATTTTGTTTTATACGTGCAAGTTCTTGAGCGTTATATTTATCAATATTCTTCAAATTAAACAATCGGTAAACTAATGCCGTTTGCTTTTTGGTAGAGATCAAGTGCATATATATCAGTCATACCACTGATATAATCCAGAACAGCCATGATGCGTTTTTCTTCTTCCGGGCTGTTGATATCATATTGGCTGCTTACTCTTCTAATGAGTTGCTGTGAGTAAAATTTATCAGGATTGATTGCGGCTCCTATGAAAATGTACATAAGTGTTTCCATAATCTTATAACCGGAAAGTTCGACATCCAATACGGGCTTGCTATGATAAATCTTCTGGTAAGAGATCTTCCGACAATACTGATAGGCTTTTCGTTGTGGCTCAGCTATATTTTCAATCAGACTGCCGGAGAATGTGCCGGAAAGAAGTTCTTCCTCATGATCTATAAAAGTGTCAACACAAGCTTTTTCCAGAACTCCGATGACACACGCCCTCAAATAAACTACCTGTTCGTTTTCATCTGTAACTCCTTCCTCTTTTATCCTTTGGAGGATATGTTCCTGAGTTTTGCAGTCGAAGAAATTCAACAGTAGGTCACGTGTTTCTTCGTAGGAAAGAATTTTCAGCTTGTGCGAGTCTTCTATGTCCATAATCTCATAACAGATGTCATCGGCTGCTTCCACAAGATAGACGAGAGGGTGACGAACAAAACGGAGTGGCTGGCCTTGACTGGATTTACAGATGATTCCGAGTTCGTTAGCAATTTTTTGATAAGTTTCTTTTTCAGAAGAGAAAAATCCGAATTTTCCGTGCTGACCGGCAAACTCGCTTTCATAGGGATACTTGACGATACTGGCCAGCATGGTATAGGTCATGTCGAAACCACCGGGACGCCGGCCAATGAATCGATGTGTGAGAAGGCGAAAGGCATTGGCATTTCCTTCAAAATGTGTGATGTCTTGCCAGAAAGCAGAACTTAATTCCGATTGAAGTTCTTTACCGTTATTTTCTGTGAAAAAAGTCTGAATAGCTTTTTCTCCTGAATGTCCGAATGGCGGATTACCCATATCATGTGCCAGACAAGCTGCTGAGACGATTGTCCCAATTTCTTCAAAAAGCGTACCTATAAGTTCCGGATGTCTTTTTTTCAATTGCTGGCATACATCATTCCCGAGTGACTGTCCCAGGCTGGATACCTCCAGACTATGTGTCAATCGATTGTGTACGAATACGGAGCCTGGTAAAGGAAATACTTGTGTTTTGTTCTGCAACCTTCGAAAAGGTGCTGAATAGATCAGGCGGTCGTAATCGCGTTTGAATTCTGATCGATCATCATGACGTTTTGCATGCTTGTGCTCTTGCCCAAGTCGTTTATTAGAAATTAGTTGTGTCCACTCCATGTCGCAAAAGTAATGTAAAAATTCGATAAAAGTTGGCTTTTTCATTTGAAATATGCAGTTATATGGAGGGAATTCTGTAATTTTGCAATTAAAATAGGCTTATAAAAGGTATGATAGATATTAGAATAGTGAATAAAGGGCATCAGCCACTGCCAGAATATGCAACTGCGTTGAGTGCTGGCATGGATCTACGTGCGGATATAGATGCTCCAATAATTCTCCATCCTTTCGAGCGCCAGTTGATTCCTACAGGATTGTTCATCGCTCTTCCTGCAGGAACTGAGGCACAAATCCGCCCTCGTTCCGGATTGGCTCTTAAGTATGGTATTACAGTTCTGAATAGTCCGGGGACGGTGGATGCAGATTATCGAGGTGAACTGAAAGTGCTGCTGGTCAATTTCTCGCATGAGGATTTTGTGATTCATGAGGGAGAACGTATCGCCCAGATGGTTATAGCACGTTATGAGCAGGTTCGTTTTGCTGAAGTGGAAAATCTGGATCAGACTGAAAGAGGGGCAGGGGGTTATGGTCATACCGGAGTGTTGTAAGGATTTCTTTAACCAATAGGGTGATTTTGAATGAAAATAAAATATAGTTTCCTTGTTGTGACTATGCTTGTCATGTGTGGAACATTACAGGCTTTTCCTCGTAAGGATAAACAACTGAAACCGGTTCCGGTGGTTACATCAAAACTTTCCCGGAACGACGGGCTTCGTTTTGAATATTTTTATATCGAGGCAGCCCGTCAACAATCAGCAGGACATTATGATGCAGCTTTTGACTTGTTGCAGCATGCTTTGTCCATCAATCCTCAGGCTTCAGAAGCTTATTTCGAACTGGCTTCTTATTATTCTGCGATGAAAAATGATTCTCTGGGGCTTGTATGTCTTGAGAAAGCCGCGAGGTTGAATCCGGAAAGTGATACTTATTTGGAAAGGCTGGGAGAATATTATATCGGAACTCAGAATTATACCAAAGCCATTCAGACGTACGAAAATCTTTGGTCCCATAATCATACAGATACAGATGCCCTTGATGTTCTTTCCCAACTCTATCATCAGCAGAAAGATTACAAAAAAATGCTTGATGTTATCCGTCGCCTTGAGCTAGAAGAAGGTACCTCTGAGCGTCTTACTCTTGCAAAGATGAGAGTCTATGATCAGATGGATGACAAGAAACAGGCTTATCTCGAGTTGAAATCACTAGTGATACATCATCCTAATGATGTAAATTATAAGACGATGCTAGGCAATTGGCTGATGCAGAATAATCGGGCAAAAGAGGCTTATAATCTTTTCATAGACGTTCTGAAGGATGAACCGAATAACAACTTGGCTCAGACTTCTTTGTACGATTATTATACCGCTACCCATCAAGATACGCTGGCTCAAGTATATCTCAATCGTCTCTTGCGGAGTAACAATACACCGTCTGAAACGAAGAACTTGCTGTTGCGTGCTTTTATCCAAAAGAATGAACAAGATGGAGGTGATTCTACAAAAGTTCTAGCTCTTATGGATAGTATTCTGGCTTATCCTCAGAAGGATGCTACCATTGCGCAGCTGAAGGCTGCATACATGAGTATTAAGAAAATGCCAGAAGATCAGGTTACCGAAGCTTTTAAGAAGGTACTGGAGATTGCTCCGGATGATGCTTCTGCTCGTATCAATGTTATCCAAAACCTTTGGAACAAGAAAGACTATGATGGTGTTATTGCGATGTGCAAGCCTGCCCGTGAATATAACCCTGATGAATTAGCGTTCTATTATTTTGACGGTCTGGCTCATTATCAGAAGAAGGATGATAATGCGGCTTTGGAGGATTTTCGAAGAGGAGTTTCCCAAATTAATTCTCAAAGTAATTCAGATATGGTTTCTGACGTCTATGCTATTATGGGAGATATACTTAATGCGAAAGAACGTTATAAAGAGGCTTTTGCTGCTTATGACAGCTGTTTGCAATGGAAACCGGATAATGTGCTATGTTTAAATAATTATGCTTATTATTTAAGCTTGCAAAATCTGAATCTAAAGAAGGCGGAAGAGATGAGTTATAAAACAGTGAAGGCGGAACCGAAGAATTCTACTTATTTAGATACATACGCTTATATTCTGTTTCTGGATAAACGGTATTCAGAAGCCAGAATCTATATTGACCAAGCGATGACTAATATGGATTCTGTTTCTACCAGTTACGTTATTCCGGAACACGCAGGGGATATTTATGCACTATCAGGTGATTTGGATAAGGCTGAGATGTATTGGAAACAATCATTGAAGATGGGTAATAAAAGTAAAAGTCTACAGCGTAAGATAAAATTGAGAAAGTATATAAAGGATATAGATGAAAAAAAACATATTCATTAGTGCATTAGCATTATGTTTGCTGATGACACTCTCTTCTTATGGAAGTAACGGCGTGCGTCCCTCAAGTCTAAAGGCTAAAAAAATAAAAACTGTTGATGGTGGCGCTGACCGGCTGAATCAGAATATAGATCCGGCTTTAGCTATCAAGAAACTGACATTCGTCCAGAAAGTATCTGATAATCGGGTATATGCCAGTAATATTGTCGGACGTATGACTTTTAATATTAAGTCTGAAGATAAGGATATTACTTTGCCTGGTTATTTGCGTATGCGAAAAGATCAAGTTATCCGTTTGCAATTGTGCGTACCTCTTGTTGGAACAGAGGTTGCACGGATTGATTTCTATCCGGATTCTGTCTTGATAATGGATCGTTATCATAAAAAATATGTGAAGGCAAGTTATAGTCAGGTGCCTTTCCTGAAAAAGCAGGGGATTTCTTTTTATTCTCTTCAAGCTTTATTCTGGAACCAACTCTTGTTGCCAGGTAATCAAAATGTTGCAGAATCCGATTTGAAAAAGTTTGATGTAGATCTAAGTGCAACCTCTCAAAACTTACCCGTTATTTATAAACGTGGTAATATGGATTATCATTGGATGGCAGATAGGGTAACGGGTAGAATCAATGAGGTAAATATCAACTATACCGGCAGTCAGAATTGTACGACAGGCCTGAATGTGATTTATAGTAACTTTCAAAATGTTGGAGTAAAATGGTTTCCGGCAACCCAAGACTATACCATTAATACAAATGCTACCCAGAAGATCCATACTGTAAAGATGAATATTGAAATGGACGAGGTCACTACTACTGACAAGTGGGAATCTCGGACTCAGATTCCGGATCGATACAAGCAGGTTTCTGCAGATGAGGTTTTGGATAAGATCATGAATATGTAAAGAGGACTCTGAAAAAATACCTTTTGAAACTGAATGTTATTTAAAATTATCGAGTTGTAATGAGAAGATTGTTGTTGATATTATTGGTTTTGTCGTTTCCTTTATGTTCTTTTACCCAGAATCGGCATCAGAAAACAAATGCGAAAACAACAGTTGTCTCTAAGAGATTGACTAAACATAATAGAACTCCAAAGAGCGAGGCTATTCAGAAACAGTCTAAGAAAAACAATAAGGTCAGACGGAAAGCAAATGCTTCCCAATCGTCTATACATAGTCTGCAACGACAACGTGCTGCTATTCAAAGAAAGATCCGCCAACAAGAGGCTGCTTTACGAGCTAATCGGAATGCCGTGCATCAACGATTACAGAATCTGATGCTCATCAATGGTGAAATTGACCAGAGCCAGCAGAAAATAGATGGTATTCAGAAAGATATCAATCATATTAATGGTAATATCGGCATCTTGAAAGGACAACTGAGAACACTTGAGCAACAACTTCAGGATCGTAAGGCCAAGTATATCAGGAGTATGCGCTATATGTCCCGTCATCATAGTGTGCAGGATAAATTGATGTTTATTTTCAGTGCCAAAAATTTTGCCCAGATGTACCGTCGTTTACAATTTATCCGGCAGTATTCTGCTTATCAGAAGGCACAGGGCAGGATAGTGGAAGCTAAACAATTAGAAGTAAATCGTAAACATCATCAGTTGGTGAATGTCAAGGGGCATAAGAATGTTTTATTATATAAAGGTAAAATTGAAAAGAATAATCTTCAGGTAAAACATGGACAACAGCAACAGGTAGTCGAAAGTCTGAAAGATCAGCAGAAAACAATTCAAGAAATTATCGCCGAGCAACATAAAAAGAATGCTGCTTTGAATGCTCAGATTGATCGTTTAGTGGCTCAGGAAGTGGCTCACGAGCGTGCCGCTGCCGCTGCAGAAGCACGAAGGAAGTCAGCAGAAGTAGCGAAAAAACGGGTACAGATGCTGGCTCAGAAGCGCGCAGCAGCCGCTGCAGCCGCCGCTGCAAATGCGCAGAGGGTAGCTCAGGCGAAGGCTCGTGAAGCTCAATTGAAAGCAGCAGCCCGGGCTGCAGAAGAAGCTCGCCAGAAAGCTACCGAGGAGGCCGCCGCCGCCCGTCAGGCTCAAACTGAAGCTACAAAGAAAGCTCAGACTATTGTTGCTGCTCGTAAGGCGGAAGAGGCTCGACAAGCTCAAGCTGCTGCAACTGCCCGTAAGGCAGAAGCTGACCAAGCAGCCAGAGAGGCAGAAGCTGACCGTGAGGCTGCTGAGCGTAAAGCTCAAGCTGATGCTGAAAGAAACAAAAAGGAAATTGCGGTAGCAAAACAGCAGGAGCAGAATACCCTTGACTTGACGGCGGTTGACCGTATGATGAGTAGTGGCTTTGAAGCAAACAGAGGACGCTTACCTATGCCAATTACAGGGAATTATCATATCGTAAGCCACTTTGGGGAATATAATGTGGCTGGGCTGAAAGGGGTTACTCTTGATAATAAAGGAATTAATATTTTGGGAGGGCCAGGAGCTATGGCTCGTTCTATCTATGATGGTGAGGTAAGCTATGTATTCAGTTACGGTGGTTCAATGGTTGTTATGATACGTCACGGTGCGTATATTTCTGTATATTGTAATCTGAAGTCTGTGTCGGTTCATAAGGGACAGAAAGTACATACGCGCCAATTGTTAGGTGCTGTTTGCCCAGATCATATCCTTCAATTTCAGTTACGCAGGGAAACAGCTAAGTTAAATCCGGAAGTTTGGTTAGAAAGGTGATACCTGCTAAGATGATCGAAGATTGTTTTCCAATACTGCTTTAGAATTCTGTTTGATCCAGGAGTTTGACGTATGTGCTGATTGCTGTAGATATCTCATCGGTCAGAATAAATTCATCAGCGGAATGACTGCGTGATGATTGACCTGGACCAAGTTTAAGAGATGGAAAATTCATAAGAGCCTGGTCACTGAGAGTTGGAGATCCGAAAGGTTTCATCCCTAAAGCGATGCACCTTTTGACGATGGGATGTTCTGGAGCAATTCCAGAAGACTTTAATCGGAAAGAATGCGCCTTGCATTCGCTTTTAATATGTTCTGCTATGAAGTGATATACTTCTTCATTATTATAAAATTCATTCGTTCGTACATCCACAAGTGCAGTGCAGAGATCTGGGATAATATTATGTTGTGTACCTGCATGGAGTACTGTAACGCTCATTTTTGTTGGCCCGAGGAAAGGACTGACTTTCTGGAAGTGATAGTTGCGTAGCCAAACCAGATCATCTAGGATTTTGTAGATAGCATTTACTCCTTCATCTCTGGCCGCATGCCCGCTTTTTCCATGAGCAATAATATCAAGTACCATTAGTCCCTTCTCTGCTATTGCGGGTTGCATGCCAGTGGGCTCACCGACAATAGCCAAATCGATTTTAGGCAAAAGAGGAAGAACATAGCTGATTCCTTTTTCCCCAGAGATTTCTTCTTCTGCGGATGCCAAATAAACAAGATTGTATTTCTGCGGTTTTGCAGTTAGTATTCGGAATACTTGCAATAAAGATGTTAGTCCACCGCCACAGTCATTTGCCCCCAGACCATAAAGTCGATTTCCTTCCATTGTTGGCTTGAATGGTTGCCTTGTCCATGAATTGACAGGTTTGACCGTATCAATATGAGCATTGAGAAGAAGGGTCGGATACTGTTCCTTCCACTCGGAGTTACAACCCCATACGTTATTTATCTTACGATGAGTGATAAAGCCATATTCGCGGAGTTTTTCTTCAATAATATCGGCAGCCTGGTTTTCATTCTTGCTGATGGACGGTGTTGAAATCAACTTCTTAAGAAGTTCCAAAGCTTCTTCTGTATATTTTCCTGTATTCATTTTCTTGGAGGTTAAAGATGAAAATCACTTATTTCAAATAATAGATTACGACCTTTTTCCGTTTATTCTGGAGAAAAATCATCAGCTTATGAAGATGGTACGGAAACATGAGATAAGCCCATTCTTAATGATATGTAAGAATGTTGTATACTAATCCTATTTATAAATGGTATAATTATAATTTTCATTCTACAAAGTTAAGAAAAAGAATGAAAGAGTCTCAGTAAACTGTGAAGAATCGAGAAAAAAGGAGTATTTTATTTTGTGTTCTTAGTGATTTACTTTATCTTTGCATGTATAAAGAATAGACGAATATGCAAACAAGATGTCATCTTTCGGTGCTGATCCATAAACAGGCCAAGAAGTATGGTGATAAACCTGCGCTAACTTTTCGGAATTTTGGAAGCCTGAAATGGGAATCCGTTTCCTGGAATGGGTTTTCCCATAGAGTTAAGCAAGTCAGCAATGCTTTATTGAATCTTGGTGTAAAATCTCAGGAGAATATTGCAATATTTTCACAGAATTGTGCTCAATATCTTTATACTAATTTCGGGGCATACGGTGTACGGGTAGTGACAATCCCTTTTTATGCTACAAGTAGTGAACAGCAGATTCAGTATATTATCAATGATGCCCAAGTACGCTTTATCTTTGTAGGTGAGCAGGAACAGTACAATAAGGCTCATCGTGTCTTTGCTCTTTGTCCTTCCTTGGAACGTATTATCATTTATGACCGTAGTGTAAGGGTTTCTACTCATGATCCAAATGCACTTTATTTTGATGATTTTATAAAATTAGGTGAGAATCTGCCACGTCAGTCAGAAGTAGAAGTACTTTGGACTCAAGCCAGTATGGATGATATCTGTGATATTCTCTATACGAGTGGAACAACAGGAGATAGTAAAGGCGTGATATTGACCTATAGCCAGTATGATGCGGCTTTCAAAGCGAATGATGCTTGCGTACCTATAAGGGAAAAGGATCGTGTCATTAATTTCCTGCCGTTTACTCATATTTTTGAACGAGCCTGGACTTATCTGTGCTTGACCGAGGGAGCTCAGATGATTATTAATACATATCCTAAAGAGATACAAGAATCCATGAAGGAGACACATCCGACCTGTATGTGCTCTGTACCTCGTTTCTGGGAGAAAGTCTATATAGCTGTAAAGGACAGAATGGAACATTCTTCTTCTTTACAAAGGAAAGCCTTTCGATATGCCTTGTTGATAGGACATAAGCGAAATATATCTTACAAAAGCAAAGGAAAGCATGTGCCTATAGCTTTGGAATTGCAGTATAAAGTAGTCGACAGAACGATTCTGAGTCTTGTTCGTAAACAGTTGGGGCTGATTCATCCGAATATATTTCCGACTGCAGGCGCATACGTTTCCCCTGAGGTAGAAGGATTTATTCATGCTATAGGCCTCTTTATGATAGTAGGATATGGACTTACAGAAAGTATGGCTACTGTTTCTTGTGATTTTAAGGGCAAGCCTTTTTCGATTGGTTCTGTTGGCCGTCCCATTAAGGGTATCCAAATCAAGATCGGAGCGGATAACGAAATCCTTTTGAAAGGACCGACAATTACCAGAGGCTATTATAAGCGTGATAATATTAATGCCATAGCTTTTGATCAGGAAGGTTTCTTCCATACCGGTGATGCCGGATATATGAGAAACGGTGAACTCTATTTGCGGGAACGTATCAAGGATCTTTTTAAAACCAGTAATGGTAAGTATGTCGCTCCGCAGCAAATTGAGGCAATACTGTTGGTAGATAGATTTATTGACCAGGTGGCTGTTATTGCAGATCAGCGGAAATTTGTTTCAGCACTGATTGTACCAGAGTTTAGGATAGCAGAGGAATGGGCTCGTAGCCATAATATTCAATTTGGTTCTCGAGAAGAGTTATGCGCCAATCAACTTTTTAATGATATGATGATGGAGCGTATTTCAACACTTCAACAGACGTTAGCTCCTTATCAGCAAATCAAGCATTTTACACTTTTAGCCCATCATTTCTCGGAAGAGTCTGGAGAATTAACAAGTACGTTGAAGTTGAAAAGATCCGTGATTGCCAGAAATTACAAAGTGATTATTGATAAAATGTACGATGAATGCTGAGTCTTGCTGATAGGCTGGATAAGTCAAGGACAGCAATGTTGAGCAATAATAAGTAGAAAAAGGATTTGAGGAAAAATAAATGATTACAGCTGATCAACTGAAAGATGTTCAAGAGCGCACAGATGCGTTGCACCGTTATCTGAATATAGACCACAAGAAAGTAGAATTTGAAGAGGAACAATTGAGAACACAGGCTCCGGATTTTTGGAATGATCCTAAACGTGCACAGACTCAAATGATTAAAGTCAAAGGCATAGAAAAATGGCTGAAAGATTATGAGGAAGTACGTCAAGATGCTGATGAATTAAAATTGGCTTGCGATTTCTACAAGGAAGAGATGGTTACCGAAGAGGAAGTTGAAGCTGATTATGCCAAAGCTATCAAAGATATTGAAGCGTTGGAATTGAAGAATATGTTGCGCCAGAAAGAAGATCCGATGAGCGCTGTGATGAAGATCAATTCTGGAGCAGGCGGGACAGAAAGTCAGGATTGGGCCTCCATGCTTATGCGAATGTATATGCGATGGAGTGAGGCTCATGGCTATAAAGTGAAAGTTACTAATATCCTTGATGGTGATGAGGCTGGCATCAAAAGTGTAGAAATGACTATTGAGGGTGAGTTTGCTTATGGTTATCTGAAGAGCGAAAATGGTGTACATCGTTTGGTACGAGTTTCTCCCTACAATGCTCAAGGTAAGCGAATGACGAGTTTTGCTTCTGTATTTGTCTCACCTTTGGTAGATGATACCATTGAGGTCTATGTTGATCCAGCTAAAGTTTCTTGGGATACGTTCAGATCCAGTGGTGCAGGAGGTCAGAATGTCAACAAAGTTGAATCAGGCGTTCGACTGAGATACCAGTATGAAGATCCTGATACGGGAGAGAAAGAAGAGATACTGATAGAGAATACCGAAACTCGGGATCAGCCTAAAAACCGGGCCAAAGCTATGCTTCTTCTAAAGAGTCAATTGTATGACCGGGCAATGAAAAAGCAGATGGCGGCGAAAGCTAAGATAGAAGCCGGAAAGAAGAAGATAGAGTGGGGAAGTCAAATCCGTAGTTATGTTTTTGATGACCGTAGAGTGAAAGATCATCGGACTGGTTTTCAAACTTCAGATGTGGATTCTGTCATGGACGGTAAAATTGATGGTTTTATCAAGGCTTATCTAATGGAATTTCATGTTATAGAAGAAAACTGATATGTTTTAAAATAATAATTACCTAAATAATATAAGGCTATGAGTAGTAATAAAGCATTGAGAAGGGCTAAACATGAAGCCTATGAGAGGAAAGAAGAAGATAAAGGTAAGTTGGTAGTATATCTTATTTTCGGTGGCCTGATTATACTGGCCATTATTTTTATGATTATCACTTTTTCGAATCACTGATGAGTGGACTGGAGATAGAAAGAAAATTTCTGGTCAAAAGAGGTGAAGCTTATAGGCTAGCTGCAACTTCAAGTAGTCATATCAGACAGGGGTATATTCCTGCGGAAGGGGCTACTGTACGTATTCGAATACGTGATGAGAAGGCATACCTTACTATTAAAGGAAAATCTGTGAATCATGGAATGACTCGGTATGAATTTGAGAAAGAGATCACTCTTAATGAAGCCGAGCATTTGATGATCCTTTGTACGGGTGGAATTATTGATAAGCGGCGTTATTTAATACCATTTGACCACCATATTTTCGAAGTAGATGAGTTCTATGGGGATAATCAAGGACTTGTTATGGCAGAGGTAGAATTAGGTTCCGAGAATGAACCTTACTCAAAACCTGATTTTATCGGTGACGAAGTGACCGGTGACGAACGCTTCTATAATTCTCATCTGCTCAAATATCCTTTTTCACAATGGAAGGATACTATTCCTGAAGATTTTAGTCATTAAATTCTCTTTATCTATTTATATTCAAAATCATTGTTAATATGATTCTGTATATTCTAAAATATGAATGGCTTTAATTGCTGCCATTTATTGATAAGCTTTTTATTGCTGTCAAACAATCTCTTTTATTTAATTTGAATTTATGATGCTCCTTTTGGAGCCCAATTTGTGTTTCTTGTCATACTGTCTTTTCTTATCTTTTTTATATCTGGTTGTAATATGATTGTAACATGATTGTAACTTGTACTTAAACTTTTTGTAACATTCATGACATACCTTTGGCCCCTAAAAGAACGATTATGAGTATTCTTTATCTATGCATCTTGATTTTCCTACTGTGTCTGGCAGTGTTTGATCTTCTTGCAGGTGTGAGCAATGATGCTGTTAATTTCCTTCAGCCAGCTGTGGGTGCACGAGTAGCGAGGTTTCGTACTATTCTTTTGACGGCCTCATTTGGTGTTATTCTGGGAGCGTTTATGTCATCAGGAATGATGGATGTAGCAAGACATGGAGTAATGATGCCTGATCATTATTCTTTTGATGAAGTGATGACGATTTTTCTTGCTATGATGGTGACAGATGTTATGGTTCTGACGGTCTTTAATACGTTAGGTTTTCCGACTTCCACAACGGTGTCAATGATATTTGAACTTTTAGGCGGAACCTTTGCCCTTGCAACCGTAAAAATGGCTCAGAATAGTTCACTTTCATACGGCGTACTGCTTAATTCCAGTAAGGCCTTGAGTATGATCATTGCCATTTTTTTATCTGTTGTGGTAGCTTTCTTTTTTGGTTCTGTTGTGATGTGGTTAACGCGGGTGTTTTTTACGTTTAGCTATAAGAAGCACTTGAAATATCTTATAGCTGTTTTCGGAGGTATCGCTTTTACGGTTTTAACCTATTTTATTTTTATAAAAGGATTGGGATCGAGTTCATATATTTCATATTCTGTCAGAGATTATATTAATAACTCAAGTTTCGGAAGTAAAAAGAATTGATTTATTTAACAAATAAAAGTGAGT
>DAIPMC010000127.1:0-5095 GCA_036768895.1 Prevotella sp. | reverse complement strand
TTTAAGAAGCTACATTAAACCCGGATAAGTGGGTGGGTATAGTCCGGAATATGTACCCTGAGAGATATAAGTTAATAACGAATAAATCTGGTGATACGTTTGTTGCCGAATTAAAGATTAAATTGTAAGATGACTCTGAAGTGTGTCGTAACAGATGATGAGCCTATAGCTCGTGAAGGACTCATGGGTTATATTGGCAAAGTGGATTTCCTGGAAGTCGTTGCTGAATGCGAAGATGCTCTGCAACTTAATGAAGTATTGAAGTCTAAACCTGTAGACTTGCTTTTCCTTGACATAGAAATGCCATATATGTCAGGCATAGAATTCCTTTCAGGCCTTTCTAATCCTCCTAAGGTTATTATGACTACTGCTTATGAACAATATGCAATAAAAGGGTATGATCTGGATGTAATAGATTACTTACTTAAGCCCATTCCTTTTGAACGATTCTTGAAGGCTGTTAACAAAGCTTATGATGTTATTATTAGACAGAAAAATCCAACTAGGAAGATAGACTATTTTTACGTTAGGACGAATCAGAAACTTGAGAAAGTGTTCTTTAATGATATCTTATTTATCGAGGGAGTGGAAAACTATGTCGCAATTCATACGGAAATGAGTAAGATCATGGCTCATGTTACTATAAAAACGATTTTAGAGAAGATACCGGATGATATATTCTTGCAAATACATAAATCGTTTATTATAAATCTTGAAAAGGTGTCTTTTGTTGAAGGGAATATGGTTGGTATAGGGAAGTACAAATTGCCTGTATCAAGAACATTCAGGGGAAAGGCATTACCTATTATCCTTCAGAATAAAGTGTGATTTATATTTGTAATGCTATTGTGCCGTTTAGCCGGCATGTGGTTGCGTATGGCATAATCTTAAATATTGGTTGAATATTTCAAATATGAGTAACGTTGGTTGATGGATGTTCGTAAGGTTTATTCAGAATAGGTCGGTAAAAAAATAGGTCAAGGGTGTTTCGCTTCTTGTTTGGCGAAAAACCCTTGACTTTGCTCGTTTTACATGTCTGTGGTATAATAACTCTCTTCGTTATTAATGATATATGTTTTTTCCCTTTTTCAAGTTTAGCATTGCATATCACTTATTTGGAAAGTCATGTAGCCCTCAATCCGTTTGTTCACATGATTCCCAGCCATCGCAGCACATCATTCAAATTGGCCACGATCAGTAATAATAATAATATTCCGATTCCTATTGCTTCTGCCCTGACCAGGAATTTTTCACTTGGCTTGCGATGAGTAACCATTTCATAGAGTAGGAAGAGGACATGCCCGCCATCAAGTGCAGGAATTGGTAAAATGTTCATGAAAGCTAAAATGATACTTAGAAACGCGGTCATCTTCCAGAACATATACCAGTTCCATGTCGGAGGAAACAGACTCCCTATAGCACCGAAACCGCCGAGACTTTTCACCCCATCAGCAGTAAAGACATATTTCATGTCGCCTACATAACCTTTTAATACGTCCCACCCGTATTTTATACCGGCAGGAAAACTGGCAAAGAAATGATAGGAGATATGTGTTTCTTTATACTTGTTGATTGCCGGTGAAGCAAAGATTACACCTAATTTTGCATTTCCTGTAAGCAAAACTTGTGTGGTGTCGGACTTTGTGCTGCCAGCATGGCGGAAGACAATAGGGACTGTAAGTATATTGACGCTGTCTTGGTGAGACATACCTTTGTTGACATCTTGACTTTTTGCCTTTAGGATATCTGTTACGTCGAAGGTCGTCTCTACTTTTTTCCCGTTAATAGCTAAAATCTCATCGCCTTTTTTCATCCCTATCTTTTCAGCGGGAACACCCTTGGCTACACTATCTATTTTTGCGGGATAATAGGGGCGGACAAACTGTGGGGACGCTTTGAGCATCTCCAGCATATTCATTTCTCCGGGGAGAGCAATCTTGACTTTATGCCCTTGGCGCAAAACATAGCATATTTTTGCCTTACTGAGATTACGATATAGGTCGGCATTGAAATCCTTGAAGGTTCCAAGATCTGTACTCAAAAGAATATCATGGTCTTTAAACCCATACGACTTTGCTTCTTTGTTGAACTGGAATCCGTATGTCATATCTTTCGATGCGATATAGGTGTCTCCCCAGTAAAACATAATCATCGAATAGATGAATAGAGCTAATATAAAATTGATAAATACGCCTGCAACCATGATGATGAGACGCTGCCATGCAGGTTTACTCCGGAACTCCCATGGTTGGGCCGGTTTATGCAACTGTTCGGTATCGAAACTTTCATCGACCATCCCTGCTATTTCCGTGTATCCGCCAAGTGGCAGCCAACCTATTCCATAGGTGGTCTCACTGTTCTTAGGCTTGAACTCAAAGAGATGAAACCAAGGATCGAAGAAAAGATAGAATTTTAGTACTCTAACACCAAAGATCTTGGCAGCAGTAAAGTGACCAAGTTCGTGAAGTAGAACCAGGAGAGAGATTGATAGCATGAACTGGAGCAATCTGATCAAAAATACTTCCATTGTTTTCTAAAAGGATTTACTTGTTATTGTTGTCCTTAAAAGGATATCTTTATACATCCTTTAAAAGGTTTTCTTTTATTCTTAGAGATTCTTACTTTTGTAATCGTCTTAATTTGAGTTTCTGTCCATAAAGGTTCATTTGTGCCTTATGTACATTTGCAAAACTACCAGAATTGGATAGAAGGGGCATTCTACTTTATCTTATGATTTTATATGATTTTTGACTCTGCTGAACAAGAACGATGCGTCATTATCTCAGTGGCGATCTTACGTGCTTCTGCATCAGTCTCTATGTATCCATTATAATCGGGATGAATGTCGAAGGAAACACTCTGCATGGTCTTTTCTATGATATCTGCCATCTCCAGGAAAGTACATTCGCCATGACGGAAACCGGTATTTACGATTTCATTGGCAGCATTGAGGATGCATGGCATGTTTCCTCCTTTTTGAATGGCTTCAAAGGCTAAAGCCAGGCATTTGAATTTCTCGACGTCTGGAGCGAAGAACTCAAGTTTGCCAACTTGAATCAAATCAAGTCGTTTTCCATTGAGGGGTAATCGCTCAGGGAAAGAAAAGGCATATTGTATGGGCAGTCGCATATCCGGTACTCCAAGTTGGGCTTTTATGGCACCATCAGCAAATTGTACCGCACTGTGTATGATGCTTTGTGGGTGGATAAGAACTTGTATCCGGTCAGCAGGTACTCCAAATAGCCATTTCGCTTCCATTACTTCAAAACCTTTATTTATCAGAGAGGCTGAATCGATGGTGATTTTTTCTCCCATATTCCATGTTGGGTGCTTTAGGGCTTGTGCGGCAGTCACTAGGCTGAGTTGGTCGTGAGTATAGAGCCTGAAAGGACCTCCGGAACAGGTCAGGAGAATCTTGTCAATTTGATTGTGATCTTCTCCGACAATACTTTGAAAAATGGCAGAATGTTCACTGTCAACCGGAAGGATTGACGTATGATATTCTTTTGTCAGGTTGCAGATCATCTCTCCAGCAACGACAAGTGTCTCTTTATTGGCCAGACAGATCTTCTTATGAGCCTTGATAGCATGGATGGTGGGTGCAAGACCTGCGAATCCGGTCATTGCTGCCAATACGGTATCAATAGGATCCGCTTCGACGATCTCATTCAGCGCTTCCTTTCCTGCATAAATCTTAATATCTGGACGGTCAGCAAGTAACTCCCGGAGTTGATCATAATAGCTTTCTGTAGCGATGACTACAGCAGCGGGATTAAATTGGCGTGCTTGCTCTGCCAATTTCTTTACGGAATGATTGGCGGTAAGGCAATAAACCTCGTAGCGATCAGGGTGTTGCTGGATAACATCCAAAGCTTGACTACCAATATTTCCCGTGGAACCGAGAATACATATTTGCTGTTTTTTCATTTCAATTCGATATTATGAATCATACAAATGCTGCTTTAAAACATAATGTAAGAATTCTTCAGATCAGAAAGCGTAATATTTTCTATCAGTAACATGCTGGTTCTAAAGATCCAAAAGCCCATCTGGCAAATTAATGCGGATAGTATGTTCGTCTGGATTAATGTTCTTTATAAAATCTTCAGCAGCAGGGACAAGTATGTCTTTACCTTTTGGAGTTTCTACTTTAAACAGAATATTCGCCGTGGAATCGTCTATTCCCTTGATCGTTCCAATGGATTGGCCGGTATGATTGTCAATCAACTGATAATTGGAGAGTTCTGCTTTTGAGGGTGCCTCTCCGATAGCTTCGGCCAGTTTCTTCGGGAAGAAAACGCTATAACCTGTTAACTCGCAAGCTTGTTCCAGAGTATCAATATCTTCAAATTTGATGTATGCCATTTCTTCATTCTGAAAGCGGTAGCTCTCTATGAAAAAGGGTACGAAGATACCTTCTATCTTGAGGACTACGTAATCTGTGTTGACACGGTCGAATACGTCATCCTCGTAAAAGAATGTGATCTCTCCTTTCACTCCGTGATGTTTCCCTAATCGCCCAATATAAAAAACTTCGTCTTCTTTCATAATGAATACTCTGTTTGTCTGATTATTTGTTGCTGTCTATTCTACAACACGAGTAATCTTAGCACCTATATCATTTAGCCGTTGTTCGATGTTCTGGTAGCCACGGTCTATTTGCTCTATATTATCAATGCGGCTGATACCTTTGGCATTCATAGCTGCAATCAGCAAGGCTATTCCTGCGCGAATATCAGGACTTGCCATGCGTCCGGCCCTGAGTTGTTTTTTCCGGTCATGACCGACAACGACAGCTCGGTGGGGATCACATAGAATAATCTGGGCTCCCATATCAATCAGCTTGTCTACAAAAAACAGTCGACTTTCGAACATTTTCTGGTGGATTAGCACCGTACCACGTGCTTGAGTGGCTACGACAAGGAGTACAGAAAGCAGATCAGGCGTAAGTCCGGGCCACGGTGCATCACTAAGGGTTAGAATTGTGCCGTCAAGGAAAGTGTCTACTGCATAGTGCCTTTGTTGAGGAATCACGATATCGTCATCTTCAACATTGATTTTTATGCCAATGCGACGGAATGTATCAGGAATAACA
>DAIPMC010000126.1:3384-5103 GCA_036768895.1 Prevotella sp. | reverse complement strand
GAGTCGCGCGACTCGTGAAATGAGTGATTATTTTCTTTGTTGTCCATCTTCAGGGTAACGTATCAAATAGGATTACTCTCTTCTTTTGTTGATTATCATTCATGCCAATTGAATTGATCTTCTTCCGGGATAATGAGACTGTTTGTCTCGAAGTCATAGCCTGTCATACTGCGTATCCCGTAATAGAGACCCCAATAGTTTTGTAACTCACGTATATATGCTTGCTGTGAGCGATCCTTTTCTTCTATCGCCGCATTCAGGTCGAGGAGGCTGGATTTGCCCAGCAGGTATAAACGATAGGCTACGTTGTTTCTACGTATGGTGCGGACGGCAGTTTTCTGTGCGATCGTAACCTTCTCGCGCTGCAGATTAAATTGTTTCACTGTCTTTATCACGTTCGCATCGAAATCGGTTCGAGCCTGTTCCAGATCAATCTTTACCTTTTCCAGGTTGCTTTTGGCCACTTCAACCTGCCCCTTTCCCACACCCCAGTCGAGAATGGGAATGCGGATACCCAGGCTCACCAGCTGCTGATCGAGCGGGTTTCGGTATGATTCGGTCAGCATATTGTTGGTCTGGGAAAGGCCAAACTCAGCATAAAGATCAGCTTTTAACCCGCGTGACGCTTTTGCTCTTGACACGGCACTCTCGCTTTCCATTTCCCGCAGGGAATAATATTCCATATCGGGATTGTTTTTATGGGCATACATTAGTGCATCTTCCACTGACACCGTGAAGTTAGGAATTTGATCGCTTACTTCCACAACGATCTCAACATTCCCGGTTATCCCCAGGAAGCTACGCAGGTCGAGAATCAAATCATCCATTTCGATGCGTGCATTCATCATCTTGGATTGTTCCGAGAGATAGTTTATTTCCAGTTGAAGCATCTCGTTCTCCGTGATGGTCCCTATTTCGTAACGACCTTTTGCATAGCGGTAAAGTGTATCGGCCGCCGCATAGTTATAGGCTGCCGATTGCCAGCTGTTTTGTGCCAGGGCTAGCTGATGAAACTTCATGGCTGCCGTGGCTGCCACGAGTTCCCGGGTTTCGGCATAGGCTTTTTGTGCCCGTGAATAGCGAATCGGTTCAATTTTTTTATTCCATTTAAGGGAATTATATCCCAATAGGTTTTGTGAATAACCAATTACCACCGGAGTCGATTTGTATGACAGGGTGTTGTCTGTAAATATATTGAGCCGTTGTAGTCCTGTTTTCATATAGATACTACCCCCCAGGAGCGGGATGTTTTGATTGATGGTCAGTGCACCGTCATTGAGCAGCTGATTGCGATGAACGAAGCTATCGCTTCCGTCGGGCAGGGTGACGGAGCTGATGGAACGGTTTAGCGTGGAGTAGCTATTGAAGGTGAGGCTGGGCAAATAGTTGGCTTTGTGTGATCGCCAGTTCCAATAAGATGCACGGTATTGGTGACGTGCCGCTACAGCCTGTGGCGATTGTTCACGGGCAAGCGCGACCGCCTCGTCCAGGCTCAGACGAAGCGTGTCTTGCGCTATGGATTGCCCTACAAAGAATGAAATAAAGAAAAGTACGATTGTATGTTTCATTACTAACAGATTCCCGATTTTATGTAAACAAAGTACATGCCAAACAGGTAAAATGCTGATATTTAGATGTTATGTGAAAGCCGTCGATTGCTTCACTGTTCGTTTTCGCACAAAATAAGTTCGTATTCGCACATACATCCAATGGCTATTT
>DAIPMC010000126.1:0-3374 GCA_036768895.1 Prevotella sp. | reverse complement strand
CAGTCTCAGACGAAGCGTGTCTTGCGCTATAGATTGCCCTACAGAAAATGAAATAAAAATAAGTATGATTGTATGTTTCATTCATTACAGATTCTCGCTATAATGCAAACAAAGTGTGTGCCAAATAGGTAAAATGCTGATATGTAGATATAATATGAAATCTGCCGATTTGATTTACTGTTCGTTTTCGCACAAAATAGGTTCGTATTCGCACATACATCCAATGGCTATTTTACATATCTTTGGAGAATGCTTTAAAAGGACAGGATATTTCAAAATTGAGAACTGGATCTTTCAAAGTTGGAGGCGTGTTATTTCAAAGTTGAGTAAAATAATGCAAAAGCAAGGCAAAATATTAATTGTTGATGACAACGAAGATATTCTTTTCGCGCTGAATCTGCTGTTGCAACCGCACGTAGATAAAATCAAAGTAACGACCAAGCCTGAGCGGATTGAGCATTTTATGCAGAGTTTTGAGCCGGACGTAATCCTGCTTGATATGAACTTCAACAAGGATGCGGACAGCGGTCAGGAGGGCTTTAATTGGCTTAAGAAGATAAAGAAAGCTGATCCGGATATGGTGGTGATCTTTATCACGGCTTATGCGGACATGGAGAAGGCGGTGCGTGCAATAAAAGAGGGGGCGACCGACTTTATCCCGAAACCGTGGGAGCGGGAGAAACTGCTCGCCACGGTGGCTTCGGCAGTGGAGCTGCGAAAGAGCCGCCACGAGGTTACGCAACTCAGACAACAGGTTGCCGCCCTGGAGAGCAATTGTGCCTACCCGGAAATAATTGGCGAGAGCGATGTCATTCGGTCACTCTTGGAAACGGTAGAGAAGCTGAAGGATACCGACGCGAACATCCTTATTCTGGGAGAGAACGGAACGGGGAAGGATCTTTTTGCAAACCTGCTATACCGGACTTCCCCACGGGCAGAGAAGCCATTCGTGCAAATCGACCTGGGTACTATTCCGGAACAATTGTTCGAAAGTGAACTGTTCGGACATCAGAAAGGAGCTTTTACCGACGCCAAACATGAGAAGCCGGGTAGATTCGAGATCGCTAGCGGAGGCACGCTCTTTCTGGATGAGATCGGAAACCTGACACCTCCTATGCAGGCAAAACTGTTGAGTGCGATCGAAAAGCAGCAGATTAACAGGCTGGGATCCACGAAACCTGTATCGATTAACGTGCGACTTATTTGTGCGACGAATGCCGATATCCATAAAATGGTGGCCGACGGAGATTTTCGTCAGGATTTGCTTTATCGGATAAATACCATTGAATTGCATATTCCTCCGCTCAGAGAGAGGGGAGAAGATATAGAACTTCTCGCAAACTTTTTCCATGATCGATACAAAAAGAAATACAAGAAGGATAGCCGAAATATTTCGATCGCAGCCATGCGCAAGCTGAAAGAATATCCCTGGCCGGGAAACGTGCGGGAGCTGCAGCATGCCATGGAGAGGGCAGTGATCCTCTCTTCGGGATTCACGCTTACTCCGGAGAATTTTGTACTAAAACCGACTGCGAAGAAACAGAAAGAATTGAATCTGAACCTGGAGCAGCTTGAAATGAATGCTATTGAGCATGCACTGCTTCAAGCGGAGGGTAATATGAATCGGGCAGCGGAACTGCTCGGCGTATCCCGTTTTACACTGTACCGGAAGATTGAAAAGTATGGATTATAAATGAAAATCAGGTCTAAACATAGTTACTTTCTGAAAATAACGGCCCTCGTGCTGTTATCGCTGACCGGAGCCTGGTTGTGCGTAAAAGGGTTCTATTTTTCTGCGGCGTTGATGCTGGCAGGGGTGGTTGCTTTTGCCGTTTCTATCCATGACGACAGAAAGAGACTGATTGAAAGGATGGAGCGCATGATTGGCGGGATTCGCCATGCCGATTTTTCGACCTATTTCAGAGTAAACCACTCCAACGATGAACTGGACAGGCTGATGAGAGAGATGAACGAGGCTCTGGAGATGTTCAGAAGTCGTACCTACGACTCCATGATGGAAGAGGCGGAGACCAAAGCATGGCAAAAGCTGATCAGCGTGCTCACACACGAGATCATGAATAGCATCGCACCCATTATCTCCCTTTCGGAGACATTGGCAGAAAGGGAAATTGATGAAGGAAATGATTCGGAGGGGTACCGGGTAATGAAGCAGGCAATGGAGACCATTCACCGGCGGAGTAGGGGGCTGCTCTCTTTCGTGGAGAACTATCGTAAGCTTACCCGACTGCCACAGCCTTCGTTGCAACCTATCGCAATACGGCCGATGCTATCCTCGTTGCAACAACTGACCTCCACGTACGGCATCGCATTCTCTTTTAAAGTATATCCCGAGCAACTGATTCTGAAAGCCGACAAAGATATGATGGAGCAGCTATTGCTGAACTTGTTGAAAAATGCAAAGGAGGCGTGCGAAGGAATAGATGCACCCAAAATTGAGATATGGGCTGAACATGTTGGAGACAGTATACAAATAACGGTGTCTGATAACGGACAAGGAATCGCGCCCGAAGCGCTGGATAAGATCTTCATTCCATTTTACTCCACGAAAGCCAAAGGTTCTGGAATTGGCTTAAGTTTGTGCCGACAAATAGTAACTCGTCACAGGGGAAAAATGTCTGTACAATCAGACAATCACGGTACCCGCTTCCTGGTTGAATTTCCGGAGTAACTAATAAAAAAACGGCTTCAAGAAATTTCCTGAAACCGCTTATGGAGCTGGGTGGGCGATGACGGATTCGAACCGCCGACATCCTGCTTGTAAGGCAGGCGCTCTGAACCAGCTGAGCTAATCGCCCCAATTTTACACTTTGCTTTTCTTATTTTCCCATCTCTATGAGTAGTTGTTTTCCTGAAAAGCGATGCAAAGATAGACTCTTTTTTGAATGCAACAAAATATTTTCAAATATTTTTATCAAAATTTTTATGACTCTATTATTATCACTATTTTTGTAACATCAAAAGAGGTATATAATATAATGAACTTAAACCGACTGACAGCTATTTCACCGATTGACGGAAGATACAGAGATAAAACAGAAATTCTTTTTCCGTTTTTTTCTGAGTATGCTCTAATAAAATACCGTGTACAGGTAGAAATCGAATATTTTATTGCTCTCTGCGAAGCGGGTATTAACTCTCTGCAGAATGTTGATGAGAATCAGTTTGATCTGCTAAGAGATATTTACAAAGGATTCGATGAGGATGATGCTCAAGATATTAAAGAGATTGAGAAGATCACTAACCACGATGTGAAGGCTGTGGAGTATTTCCTGAAAGAGAAATTTGATAAATTACACCTTTCTGAACAGAAGGAATTTATTCATTTTGGGCTTACTTCCCAGGATATAAATAAT
>DAIPMC010000125.1:0-5120 GCA_036768895.1 Prevotella sp. | reverse complement strand
GTTTTCTTCTTTTTCCTACAATCTTCTATCTATCACTCCATTTTTCGGAAGAACCTTATTTATTTTATTTTATATCCTATTGTAAGTTTTATTCCTCTATTTTTATATTTAAAATCATTGTAAACATTTGATAAACCAAAGAAATATTGTCCATTGATAGAAAAATGTTTGAAATCATAAGAGATCCCAATAGGTATACTAAAAGTAATTTTTTTGGCATCAGCTGGAAGTATGAAATCAGTTCTTCCGTCATATATATTGTATCCAAATTGTAAACCGGCATAGGTGGATAGTCCTTTATATATATAATATTTTCCCAGTATTGGTAAATCAATATATCCTAATGTTAGATTTGCATCACCATCTTTTGCTCCGTAATTAGAGTATTCTAATCCTGAGACAAAACCAAAGTTTTTTGTTAATTGATACAGGAGATTCATCCCAGCTACAAATCCGGTTTTAGCATCTAAATTGGCATTTGTAAGATTAGAAATAGATATCCCTATATGGGGTTCAAAATTTAAAGTCTTTGTTTCTTGTTGTGCATAACTATTGCAATAGAAACAAATGAATAATGTTATGAAAGCTATTTTCTTAAACATAAGTTTTTATTTTATAATATTTTCTGTTCCGCCATTAGGATAATCCTTGTCAATAACGATACCTCCCCATTACCTTCTACCACAACACTAACTGAATTACCTGCATCGGCAACTACAAACTTCTGCAGATCCAGAATAGTGTATGGTATAAGTTCCTGTATTTTGTCCATTGTGGACAACTTGAGAGTGTTACCAGTGGATTCAGTTGAGAGTTCACTGAAAGTTTCATTCGCTTCAAATCATTACATCACACATGAGTTATTATTATATTAATGTCAGTAACATCACCAGACTATTCAGAAAGATAATGAAACCCTCACCTATTGTGATTCAGCATAGGTTTCCTTATTTTGAATAAAATCCTCGTATACCTTCTTTATTGGAAAAAACAGGTACAGTTTCTGAGGTAAGATAAAATACGGATTTACCCATCCTATTGGTTTTAAATCCCAATTCATTCATTATCCTCAGAAGTCTGCTATCTATCTCGGCAATCATATAGCTATACTCATCCTCTATAATCGGTCTTACAGCTAGAACCATCAGTCTCTTGAACAAAACGATTGTCGATAAACTTCGGAAAGAATCCACGGCAAAACGTCCGACATGCCAGTAATTATACCTTAACTCTTCATGTATGGAGGTTAACGGATTAACATGAAAGATTTTCTCCATAGGCAGTACTTTCCTTCGATCCCAATGGAAGGAACGGATACAACCAAGAATTTCATGCTTGTGATTACGGGCAAT
Source organism: Prevotella sp. (assembly GCA_036768895.1). Taxonomy (GTDB): domain Bacteria; phylum Bacteroidota; class Bacteroidia; order Bacteroidales; family Bacteroidaceae; genus Prevotella. The sequence continues at coordinate 3,768 of DAIPMC010000125.1, read as the reverse complement.
ATAAATACGGGAATCTGAATCATATAGATATTGTTCTTCCGAATAGACAGACATTACATCATTTTCCATCTTCCTTTTATCATAAAACTTCTGATGATGATCATAATTTTGTTTGACGGTAAATTCACTTATTTCATATAAGCTGTTCATGTCTGCTTGAAAAATATCGTAATTAGCAAATACAGCAATTTTGTTCTCCATATTCATTTGTTTTATGCAAAAGTACCAAAAAGACAAATTCCTATCATCCTTTTTCGAGACAAATATGTTACTTGTCAAACATTTCTACACTTTTGTGTAGTAATTTATCACTTTTTTCATTAGAAATATTTACCTTTGTCTTTGAAACCAGATCAAAAACATCAAATCAACATGACAAAAACGTCAGATTTCTTTATTGCCTCTAATTCCGTCAAAAATATTGAGGATGAGCAATACCGGCTGATCGACCCTCTTATCTGTGCAGTTAAAGCCTTTGCACGCATGTCTTATCAAAGTATTTACCTTATAGATTATTACAAACAAAATTTTCTTTATGTTTCAGAGAATCCATTGTTTCTTTGTGGGCTTACAGCAAAAGAGGTACAGGACAGGGGATATGCTTTCTATTTGAAGAACGTACCGGAAAAGGAACTGAAAATGCTCGTGGAAATCAATAGCAGCGGATTTAAATTCTTTAACAGCATACCGGATGCCGGAAAGTGTAAGAGTTTTATCACATACGATTTCCATCTGATCAACGGTGACAAGAAGATTCTGATCAACCATAAACTATCCCCGATCATGTTAACCAAAAATGGAAGGATATGGATAGCTCTGTGCATCGTGTCCTTGTCTTCCCAAAAATCGGCCGGTCATATAGAATTTCATATCACCGGTTCCAATACATACTGGACATACTCAGAAAAGTCACACCAGTGGAAATGCAATAAAGGTGCAATACTCAAGGAAGAAGAAAAGGAAGTTCTCCTTCTTTCTTCTGAAGGACTGACAATAGATGAAATTGCCGAACGGATGTGCACAGAAGCTTTAGCTTACGCCGTCACCTATAAATTATTGTAATCTTCGAATTATTCTTCCGGCAATGAGGACAAGTAGAATTTAGGGAAGTATCTGACAGGTTTTCCAGTGGCAAGTCGAAATATAGCCGTTGTACATAGTCCGGCTACTATCCACGACGCAATTGACAGCTGAGGAGGTAGAAGCATACCCTTCTCTTTCTTGTATTCACAGACAATCTTATCCAACCACTCCTGTGGTTTTTGCCAGAATGTCTGGTATCCTGTAACATAGTCAGCAACCTTCAGTTCAAAATGATCCGGATGATCAGACAATTCGGAAAGGGAATATCCCTTAGGATCAACAATAGCAAGAAAACCTCCCCAGCCAAAATTATAAGGATGCAGTACCGGGATGCTTTTATCCTTACAGATACGGTCAAAAAGGAAAGGGATATCACTCGCAAAATCAAGTGCGTTAATAGCTATATCTTGATTGCTTATCATTTCCTTCACATTTCCCTTGTCAATAAATTCATTACGAAAGGTGATATGTGCATTGGGATTAATCTGTAACAGCCTTCGGGCCAGGCATTCCGCCTTGAAATTCCCGACATCATCAGAGGTATAGTTCTGCCTGTTAAGATTACTTTTCTCAACCCGGTCACCATCCACAATCGTTATCATCTCAAAACCAAATCTCAGCGCACATTCTGCAATAATACTTCCTATGCCTGCCCCTCCTAGGAGTATCCGGAAGTGCTTGATTTCCTCCTGTTCCTTCTCAGAAATGTAAATCCGGTTTCTTGTATATCTTTCTTCCATTATTTTTTCGGCAAATATAAGAATAATAAAAATCTTTCCCACTACACAAAAGGGTAAAAAATCAAGGATATGAAAAATCACAGATAAAATAACAAGCGAAAAATAATGATTGCATTTTATTTCACAGATGCAGATATTTCTTTGAAATGGCATCCTCTATTTCACTTACACTACGTCCAACAAAAATATCAGCCAATTTACCTTGATGAATATAAAAGATTTTATCGCATATATCTGCCAATGAAGCGATGATGTGAGAGGATACTATCAATAGTTTCCCTTCTCCTTTCATCTTCATCATCCATCGTTTCAGGATAATGCCACCCGCCAGGTCCAATCCGTTGAAAGGCTCATCCATCACATATACATCATTATGTTGGAGCATCAGCACTAGCAGCATCAATCTCTTCTTCATTCCTAACGAATACTGACTGGGATATTTACCTAATGGCAGGCGAAAACTTTGGTTCAGTTTTTCTATTTCATCCTTGTCTATCGCCATCCGCCTTGCCCGAAGACAGAACTCTATAAATTCACCTGCCGTAACCAAGGGATAATAATATGGGATGTCAGGCAAATAGCCTATTTGGGACACATCTTCTTTCCTGACTTCGCCTTTGAATAATTCAAGCCCCATTATACATCGGAAAAGCGTACTCTTGCCGGCACCATTCTCACCCATAATGCCATAGATATGCCCCGGCTTGCAGTCCATATTGATGTCGGATAGAACCTCTAACTTTCCATAACTTTTTGTAAGATGAGAAATTTCCATTATCTAAAATTTAAGAATGCCATTAAGATGATTGATTAATTGATAAACCATGATCGCGGCAATGGCTATCTGGACAGCAATCATATAACCGTATATCATCGTCATACCGTATATTGCGAAGAAGAAAAAGATGAGAAATGCCTGTAAGATGGATATATTGTTCAACATAAACCTGAGGAAATAGACTTGCAGCAGAAATAAGTCTGCACCTACCAGGAGTTTGAGGCAGGTAAGAACGCTAGCCCAGTCCTGCCCCTCTATCAAACTTAAGATGACAAACGGAACCAGCAGAATGAAGGAGTTGATGAAGGCAAACCTGGCATTCAATCCGATAAGCCGGGATATACTGTCGTAATGAAAGAGATAGGTGGGCTGAACGGTCTGAGAGACCAGACATCCTAACAGAAATACCAATAACAACATGCAGACATAGATGATATTGGCATTGTGATAAACTGCCCCCATCAAAGAAGCAAGTAAGAAAAACGGATACAAAAAGATCAATATTCTGAAACTACTCTGGTAGAGTATACTCCCTTTTGAGAAGAACGGATTGGTCGGAATCCTCCACTCTATATGAATGGAAGGGATGAAGGCGGCAAGAAATGGTATCAGGCAACAGCCTATACAGTCCTTGAAATGTCCAAGCAAAAGTGTCTCTACAATAAATATCAATGCAATACCATAATAGTCAACCAGAAAGGCTTTGCGATAATGATTACCAAACAACACTCTCAACAGTGATACATCGCCACGTGTAAAGTGTATTCCTATAAGTATTGTGGCCAGAAGGAGTGACATGATGTTCTCAGGGAGTCTTGTAAACAGGACTAGTGATCCAACGACCAACGATACGACAAGGATGGACATAATGATTCCCAGTTCTCTAAAGAAGTTTGTCATCGATTGATACCGCAGGATCAAAATGGACTTAATCATTCATATCGGGATTTAAATGTAAAACAGGTTCGATCATGAGGCACGTTCCTTCCGCTTTCTACAGACCCAACGAATCCGGTAAACAATGTACATGAAGGAAGACCCTACAAGTGCCATAGCCATATCCTTCTGAGAGTCCCACATATCCCCCTGTTGCCCGTTATAGTCTGCGGCTGCCTGAGGAGACATGACCCAGGTAATCAGTCCCCCAAAAAGTTCATACAGCATCCA
>DAIPMC010000124.1:0-5137 GCA_036768895.1 Prevotella sp. | reverse complement strand
CGTGAGAATTTTGAACGCAGAGTCAAAGACCTGGGACTAAATAGCTGAAAGATTATAGCTTAGTATTGTTGATTCATTATTTATCTGCTTTTCATCTGTCAGGATAGACTTGATGAAGAGATTCTGTTCATGCTGTTTTATGGACGGTGATCCTGTTGCCTCAAGCGAAAAAGAGTATGGATGACTTTTTGATAGTGTTCAGGTAATATATATGTCGCTTTGCAGATTCTCTTATTGTGCTTGGACTGTTTTCAAAAATGAAAACCAAAAGGTTTACTTTTTGTTAAAAGCAGTTTGGACGTAGGGGAATTTCCGGATTCCATAGTCTATGGAATAGAAATGAATTGATGAAGAGTATATATGCTTCGAATTTATTCAACTTGCTCATGGTACTTATTACTATGATGATGTGTAATAGGTGATAATTATTTATTGCCAATTGTCTGTGAAGTTGAATGATGATTAAAACTTAACCCAATTATATTTTTAAAATGAAAAAGTTATTTTTAGGTATGTTTCTTTTGTGCTGTGGATTGTATGCCAATGCACAGGGAATGAGGTATGGTGTTAATGCAGGAATCAATTTAAGTAAACCTGCCGGTAATGTTGATGCTAATGGTGTAAAGCCTGGAGCAAAGGTTGGATTCAGAGGTGAGTATGACTTCAAGTCCGCAGCGGACGGGTTTTATCTTTCTTCTGGACTGTATTGGTCTCAGAAAGGATATAAGAGCCATCCTTATTATGGATATGCTGGTAATATTACTAGTGAAGTCACTTCTTCTGTCAACCTCAATTACCTGGAACTACCGGTCCATATAGGTTACAAACTGCCTTGTTGCAAGAATCTGAGCCTTTTCGGAGAGGCCGGTCCATATATAGGGTATGCTGCATGGGGTAAGTCAACGGCCAAAGTGGATGGCAAGAAGGTAAGTTCATCCTCTAAAATCTTTGGTCATAACGGATTCAGACGTTTCGATACGGGTGTGGGTGTTCAGATAGGCGCTCAGTTATTTGGGCATTATCAGTTGATTGCAGGTTATGAAAGGGGATTCATCCAACTGAGCAAGGATTCCAATACAGGCTTACCTGTAGAGAAGGAAAAATATCGTAATAGAAGTTTTGATATAACACTTGCTTATGAATTTTAAATAAAAAACTTTCATGGTGATTTCTCCTCTGGCAGAAATGGGGTATATATCAGACAAGGGGAATGTCTCGTTTATTGACTGGGTATTTGGAGAAATCCTTGTATATATCGAAGAATTTTACGAACTTTGAATATAAGTTGTGCATAGCGTGATACCTGCGACCATAATGAGAATATCAACAAGTTGCTGGGACTCAACGATATGCACAATTTCTTAATCATAAATTGTTAAAATATTCTGAGCAGATTTAATTCCGCAAATAGATTCTGAATGATATGTGTAATGAATTAAAATAATGCTCTTGAGAAATGTGCAAATCAATTAATAAAATTATTTCAATAATCTTTGTCATATACTTCTTTATTCAATGTCAGTTAAGAATAAATGGGTATAGACAAGAACTATGGTTTCGGATATCCATTATCATTATCCCAATAGTTTATCTCTTATGTATTTTCTTGAATCGAAAAGACCAATCCTATAAGTTGTATCTTTTGGGTGGAAGTGCCATACTTCTTTATAATTTATCACTTTTGATTTAGTGGATAAAGATGCACAGATCAGTAGTTTTGAAGAAGACCGGGAAACTTTTTAAAATAGTATATAGATGATTTCTGCAAAAAATGGGATACCACAACATTAATCTGTGGTATCCCAATCGTTTATAGTTGTTTCGGAACTGTAAGGTTCCCGAAGGTCCTTTTTATACCTTAGCAGGTGAGTAGGGGAGTTTGTACAAATCGGCAACAGGTTTGAAGGTAACTTTTCCTTCAACTACATTGATCCCTTCATACAATGATGCATCCTCGGCACAGGCCTTCTTCCATCCTTTTTCAGCAAGAGCCAGCACATAAGGAAGTGTCGCATTATCCAATGCAGGGGTTGAGGTATAGGCTACAGCACCAGGAATATTGGCAACAGCATAGTGTACAATCCCCTCTACCGTGTATACCGGATCGGTGTGGGTAGTAGGGTGTGAAGTCTCAAAACATCCACCCTGATCAATGGCCACATCTACCAGAACACTTCCTTTAGGCATCAGTTTCAGCATATCTTTGGTAATCAGATGAGGTGTCTTGTCGCCTCTTACCAGTACTGAACCGATAACCAGATCAGTATCGGGTAATTCCTGACGGATATTGTGCTCTGAAGAGAACAGCGTCTTTACGTTCTTCGGAAGGATTTCACTCAATGAGCGTAACCGTGGCAGATTGATATCCATTAAGGTTACATCAGCCCCAAGACCGGCTGCTTTAAAGGCAGCATTGGTACCTACTGTGCCGGCGCCCAGTACCAGTACTTTGGCGGGTTTAACACCAGGAACACCTCCAATGAGCATACCCTTTCCTCCCTGAGGACTTTCCAGAAAACGAGCTCCTTCCTGAACAGACATTCTGCCGGCTACTTCGCTCATCGGAATCAACAAAGGCAGTGAACCGTCTTTGGTTTTGACTGTTTCATAAGCGATGCAGATGGCTCCGCTTTTCAGCATGGCGTCCAGAAGTGGACGATCGGATGCAAAATGAAAATAGGTGAAGACAACTTGCCCCTTTCGAATCAGCTTATATTCTGGTGCAACAGGTTCCTTGACTTTCACAATCATGTCAGCCTTTGCATAGACTTCCTCTTTTGTCGGAATGATCTTGCCTCCGACTCCTGTATAAGCTTCATCGGGGAAGCCACAGTTAATGCCTGCTGTGGTTTCTATCCATACCTTGTGGCCGCGTTTTGTCAATTCCGCCACACCTGCCGGGGTCATACCCACCCGGTTTTCATTGTTTTTGATTTCTTTCGGAACACCAATAATCATAAGACGTAAGATTTTAAAATGTTAATTAGGTTTGTAAAATGAATTCTAAAAAGGATTTATACCTTTTCAGTAATACCAATACAAATCTATTGTTTTTTTATCATAGGACCAAATAATAATGGCGTAAAGTCTGTTATTTTCTTATTTTTATAACGATATAATGGAAAAAGTAGTTGCTTTGTGACAAAAATAAAATAAAAACGGATTTTTTATTTCAGTTGTGCTAAAATCGCTGGATGCTTAAATGATAAAGTCATCTTGTCTATTTAACATACGCTTGTCAATAAAATAGGAATGGTTTCTTCTATAGTGTCTATCGATTCGGTTCTTCTTTAATTTAGTTGAAGAAGAACTATAGAATTAAGTCATAATCTAAACACTTGATTTTCAGGATAATAATCCATTTTGGTCAGCCTGCCATACATGCGTTTTATCTGGATCATAGTCATTAATCACCTGGATGGTGCATACAGCACAACAATGAATATATCGTTAAAAATCAGACGTCAGGGGTCTGACTTTATGAGTTCGATATTTCGGTATGATCATCTTCTTTCTTCTTTTTTATCTCTTCCGAGGTTTTCTGGGCAGCCTTGATATTGCGCATCAGTCCTGCATATTTCGCTCTTTTTACTGCGCTTCCTTTAAAGAGTTTGCGATATTCTTCTACCGTAAGATTTTCCCAGTCTTTTTTTGTCATTTTCAATAGTTCTTCCCTGGGTTGTAACTCTGGTATTTGATTAGGGCCGGCAAATCTGTTCCATGGGCAAGCCAACTGGCATCGGTCACATCCGTAAATGACGTTACCCATCTTTTCTTTTGCTTTTTCAGACAGCTCTCCGCGATTCTCTATAAGTTGGTAACTCAGGCAGAGATTGGCATCTATTTCCTGATCCTTTCGCAAAGCATGAGTAGGGCAGGCATCTATGCAGCGATGGCAGTTTCCGCAACGGTTTTTCATCGGTTGATCATAGTCGAGTTCCTGATCCAGAAAGAGTTCACCTAAGAAAAACATGCTGCCCGCGTATGGGATGATAAGCTGGTGATTCCTTCCTGTCCATCCAAGCCCTGCTTTTTCAGCCCAATACCGTTCAAGGATAGGAGCAGAGTCGCAGAATACCCGATAGTGCTCCTATCCTTGAAAATGTTCGGCCAAGAGCCTTAATTTTGTCTTGACTACTTCATGGTAATCTTGTCCTAAGGCGTATGCCGATAACTGAAACTGGTCTTTGGGAAGTGTTTTTGACGGTGTATAGTTGAGAGCTACACTTACTATACTCTTCAGTCCATCCATTAGTAATACAGGATTAAGGCGTTTTTCAGTATAGTTGTTCATGTAGTCCATACCCGCATTGTCATGATCGGCCAACCAGTGCAGAATATGACTTGAAGTCACCTTATCTACTGTGCCAGCTCTGGCAATACCGCAAGTAAAAAAGCCGAGGTTCATGGCCTCGGCTTTTATCTCCTTACTTAGGGATATTGAATCATCTTTACCTTCCAAATGTTTCAGGCTGTCATTCAATTTCTCAACAATTCTAAATTCCTTATTGCTACTGTACAAAGTTTAAAGTACAAAACAAGTTTTATTCAAAAGTCTTGAATTCGTAACCTTGTGCCTTTAACCATTCCAAAGCCTTAGGGAGTGCATAATGCAATTTATCAATACTCTTGAGAGAGTCATGGAATGTAATGATACTGCCATTGCGAGCATACTTTCTCACGTTGTTGAAGATATCCTGGGCAGTCATCCATTTGGAATAATCGCGCGTCAGGAGATCCCACATGACAATTCTGTATTTACGTCCGGTCCACCAATATACACTCGGTCTCATCCAGCCGTATGGAGGGCGGAACAGATGGGCATGAATCAGTTCGTTTGCCTTCTGGGAGTTTTCTCCGAAACTCAGAGCCATGTGTCGGAGTGATCCGATATGGTTGAAAGTATGGTTACCTACCTGATGACCTTCTTCTACGATCTGATTGTAGAGGTCGTGATAGCGGAGGACATTCTCACCCACCATGAAGAATGTGGCTTTAACACCATATTCGGCCAGTGTTTTCAGAATGAAAGGCGTGCTCTCTGGAATCGGGCCGTCATCAAAAGTAAGGTAAACTGCGTGAACATGCTTGTCCATCCTCCATGTTGCTTTTGGATAGAGCCAGCGTAACCACTTTG
>DAIPMC010000018.1:7092-30714 GCA_036768895.1 Prevotella sp. | reverse complement strand
TCTCTCCCGAAGCGCCTGTAATGGGATCCCGGTCAATACTAAGGATCTGATTAAAGCCTCTTTCCAGATACATTGTAAAATCCAGTTTTACGCGTCCGCGAAAGAGATAAGTGTCTACTCCTCCCTCCCAGCTCTCCGTCCGTTCGGGCTTGATATTCTTGTTCAGGATAGTAGAAGGCATATCATAGCCTCCGGGGAATTGGGTCGTGCCATAATATTCCAAAAGTGAATAAGGACTTGTATCATTCCCTACATTTGCCCACGATGCCCGCACTTTCAACAAGTCTATCCAGGGCATACTGTCATGCAGGCCCAAGACCTGATCCAACAGGATACTTGTGCTGACTGAAGGATAAAAGAATGACCAGTTGTTGCGGGAGAGGGTACTGGACCAGTCATTACGGGCAGTCACATCCAGATAGCAACTGTTATTCCAACCGAAATCCATTAATCCGTACAAACTGTTTACAAGTTTCTTGGAACGGTAAGTCCCGATGTCCGGGATCACGTCCGCAGGATAATTGTTCAGATTATAGACTCCATCAACCTCCAGCTTGCCCAAAGAGATTTTATTGCTGTAATAATAGTTGGACCGTTCATTGCCGCCAAAGGAAGTATTGAAGGACAAGCGATTTCCGAACCATGAATCATTGTGATAAGACAACAGAAAATCCGTGTTGTACTCCAACTTGCGGATGGACTGCTCACGATAGAATCCTTGAAGATAACTGCTAGAAAGAAAGGGCTTCTGCTGAGTACGAAACTGGTCCGTCCAGTCTATGCCCGTACGAAGAGCTAAGGTCAACCCTTTATAAAGAGTAGCTGTTGCATTTACCTGCCCATAAACCCGGTTGACTTTGGAAGCATTCAACTCTTCATACAGGGTCCGATAGGGATTATCATCTGCGACTAAAGCGGCTCCGCCGGAATGATAGGAAGAAGAATAATTGGCTTCATTAAAACGACCCTTGTTGTACTCATCCTTCCACATCTGCATCTGATTGACATTCTCCCCCCATACCAGATCATACAAAGGATTGGTGTCGCCATAACCTCCGGCCGGTGTATTGTCCGTCGTCTGAAGGATATAGTTTAACCGTGAACTGATCTTTATATACTGATTCAGGTGATGGTCAGACGCCCAGGATACTGCATCCCTCCGATAACCAGTATTGGGCAGAATCCAGTGATTATTCTCATCAGTAAAAGAAAGTCTGCCGGTCGTCCCCTTCCCATTGTTCCCGGAGATGGTCACCGTATTCGTACAAGTCACACCCGTTTTAAAAATACCTTTATACCAGTCATCCTGATATTTCCAAGGCAAAGGAGTATATTTATCCGAATCCCAATTCTTCGAAGCATAGAGATAACGGTACTGAGAGGGATCAAATTTTTCTCCAAAGGAATAAGAAGAGTCATGCATCTTGATGCTCTGCCCATCGGCGGCCTCAGCACCGGACAATGTCCAGAAACTATAGGGAGAAGCACCATTGTCTGAACCCGGGCCATATTCTTTCTGAAAATCTGGAAAACGCATTGCCTTATCAAACTGCACCGAAGAATTAACGGTAATGCCAAGTCCTTTCTGGAGTCGTCCTCCCTTAGTCGTAATCAAGATAACGCCATTAGCTGCTCGCGAACCATAGAGGGCAGCGGCAGAAGCCCCTTTTAATACCGTTACCGAGGCTATATCCTCAGGATTCAATTGACTGATATCATTCCCGAAATCTATGGGTGCATCTCCATTGGAATAAGAGGATCCACTACCTGTCGACGTCCCCCCCGAGCTGATCGGCACTCCATCAACAACAAACAAGGCCTCATTACTCCCATAGTTTAAAGAACGGTCTCCCCGCAAGGTAACTCTCACGGAAGAGGTGGGACCACTGCCTGTCTGAAGCATCTCCAGTCCGGCAACTTTTCCATTCAGCGCATTCAACCAGTTTCCTGACAAGTTTTCCGTAATAACATCACCATCGATGTTGGCTACTGAATAGCCTAAAGACTTTGTCTTGCGCTTGATACCCAGAGCAGTCACCACTGTACCTTTCAACATAATTCCATCAGGATACATCTTGATCACAAGAGCGGACAGATCCGACTTCTTATCTATTTCCGATTCTGTTTTCTTATATCCCATATAAGAAATGTCCAGTGGCTTATTCCGGTCATCCGTTTCAAGGGAAAAGCATCCGTCACGATCAGTCACTGCCATGTTTTTCGTACCTTCCTGTTTAACGATCGCACCGATCAATGGAATATTCCCTGCTGCGTCAACCACTCTCCCTGATATGGGAAATGACTGGGCTTCGGCTCGCTTACACCATAAGCACATTCCCACACAGAAAACAAATAAAATTACCCGTTTGCCCTTTTTCATTATGAAGTCATTATTTGTAATTATCGGATGCAAAAGTATGATCTCCATATTACAATGAAAAGACTGGCACTTGACAAAAACGAGACATAAACATGAAGAACACATTACATACCGTCAAAAAACAGGGTGGACAGGACTCAAATCCACACCAAATCCACCACTATTAAGATAAATAATGAATCATCTATCTAAAATAACCGGACTTTAAAAAATTATGTTTACCTTTGACATGTCTAATAAAGTTAAGGTAAATATGAATACAATACTTTTTATTATTGGCTCTACAAGATTAAAATCATTTAACCGACAAGTAGCCAAATATGTTGAAGGCCTATTAAAAGGCAAAGCAAATGTTAAATATCTTGATTTCACCGAACTTCCATTTATCAATCAGGACAAAGAAGAACCTGTTCAAGAAGTAGTTTCAAGAATAAGAGAAGAGATAATGAACGCTGACGGACTCTGGGTATTCTCACCAGAATACAACTATAGTTATCCTGGATATATCAAGAACTTATTTGACTGGTTATCGCGTCCAAATGATCCCACTATACAAAACGGACCAACTGCCATAGCTGGTAAGAAGATTACCATTACAGGTGCAGGAGGAACATTTGCAACAAAAGGAATGAGGGAAAAACTGACAGAACTGCTAGGATTCATAAAAGCTGATGTCATGAAAGAACCGATGACCGGAATCCATGTGACTCCAGAGGCCTGGGGATCAAATATCCTGACTTTGTCCCAAGAAGACAAGGAACACCTACAGAAACAAGCAGACGCTTTCTTACAGTTTATATAGTCTACAAAAGGAATAAGAAAAGACCTTATACCGATGAAACCGTATTTTTACGCAATCGGTCTGGTCATCTGATATGCTGAACTCTATTACAGGAGTTCAGCATATTTTGTATACCACTTATATAACTTACTAATACCGTCACGTAGTGAGGTCGCAGGCTTATACCCAAAATCTTTCTGTAGACGAGACGTATCAGCATAAGTACGAGTTACATCTCCTGGTTGCATACCCAACATCTTCATCTTAGCCTGGCGACCTGTCACCTCTTCAATAACATGGATAAAATCAAGTAATTTCACAGGTTGAGAATTACCTATATTATAAATACGATAGGGAATCTCTTCATCCATCTCAGCATGCAGGACCCGGCGGACCCCTTCTGCAATATCATCAACATAGGTAAAATCACGAAGCATATTACCATGGTTAAAAACCGAGATTTCCTGCCCGGCCGAAATCGCCTTCATAAATTTGATTGGTGCCATATCAGGACGTCCCCATGGGCCATATACAGTAAAGAAACGAAGCCCGATCGTCTGTATACCATAGAGTTTACTATATGCATACGCTATAGCCTCATCACTCTTCTTCGTAGCCGCATAAAGGCTGACAGGTTGGTCTGTACGGTCCGTCTCAGAAAAAGGTACATGTGAATCCATACCATAGATACTACTCGAACTGGCATAGACAAAATGAGGGAGACCATGGTGACGACAGGCTTCCAGCAAATTCAGAAAACCGACAATATTCGACTGAATATAAGAATATGGATTTTCAATGGAATAACGGACACCGGGCTGGCCTGCCAGATTACAGACATGAGTAAAATGTTCCTGGTCAAAAAGGAGATTCAGTCCTTCTCTGTCGGTCAAATCCATCTGCACAAAACGGTAATTAGCAATCGTCTTACTCCGTACAGGCTTTCCACAAACTATCTCCTCACGTGTAATTCCAGTATCGGAAAGACGAGCATATTTCAGTTTAGGATCATAATAATCATTGATAATATCAAGTCCGATAATCTCTTCACCTTCCCCAGCAAGTACTTTTACCAACTGATGGCCGATGAAACCGGCTGCTCCTGTAATTAGTATTTTCATTTCTTGATTGTATTTTGCATAGGATTCTTCTTAATCGCCTATACATCTTTTCTATTATATAATATACGTATTATCCCATAGGATGTATGCTAAATCTCAAAAATATCTTTACGAAAGATTATTCAATCCTTGATTTCCTCGATTTTCTTCCGCTCTTTACGACAAAGGGCTATATTCCGGAAATAGGTAAAGAAACCTACTGACTGTCCGAGAATCAATACCGGATCCAATCGGAACACCCCATAACTTACAATAATAGAACATCCTATTAGACTGATAATCCAAAAACCTACAGGCAGGACTGATTCATGACGATGATAGGAATAGAACCACTGATAGATAAACCTCAAGGTAAAGATGATCTGCCCCACTGACCCCCATATCAGCAAAGGCAAGGGTATCAAATCATTATGCAGGAAGTTGTGAAAAAACCGCGACACATCTGATAGCATAAAGGATATAGCGATTAGAGGCAGAGCTTCTATTACTATCCTGAGCAGCAAAGGGACCTGACGCCATATTTTTTTAATATCCAGATTCCAGATATAAATATAAAAAGATATCAACTGTCCCAGGATAATAGCAAAATCATGCCGCATCCAACCGTAGACAAACAACAGGATACTACCTGCGAGACTACAAATCCAATAGAGATTAGGGGAAACCACTTTCTTCGCACGTTCTGAAAGAATCCATTGGATAAGCATCCGTGCAGAAAAGAATCCCTGGGCTATAAAGCCTATAACATAAACAAAAAGTGGTGATATCTGCATTTAGGCTTTATGATAAAAGTTTTGTTCGTCGATATGATAGCAAATATACCGTTTCTTCATCCAACGGTAGGCAAAGCAATCCAGAAACGGTCCTTTCAATCGATTCCAAAGATGATATTTTGAGACACCGGTCACACGGGGATAATGGCGTACGGGCACTTCCCTGAATTTTCCATGTTCCAACATCATCAGAGCCGGAAGGAAACGGTGCATTCCATCAAAGAACGGTAGACGCCTGGCATAATCGGTCCACATCACTTTCAACGGACATCCGGTATCTGTTGCCGTATCTCCGGTCATCTTACGGCGAAAGCCATTGGCAATCTTTGATTGTAACTTCTTAAAGCCAGAATCCTTGCGATGTGCGCGTATACCTGATACAAGTTGATACTCCGGGGCAAACTCCAGAAGAAGATTAAAATCTTCCGGATTAGTCTGCAAATCAGAATCAATATAACCGACATATTTACTTTCAGCTGTATCAATCCCCGCTTTCATCGCAGTACTAAGACCATGGTTCTCCTTTGAAGAGATAAAATAAAAGTCCTTATTACGGGCACATATTGCTTTTATCTTGTCCAGACTGTGATCCTTTGAACCATCATTAATCAGAAGCAGGCAAGTTTTCATAGGGGCTGTTGACAAGTAAGCCTTCAGTTCCTTTTCCACTCTGCCCAGATTATCTTCCTCATTATAGACGGGCATAATAATCGTAAAGTCATAACCTTTCGTATTGTTCATATCGCTGATTTAAATGTTTGGTTTTCATATAAGTCCTAACTTTCATCGTTATAAGCCACTCTACAGTTTATTTTTTCTCTTTCTTCATAGACTTATTGACTTTTGATCTAACTGATATATCTTTTTTCAGGATTTTATTCTTTTTAACCTTTAAAAGAGTTACATGATTAAGAAACAGACTGCTGTAATGACTGTCTTTCCTTGGATGTTTGTTATCGTCAAAATAACCTATTGACACTGTATCCAACTTGTTCAGAATTGTTAGGGGCATCTCATCAGCAAGTGGTTTCTGTGAAACGATGACACATGGCAAGGAGCCCATTACCTTAGTAACATTATTCAGGTCTAATGGAAGAATCTTGCGACGTGCCTCATAAACCAGTTCTATACGCAACTCCTCTTTTTCATTATGATAAAATGGCACATGATCAAGGTTGCTCATTGTACATACCTCATTGATACTATGCTCGTTCGGATTTCCGAACAATTTACCGACTGGTCTGAGGAAGAACAATTCTGCAATAAAGAAAATTCCAGCATAGATCCACACGAATCCTTGTGACAACTTCCTGTGTTTGCTTTGTGTCTCCAGCCAGACCAGGACAAAAGCAACGGACATGGCAACTGTAGGAGCCATCGGTAACAAATAACGCATCTTTTTCTCTGGCATACAGGAAAGTAAGACCAGTTGAAGCAACATCCATACAACTACTGAAACGTATTTTTTGGGTTGGGATATCCGTTTACGCCAGAAAGGAATAACAAGTGCTGCCAGAATAAATGGAGCCCAAAGACCACCTTCAAGGAAGAAACGCCAATAATAATACCAAGGCCGGACATTATGCCCGGACCATGCTGCCGATTCTTTGTGAATAACATATTCCGTAGCTTCCGGATGATAAGTCAGCAGATAGATATACCACCATCCCCCTAAGACAAGGCAGATCAGAATAGATATACACAATGGGCCCCACTTTCCTTTCATTCTCGGTTTACGAAGAAGTATTACGGTAAGAATAAAGGGCAGAAGCAGTGCATAAAAAGAAACTGGCCCCTTACTTTCAAAGGAAAGTCCCATAAAAAGTCCAGCCAGGAGAAACCAACGCCATTTATGAGTATGCAACGGTCCCTCATAATAAAAGCCTTGGTCTTCCTCATAGAATCCGTGGTCATCATCATAAAAGCCACGTAAGAAGAAGTAAATGGCTCCCATCATAAAGGAATGGCAATAGATATCCCATGTAGCAGACCGCCCCATGAGTACAACATTATATAAGGTAAGGAAGACCAGCACAGTATTGACTGCAAAATCATTTCTTCTAGTCAGATATTTTGCCGTCAAAAACAAGAAAAGTGTCCAAATCAATCCCATAACAGCCGGTGCAAAACGTTGTACTGAAAGATTATTCGGTGCAACCATTTCCATTAGTCCTGCCACCCAAGTAGGCAAAGGTGGTTTCTCCAGCCGTAATTCACCATTCATGGTAGGCAACAGCCAGTTGCCATCCGACACTATCTCACGAGCCGTCACAATGTTCCTTGATTCCATGATATCCGTAGGCAATGCACTACGATTCACAAAAAAAGTAGTGATACAGAAAATAATTAACAGGAAAATTGTATTTCGTGACTTCATCTTTTAAATTTAATCTATTTATCTCTCAAAAATTACTCACAAATTCTGTAGATTCTTCATCTGCTCCCCAACATCACAAGACCGAATTGTATCTAAAAGAATCTCTATGAGACGTGGCAATGCATAATGTCCTAATTCAGATTCTTTCACCCAGATGTAACCATCCGGTAATTCTGGCTTTTCCGATACCTTCAACAAATAGAAATCTGCATAAATCAGACGGTGCGTCAGTACATGTCTGACTCCCTTTCGAAGTAGAATAGAGGTACCTCCTAACCCATTCAGAATTGAAAACATCGATGAATCCGTAGGATTATCTACCAGCAACGGTTCCCATAGACCTTGCCAGATACCTTCTTTACGACGATGAATGGCAACCTCACCACTACAACGAATATAAATATACGCCAGTCGGAGTGTAAGCACTTTCGTCTTCCTCAACTTTACCGGCAACTCTGCAACTCTATTACTACGAAAAGCAGCACAAGTTTCTAGAAATGGGCAAATCGTGCACTGTGGAGATTTCGGTGTACAGAGAGTAGCTCCGAAATCCATCATTGCCTGATTAAAATCAGCAGGACGGTCTTTGGGTATAAGCGACTGTGCCAATTGTGAAAAGAGAGCCTTCCCTTCTGTAGAATTAATCGGAGTATCAATACCCATAAAACGTGAGAGTACTCGATAAACATTACCGTCAACCGCCGCTATCGGAATGCCAAAGGCAAAAGAAGAGACAGCTGCCGCTGTATAAGGCCCTATTCCCTTCAACTTTCTTAAATCTTGAGGCGTATCGGGAAAGTGACCTAAAGAAACTATTTGTTGCGCCGCTTGATGAAGATTGCGTGCCCTACTGTAATATCCTAAACCTTCCCAGAGAAGAAGTACATCATCCTCACTGGCCGCAGCTAAATCTTTCACTGTAGGATATGCCTTCAGAAAACGTTCCCAATAAACTTGTCCCTGTATTACTCTTGTCTGCTGTAGGATCACTTCACTCAGCCAGATTGCGTATGGATCATGCGTATGGCGCCATGGAAGATCTCTTCCATTGGCCTCAAACCACTTTAGCAACGCAGGCACAAAAATATCGCTCATAATATTTTGCAAAGATACGACAAAAATAAATTTAATCTAAAAAGTTTTCTGTATTTTTGCACATAAAGATTTAAAACATGGAATTAGATACTTACCGAGATGCTATCGTCAAAGCACTGCTCTCTGCAAAGGATGAAAAAGGACAACCGAAAATCACCGAAGAGAAAGCTCTTGCTGCTGTAAAGGATTTTACCGATGAAGAACTCCTGGATGGAATGCCGTTCAATTCACCTGAGGAGGTAGCAGAAATGATTCTGGAATGAAAGTGGAATATAGATATAAGCCATTCACGCTCTCCTTGATTCTTAATGGTACCTTATCAGGTAATCACCATCAAAGAAGATATTCATTTCAATAAAATCAATTTCAGAATGAAAGACTCACTTCATAAGAAAAACGAGGAATATCCGGAAAGAGAAATTCTGCACACGAATCATACAACTCCCAAAAATGATTCACATCTTATTATGGGCCCACATACTCTCTTCCATCCATTTCATACAGATATTCCTATACCAGACAAATTCAATAATCCGTTCCATTACAAACCCCATCCTCTTTGTATTCTTGCTGCTGAAGAAGTACAAAAATACCTGATTTCATCGGAAATTCCTACAACTTTCAAGAAGGAAATCGCAGAAGGGAAGATGTTCGGAATTCTTGTCGTACAGGATCCTTTAAAAGATTTAGGCTATTTTGTAAGTTATGGAGGACAAATCTGTGGGCGAAACAACTGGGAAGGATTTGTTCCTGCTATCTTTGACTATCTGCAACCCGATGGATACTTTAAAAGAAAAGAGGCAGAAATCACAAATATCAACCGGCATATCGACCAAATGGAACATTCCGTAAAATACCATAACCAACTAACTGCTTATAACCTGATGAAACGTGAGGCTGAAGAGACTATCAATGAGAAAAAAGAGATTATGAAAAAGGCTAAACAGCTAAGGGATAAGCAACGGTCAGAAGGGCAACTGAGCAAAAGCGTCGAGCAGGATATGATACATGAAAGTCAATTTCTGAAAGCAGAAGTACATCGGACAAAAAGATTATACGACACTTACCTGGATAACAAAAAATTCGCACTGGAACAATATCGGATGAGAATAACTAATCTGAAATTCCGGAGGAAAGCCAAAAGCGATGCCTTGCAACAATGGTTGTTTAACCACTTCTTTCTATGCAATCCTGAAGGCGAGGAACATAACTTACTAGAAACCTACAGGAAATACTATGTCATGACTCATCCTTCATTCCGGCCGAACTCATCGGGAAGGAAATCCCTTCTTAACGACATCTACCCCCCTGCTGGTTGTGGAGAATGCTGTGAGCCAAAACTTCTACAATATGCCAATCTCCATCATTTGCGTCCTATATCTATGGCTATGTTCTGGTGGGGGAAATCCCCAAAAGGAGAAATTCGGAAACATCTGCACTACTATCCGGCATGCGAAAGCAAATGCAGGCCTATATTATGGTATATGCTTCCAAAAAAATAAAAATAGGAAGGACTGTCAGCCACCATCTATTACTGTCAGTCAGCTATACAAAAAACATGATTAACACCTGTGCGATAATGACTCTGATAAACATTCCCAACGGATAAACTGAAGCATACGAAACACTGGAAGAATCACCGTCCAGAGTATCATTAGCATATCCTAAGGCCATAGGGTTAGCCATACTTCCACAAAGAATGCCACATATTGTGCCAAAGTCATATTTCTTGGTTTTCAAGGCAATAAGACCAATAACCAGACACGGGATAACAGTAATCAGGAAACCGATCATCACCCATACCAATCCTTCTGGCTTCATTACAGTAGTAAAAAAATCTTTTCCTGCATCCAGTCCTAAACAAGCCAAATAAATACTTAACCCGAATTTTCGCAACATCAATGATGCAGATCGTGTTGTATAGGAAATAAAATGTAATTGAGGACCCAATGCCCCGACAACAATACCCATAACAATAGGACCACCGGCAATTCCCAGTCTGATCGGACTTTCCATACCAGGGATATGGATCGGTATTGTTCCCAAAGCCAATCCTAGAATAAGCCCGATAAAGATACTTCCTAGATTCGGCTCGTTCAATGTCTTGACAGAATTCCCGAAGAATTTCTCTACATTATCAATCGCATCATGTGTTCCAACCACCGTTACACGATCACCATATTGCAGTCTCAAGTCACTTGTAGCCAAGAGTTTGACATCACCGCGAATAATACGGCTCACATTAACATCATAGGTAGCACGCAGATGAAGTTGTCCAAGTCGCTTTCCATTTAGATCTGTACGGGATACTACCAGCACCCTGCTTTCTATTTTCGTATCTATTGCATTCCAATTGACTTTCTCCTCATTCCAGTTCTTTTTCAACTTCCCGAATAGAAGGCTCAAGGATTCTTCATCATCCTTAGTCGTTACAGCCATCACATCGTCATTAACATGCAACATCGTATCAGTTTCAGGAATAATGACCTGACTGCCACGCCATAAGCGTGAGACAATAAATTTCAAATGTGTCATGTGTGTAAGGTCTGCAATTGTCTTGCCCTCAAGAGCGGGATTAACAACTACAAACTGGGCGATATAGGTCTCATCATCATCGGTCAATGGCTTTATTTGCAGATCACGTGGCTTGACAAATACCTTTCTCATCAGGACCATAACGATGATAACTCCCAGGACACCCAAAGGATAGGTCACAGCAGTTGCCAAAGCCAAACTCCCTGATGGTAGTCCCAAATGAGACATAGCCTGTGTAGCAGCACCCAATGCAGGAGTATTGGTCGTAGCACCACAAAGCAAGCCAACCATATCTGGAAGATTGACGCCTGTAATCGGAATAAGACACACAGCGAAAACAGTACCAAACAAGATAATGGCAAAACTCCACAGATTTAAGTCCATACCCTCATGGCGTAATGATCCGAAAAAATTAGGACCAACATGTAAGCCAAGGCAATAAACGAATAGGGCTAACCCGAAGGTCTCCGAATAGATAAGTACCTTATGGTCAATACTCAGGCCAAGATGGCCGGCAAGGATACCTATGAAGAAGACAAAAGCAACACCTAGTGAAATTCCTTTCACCTTGATCTGCCCTAAAGCAAGTCCCACAGCGATAATCAGTGAGATAACAACTACCGACTCAATATCAGAATGAATCTTAAAAAGCCCAGCAAACCAATCCATGTATTCTTTACTAAGAATTTATATTTGGTGCAAAATTACTTCAATTTACGCAAACTCCAAAAAAAATGCTTAAAAACGTTTAAATATCCGAAGTATATCCATTATGAATAAAGTCTTTGATATCTGAGAAGATTCCTCTTCAGGCATTTCAAGAATTTATTATCATTCTGGTTAAGAAACTTTAAGGTTTTATTCCGTTTTCACAGTATATTCAGGTATCTTTCTATAGGAATACCATGATTTCTATCCACATTATCCTTATTTAGATCAATGAGTTTCCAGACTGCATTCATCGCTTTCTGAGTGCTCTCCTCAAGCGAGTAGCTATCTAGTAAATATCTGATCAGCACCGCTGAAAAGATATCTCCTGTACCGGGGAAGTGAACAGGGATCTCTGTATAAGGAAGGGTGAAATATGACTTTGAACGAGCATTGTAACCGCATACACAAGTTTGTCCGTCTATAGAAATACTAGTAATCAAAACTGAACGTGCCCCCAGTTTCCTAAGATGGTCCAAGAGGATCTTGGCTGTTGCCTGATCCACGCCTTCAGGCTGATAAGGGCGGCCCGTCAACAGGCAAGCCTCTGTATAATTAGGATAACAAAGATCGGCTACTGACAACATTTCTCTCATACTCCGTACTGAATCCATCGTCATTCCATTATAGAGTTTTCCTTCATCACCCATAATCGGATCAACAAAGATCGGCGTACCTACAGCAGTTTGTTCCTTGCAATACCGACTGATATAATCAGCTTGACGGGCACTTGCAAGAAGCCCTGTAGCTATGGCATCAAAATGGAAACCGAGTTCTTTCCACACTGGAAATACTCCCTTGATATAATCGGTAGTATCAAGCATATTGAATTTACCATAATCAAGTGTATTCGAAACAAGAAGAGTGGGAAGACTGTACGTAGAATAACCGAAATATGATAAGATAGGCAGCATTGCAGCTGTAGCTACTTTACCATATCCGGCAATATCATTGATGAGCAGTATCTGTTGTTTTTTATCCATACGAAAATTTTATTTCGCACGCAAAGTTAATAAAAAATCAAGACTCTGCATCACTTATTTGTTTTTTCAAAAAACAGAAAGCAAAAAAACAATTAATAAGTAAGAATATATCTGATAATTCCAGAGACGCAATAAATAGTCCTTTTTCCTTATAGGAACGGATATCTCAAAGGAAATCAACTCTTTTTGCAAAAATATGAGTACATTTGCAAAATTTAAAAAGATAAACGCATGAGTCAATCGGTTAAAGAGGAAAGCAATAAAGAGATAAATGATTCCCAATTCCAAGATAATTTTGCAGGTAATAATATTCTCTGTTGCATCGGGCATATCACAAAAGACAAAATCATCACACCCGAAAGTACCATTTATATGACAGGAGGTACTTCTTTCTATTTTTCATACGCGATGAACCGACTTCCTCAAAGAGTAAAATTCTCATTGGTTACAGCGATGGATCCAAAAGAAACAGAACCGGTAGAAAAAATGCGACAGGCAGGTATTGATGTTACTTTGTTCCCTTCACATCATACTGTTTTTTTCGAAAACATCTATGGAGACAATCCGAACGATCGCACACAACGTGTCTTAGCTAAAGCCGATCCTTTTACAGTCGGACAATTACAGAGTTTCAACGCTAATATCTACCATCTCGGAAGTTTACTACGTGATGATTTTCCACTTTCTATTGTCAAATATCTGGCCAAAAAAGGCAGAGTTTCCATTGATGCACAGGGATACCTACGGGAAGTACGCGGAAAAAATGTATATCCCATTGACTGGAAAGAAAAGAAGGAAGTACTTCAATATACCTATTATCTCAAGGTGAACGAAACAGAAATGGAGACCATCACAGGCAAGAAAGATCCCAAAGAAGCAGCTCTTGAATTACATCAATGGGGTGTTCACGAGGTCTGCATCACATTGGGTAGTCTGGGTTCCATCATTTATGTCAATGGCCAATTCTATCAAATTCCGGCTTATCCTCCCCATAAATTCGTGGATGCAACCGGTTGTGGTGACACCTATTCTGCAGGATATCTCTATTGCAGAATGCAAGGCAAATCTCCAGCTGAGGCTGGAAGATATGCAGCTGCAATGTGTACTCTAAAACTGGAACATAACGGACCGTTTAACGGTACAGAGGAGGACATCAAAAACATTCTGGAAGAGAATAGCATTCGTTAGAAATCCGAAAAAGACAGAAACAAAAAACCTGCTATTCATTTTTCAGCACTGTTACTCTCATTGTCTCCCGGTCAAAAGCAATTCCTTTCCGTTCCACATACCGACCGAGATCGCCACTTTCAGATAGTTTCTTTGGTGAACCTGCCGAAAGACCTTGCTTTTCATCCATGAGCCAAAGAACATCTGCTACCTGTAATACCAGTTCGAAATCATGAGTAGACAAAAAGATGGTCTTGTCCATCTCGTGAGCCAGTCGGCGGAGGAGAAGAAGCAATTCTACCTTACTAGGAAAATCAAGGAAAGCTGTAGGCTCATCCAGAAAGATGATTGGGGTTTGCTGGGCTAGGGCTTTTGCAATCATCATTTTTTGTCTCTCCCCATCACTCAACGTCTGGATAAAACGGTCTTTCAATGCCGTAATGCCAATCAGGTCAAGTGACTCTTCAACTACCTTTTTGTCCCTTGCTGACAACCGCCCCCAGAAACCTGTATATGGAGAACGCCCCAGACCGACCATTTCGGCTATAGTCATATTACGCACTCGCGGTTTCCCTGTCAGGACAATACTGATCAACTTGGAAAGTTGGTGTGTGGAATAGTTTGATAAGGACCTCCCTTCTAGCAAAATCTGTCCGGACAGAGGACGTTGAAAAGCAGAGAGGGTCTTCAGAAGTGTAGACTTCCCCACTCCGTTAGCTCCCAACAGACAAGTGAGTTGCCCACTATACAATGAAGCATTAAGCCCTTCCATCACCGTCTTTATTGTTTTATGATGCTCTGCATAGCCAATGCTCAGATTTTCTAATCGTAATGTCTCCATATTGCAAAATTAAGAAACTCCAGGCAAAAGGACAAAATAAAACCCTTGTATTTTCTTCTCTGACGTTTCTTATTCCAACTTTCAGATTCTATTGCCTCATTCATTAGCTTTCGTACTTATTATCAGACTCTATACAACATTTAATCAGTTTATACCATTTTCAAGATCTATATGATTAAAGTAAAAGAAAATAACTTCATAAAATAATGATTGACGTTTTTTGTTTCTGGAAAATTATTTTTACCTTT
Organism: Prevotella sp.; assembly: GCA_036768895.1. Lineage (GTDB taxonomy): Bacteria > Bacteroidota > Bacteroidia > Bacteroidales > Bacteroidaceae > Prevotella. Next base: position 15,705 of record DAIPMC010000018.1, on the reverse strand, counting down.
GTCTTATCTTAAAGATTCTCTAAAAATAAATGTTCAATGATCCGGATATAATATCTTTATGATTTGCCGAAACCATTTTAAATTCGAGGTCTGTGCCAATTGCGTTGAAAGTTGCATCTCTGCACAGAACGGCGGTGCAGATCGAGTAGAACTGTGTGCCGGAATTCCAGAAGGTGGCACGACACCTTCGTATGGAGAAATTCTGACTGCCCGTAAAGTATTGACCCATACGCTCCTGCATATCATCATCCGTCCTCGCGGAGGCTCTTTTACTTATTCCCCACTGGAAGTGGAAAGGATGATTGCTGATATAGATATTTCCCACCAACTTGGTGCAGATGGAGTCGTTTTCGGTTGTCTTACATCTAAAGGGGATATAGACAAGGATATTAACGCCCGGCTCATGGAACATGCCAAAGGTATGAGTATCACGTTCCACCGGGCTTTTGATGTCTGTACTGATCCACATCAAGCCATTGAAGATCTCATCCAACTGGGATTTGACCGTATTTTAACATCCGGTCAGCAACCTAAAGCAATCCAAGGTATTCAGGAACTTGCAGCCTTACAGAGACAGGCGGATAAAAGAATACAGATAATGGCTGGTTGCGGGGTGAATGAAGATAATATTACTAAGATTTATTCTTCTACCCAAATTAACGAATATCATTTTTCCGCACGTGAGAAGATTCTTCCTGATGATAAAAACGGACAGATCTGGACACAACAGTTTGGAGAACGTCAGGTCACAACTTCAAGAAAAGTCAAAGCTACTATTGACGCTCTCATCAACAGTTTATGATTCTGTTCACAACCTCTACTCATTTATAAAAATGACGGTCTGAAACAGACCCAACGATTTTAGGATAAAAGTATTAATTATCTTATAGACAAATCTTTAATGAAAAAGACCTTATTTCTCATTCTATTAAGCATCTTCTGTATAACGATAAAAGGCCAGACCACTAATCATTTTATCACAGATTCAACTTATCGTGGGAAAGTGATACAAACTTTTGATAACAGAATACATCTTATAGGGAGACACATTCCCGGATTTAGTAACCTGCATGCTTCTCAACCGGAAAAGGAAGCATTACAATTTTTATATGCCTATATGCCTCTTGCCGATTTAACGGATTATCCGGTTTCTTTCTACATGAAGAATATAAGGTGTAGCTTCAAGACCCGCAAAGAAATGCCATGGGGAAAAAGGGTACCAGAATTATTGTTCAGGCACTTTGTCTTGCCAATCCGGGTAAATAACGAAAATCTTGACAGTTCACGGATAGTATTCTATAGACAACTGAGACCCAGAATAAAAGGAATGAGCATGTATGATGCGATCTTGGAGGTCAATCACTGGTGCCATGAGCACATGACTTATGAGCCATCCGATGCCCGGACCTCCTCTCCTCTTGCCTCAATGCTGACAGCAACAGGACGCTGTGGAGAAGAGAGCACCTTTGCCGTGGCAGCACTCCGGTCTATAGGCATACCAGCCCGTCAGGTATATGTTCCCCGTTGGGCTCATACAGATGATAACCATGCATGGGTTGAGGCATGGGCTGACGGTAAATGGTATTTCTTCGGAGCATGCGAGCCTCAGCCGGTTCTCAACCTTGGATGGTTCAATGCTCCTGCATCACGTGCCCTTCTTATCCATACACGTGCCTTTGGCGACTATGAAGGACCGGAAGAAGTTGTACTGCGTACCAGTAATTTTACAGAAATCAACCTCATTAACAATTATGCGACTACTGCTCGTGTAGATTTTCATATTACTGATATAAATGGCAGACCTGTCAAAGATGCTCGTGTAGATTTCAAGATTTACAACTATGCCGAATTTTATTCTGCCGTAACGAAATATACAGATGCTAACGGCCATACGTTCCTTACTGCCGGAAAAGGAGATATGCTGATCTGGGCATCAAAAGACGGAATGTACAATTATGCCAAGGCTTCTTTTGGAAAGGATCAGGACATCACTATTGTCTTAAGCCGGAGTAAACGGACCGATCTTTTACAAACCGCTTCACCGGAAGATTCCCTGAACATCGTTCCACCTCCGGAACACGCCCGTATTCCAATAGTAACTGAGGCGATGAACCAGATCAATCAAAAGCGTCTGGCTTTTGAAGATTCTATAAGAAATGCCTATACATCAACTTTTCTTAATAAAAATGAGGCAAAGAAAATATCAGTCGAAGCTGCTTCGTATCTGGTAAAATCCAGAGGCAACCATGCTACTATTACTGCCTTTCTGACTCGTCATAAAGATAATTTGCCTCGTGCCATCGCTCTTCTGAAAACTCTTAGCGATAAAGATCTGAGGGATATGCCGATGAATATCCTTGAGGACAATTTTACTGCAAGCAGCAACGAACTCTCCCCAAGAGTTGAAGATGAAATGATTATCTCACCATTCAAGCATTATTTTGAGAAAGCCTTTAATATGAAGACAACAAATCTGTTTGTTCAGGACCCTTCAAGGCTGGTAACATGGATGAAGGATCATATCAGGATGAATCCAGACATCAAAGCACTGCGTATTGCGCAGACCCCCGTCGGTGCAATGAAATATAGAATGACAGATACCCGCTCACGGGATATCTTTTTTGTTGACGTTGCACGAAGTCTGGGTATTCAGGCTCGTAAGGATGTGGTTACTTCAAAGGTTCAATATTTTAAAGATAATAAATGGGTGGACGTAAATTTTGATTCGGGTACACCTCTAATCCCTCCAGCAGGAATGTTGAAATTGGATTATACCCCTTCGAAAATACTACCAGACCCAACATATTATAGCCATTTTACCATCAGTAAAATCCAAAATGGAATAACAAAGCTACTCAATTTTGACGAAGGTCAGGTAGACATGGGAGGCGGTACAAGTTGGAGCAATACTTTCAAGAATGGTGTACCACTCGATACCGGGACTTATCTTCTCACGACAGGTACCCGACTGGCTGATGGTAGCGTACTTGCGCTGAACAGAATATTCAATATTGATAAAGGGAAAACCACAGAACTTCCCCTTGATATCAGGCAAGATCTGTCCAAAGCAACAGTTATCGGCACATTCGGTTCAGAATCAGAATATATTCCTTATGACCTTAACACGAAGAAGGTCGGAACATCAAAGACACTTTTATCCCAAACCGGCAGAGGTTTTTATGTATTAGGTATTTTGGGTGTAGGACAGGAACCTACGAACCATGCTTTACGTGATATTGCAAAAGTACGAGAGACCTTTAATAAATGGAAACGGCCATTTGTTCTTTTGTTTGAAAACAAGTCTGATGCAGATAAATTTGATTTTAAAGATTTTGGTCCTCTTCCTTCTCATACTCTTTTTGGAATAGATGACAATGGAAAGATTCTCCGGCAGATCGTCAAGAACATGAAATTGGAAAACAGTTCTCAACTGCCCGTTTTCATTATTGCAGATACTTTCGATAGAATCGTCTTCATATCACAGGGATATACCATAGGACTTGGAGAACAGATAAAAAATATCATAAACCAGTTGTAGCAATTGACTTGTTGAAAAGAACAACTTACTGAACTATTATAAAAGATTTTCTGTACCTTTGTGACGAGATGAGTGATCAAGATTCTCCGGTTCAGGCTCTCCAACGGCAGAAGTTGCTCCTGAAGATGGAATATTTCGAAGAAAAAGAGGCTTTCCGTAAGCAAACGGAAACGATGGGATTGCAACGCAAAATCAAACGGGGTGATGCGTGGTATCCTCTGACCATCGGAAAAAGTTATTATAATTCTTTGAATCAAAGAGTACTGGAGGTTTTCCGGACTGTTGACAAAGACATCGAACACAACTTCGAGTTTGGCAAACCGGTCGTCCTGTTCAGTATCTCTCGAAGAAACGGAAAGGACAACATTCGTTATTTCAATTTTACCGCAACGGTAAGTTTCGTAGATAAAGATCGTATGACCATCGTCGTTCCGGACTCTGAAGTCATCAGTATCCAGAGTTGCGAAGACTCTGTGGGCATTCAACTCTTCTTTGATGAAACCAGTTACCGTCTGATGTTTGATGCATTGGACCGGGTTATCAACGCCAAGAATAACAGAATGGCCTATCTCCGTGATCTATTCTATTCACACCGTCAGGCAGGGCGGTTCTCTTTTGCTCCTACTCGCTTTCCGTGGTTGAATCCTACCCAGGAGAAAGCAGTCAACGAGGTACTATGGGCTACGGACGTAGCTGTCGTACATGGCCCTCCCGGAACGGGGAAAACGACAACTCTCGTTGAAGCCATCAATGCTACTTTGATGCGGGAGAATCAGGTACTGGTTTGTGCACAGAGCAATATGGCTGTGGACTGGATCTGTGAAAAACTCGATGACAGGGGCATCAATGTGCTTCGCATTGGTAATCCGACCAGAGTAACTGACCGGATGTTATCCTCTACGTATGAACGACGTTTCGAGGACGATCCGGATTATCCGTCTTTATGGGCTGTCAGAAGAAACATCCGGAATCTGAGACAGAATCGCAAGAAAGGGGAACATCAAAAACTGGAGCGTCTGAAGAGCAAAGCCATCGAACTTGAACTTCGTATACGTGCGCGGCTGTTCAGTGAAGCCCGTGTTATTGCCTGTACGCTTACCGGTTCCGCTAATCATCTTCTGGACGGACAGAAATATACAACATTATTTATTGATGAGGCAGCTCAGGCTCTGGAAGCTGCCTGCTGGATCCCCATCCGGAAATGTACCCGGGTGATTTTCGCCGGAGATCACTGTCAGCTGCCACCGACTGTAAAAAGTATTGCAGCAGTAAAAGCAGGACTTGACAAGACCCTTATGGAACGGATTGTCAAAAACAAACCAGAGGTCGTAACCCTTCTGAAAGTACAGTACAGAATGAATGACCAGATCATGCGCTTTTCCAGTGACTGGTTCTATGGCGGGCAAGTAATAAGCGCACCTCAGGTCATGCACCGTGGCATTCTGGACTATGACCATCCGATGATGTGGATTGACACAAAAGATTATACCCTTAATCCGGACTACCGGATGGAAGAAGAAAACAAAGGAGTCCAACCTTTCCATGAAGAATATGTGGGGAATTCCTTCGGACGGATCAATAAGGCCGAAGCGGAACTCACCTTGGATACATTAAAGAATTATTTTGAGAAAATCAGTAAGCAACGTATTCTCGAAGAGGAAATCGATACTGGTATCATTTCTCCTTACCGTGCGCAAGTGCAATATCTGAGAAAACTCATTCATAAACAGGCCTTTTTCAAACCTTACCGATCGCTCATCACAGTTAATACTGTAGATGGATTCCAGGGGCAGGAGCGGGATATCATTCTGATATCAATGGTCCGGTCGAATGAGAACGGACAAATCGGATTTCTTAGAGACCTGAGGCGCATGAACGTAGCTATCACCCGTGCAAGGATGAAACTCATCATCCTGGGTGACGCCTCTACATTGATAAAACATCCGTTCTATCTGAAACTGTGGAATTATATTCAGGATATCAATCAAAATACTGATATTCCAACTGAAAGGATCAATGCAGATTCAATTCTATCGGATAAAAATAACCCTATTAAAAACGAAACGAAATCATTAAATCAGTAAATTCTTATGTTAGAAAGAGACTATTTTATAAGAGTTCTTCAGGAATTTGAAGCAGCTGTTCAGGCATTTCTCGAAAAAAACGAGGGCAAGCAAAAAGACACCATGCTCAAGGAACTATATCATCGGTACTTGGGAAATTACGAACTCCTGAGAAACATGACCTTGGAAGAAGCCCTCGGATATGCGCAAGATAACTGGAAAGAGAAAGAGCGTATTGAACGGCTGGAGATGCTGGCTCAACTCTGGTATTATGAGGGCGACTTAATGGGCAGTAAACCTTTACGTGACCTTCTTCTGGACAAGGCTTTTACCCTTTTGGATTATGTCGATCAGCGGAGTAGTACTTATTCTATGAGCAGAAAACAGAAGATGATACACATTCGACAATTACAGGAAAATTGAGATGTCTTTCTTTTTCAAAAACATATTTAGCAAATCCTAACAGCTAATCAACAACACAAATAGTACGAATTCGACATAACAGGATGATTAAGATGTGAGTTATCTTCTATGACTCTCAGCAGATAAGAACATGACAAATACAAATGATATGACTGTGGGTTCCCCAACAAGAGGAATCCTGAAATTTGCTATACCTCTCATTTTCGGATATATTCTACAGCAGATGTACCTGATCATTGACGCAGCGATTGTCGGTAGATGGATCGGCGTAAATGCACTCGCCGCAGTAGGAGCCTCTTCATCGATTATGTTTCTGATATTGGGATTCTGCAATGGATGCTGTTCCGGCTTTGCCATTCCTATAGCCCAGTCTTTCGGAGCAAAGGACTATACTAAGATGAGATCATACGTAAGTAATGCTCTCCGTATCAGCATTGTCTTTATCATTGTTATTACTTTTCTGGCCTGCATCTTCTGCAGTAAACTTCTCAAGATTGTGAATACTCCGGAAGGCATCTTTCACGATGCATATATATTCCTCCTGCTGCAACTCTTATCTATCCCTTTCATTTTCTCCTATAATCTCTTTTCAGGTTTCATTCGTTCACTTGGCAATTCCAGGGAGCCATTCTATTTCCTGATCATATCATCATTTCTGAACATTATCCTGGATATCATCCTGATTATACTCTTAGGCATGGGAGTAGCAGGAGCAGGACTGGCAACCATGATTTCTCAGGCTTTTGCCGCCTTACTCTGTTGGTTCTATATCAAGAAGAAATTGCATATTCTCATTCCTCAGGGAGAAGAACGGCGATATGACAATAAACGAATCAGTATCCTCCTCAACAACGGTGTCCCTATGGGATTACAATTCTCCATTACCGGTATCGGCATCATTATGTTGCAGAGTGCCAACAATGCCTTAGGCACTATGTATGTAGCTGCTTTTACCGCTTCCATGCGTATCAAATACCTTTTTACTTGTGTCTTTGAGAATATTGGTGTAGCGATGGCAACTTACTGTGGGCAGAATATCGGAGCTAAGGACACTCATAGAGTTGCCTTAGGAGTACGCTCGGCCATTAAGATTATGTTGGTTTATTTCGTTTTCACCATCCTTGTCATCTATCCTTTTGCAGATGACATGATGAGTCTCTTCGTAAAATCCGGTGAGACAGCTGTCATCACGAATGCAGCCTTGTTCATGAGAATAGCCAACTATTTTTACCCGGCTCTGGGCATTTTAACCATCTTACGTTATTCCATCCAGGGACTTGGCTATTCCAATCTTTCCATGATGAGCGGAGTAATGGAAATGATCGCCCGCTGCGGGGTGAGCATCTGGCTGGTTCCGGCTTTGAGATTTCTGGGAGTATGTTATGGTGACCCTGTAGCCTGGTGCATGGCTGATCTGTTTCTTATTCCTGCCTTTACATGGCTTTACTATCATCTGAAAAAAGAAGTAAACATAAAAAAGGTCAATTCGAATGTATGAACGATCAAATCGGTGTTTTTCTGTATTCGCATCTTTACCAAACACCCTTTCGTTTGACTAACAGATTGGTTCGAGTCTTCTCTTGAGGAAAAACCGTTTCGTTATCAGGAAAAAGAGTATCACTCCCAAAGCATTGTCGGCCGCGACCATCCAGAAAGCAGCAGTATAACCGAAGAATTGAGATACGACACCGCCAAGTAGAATCCCTATTCCAAATCCAAGATCCCAGGAAGTAAGAATAGAGGAATTGGCAGTTCCTCGCTGATCATGACGGGCTGTAGCTACAAACATATTAAGGAAAGCGGGATACATGTGTCCATTACCCAGACCGATAAGACAGGCTGATAGATAATAACCGACACGATTCGGACAGGCGACAAAAAGCGTATAACCGATAAGTGCAATACACATTCCATAAGCTGCATTGTGCGTAACTCTTCCCTGTCGCAATGCCTTTGCTCCTTGAAGACGAGAGCTGAAAAGTCCGACAGAAAGAAGGGCAAAATAAGTCCCGGTCCCACTGGTAATGCCCATGACATCCTTCGAATAAATGGCCAGATAGTTGCTCAACACGCCAAAACAAAAGCCAAACAGGGCAATATTAACGGCCAACAGCCACGCCCGTGTCAAGAAGAAACGGTCAAGTGATATCTTACCTTTGCTCCTGACTATTTCATTAACTGGTATTTTGACTGATGCATCAATGAAGAGCCCTATGATTGCAACGACTAAAGCAATCCAGAAAAGAACTCTGAAATCGTGACATACTTCATAAATATAAATACCGATTGAAGGTGCTACGGCCATTGCCAGATTATTGCTCAGCCCATAGTAGCCCAGTCCCTCAGTACGTCTGGAAGAAGGAAGTACGTCTATTGCGGCCGTACTGTTTGCTACCGTTGCTGCCCCAAAAGGCCCTCCATGTACTGTTCGCACTATACCAAACATCAGTAAAGTACCAGCTACAAGATAGCCTGCAAAACAGGCAGCAAAAGCAAACACACAGATCATCAGTACTTTCTTACGGTTAAAACGGTCAACGACATAGCCACTGAACGGACGGATGACAAGGGCTGCCACTGTGTAACCGG
>DAIPMC010000018.1:5726-7029 GCA_036768895.1 Prevotella sp. | reverse complement strand
AGATAAATCGGCAATAAAGGAGCCAGAATGTAAAAGGCAAAGTACATCATCGTATTGGCTGCCAATACTTTAATATAATTGATATTCCAAAGTTTCCCCCTTTTGTCGTTATCATTTTCCATTAACACACTCTTATATTTCTTTTTATTTCTCTATCTCCGAAATTCCTCGCTTTCATTTTGGAATCTCACCAATCATCAAACACTATATCCAGTTCTTTCCATTCAGGTTTTTCATTCTCCGGATCTCCCGATTTTGATACAGCGAGTCCCATAAGACGAATAGGATGACTGGCATCATAGTTAACCTGGCGAAGTAAACTTTTGGCCAATGGCAGGATTTCTTCTTTTGTCTTGAGGATCTTCCCCTGTGTAAGACTTCGGGTAATCTGGATAAAATCGCCATATTTGATTTTCAAGGTCAATGTCCTACCTTCAAACTTACTCTTTTCAAGTCGGTCTTGAAGTTCCAGAACCGTATGGTAAAGTTCAATAATCACAGTAGATTTCAAACTGATATTCTCCGGAAATGTACGTTCACAACCCACGGATTTCCTTTCACGGTATGTTACCACAGGACGGTCATCAATCCCTCTTGCAAAATGATAGAACACTGTACCTGCCTTTCCGAAAACTTCATTAAGATGTTTCAACGAACAGGCTCGAAGTTGGGATCCCGTAAAAACACCCATACTGTGCATTATCTCTGCTGTTCTCGAACCTACACCCCAGAACTTTTCCACCGGTAATTGAGCGATGAAATCGAGTGCTTTTGCCGGATGAATGGTGCAAAGTCCATCTGGTTTCCGATAATCGGAGGCAATCTTTGCCAGAAATTTATTATAGGATACACCAGCGGAAGCAGTCAGGTTCAACTTCTCCTTGATCTCTTTCTTGATGGCTTTTGCTATATCATCAGCAAGAGGAATATCTTTTTTATTGACAGTAACATCAAGAAAAGCCTCATCAATCGAGATCGGTTCAATCAGATCCGTATACTCGTGGAAAATATTACGGATTTCCTGAGATATCTGACTGTAGTATTCCCGATGACCTTCAACGATGACCAGGTTCGGGCATAACCGTTTGGCTGTAACCATAGACATCGCAGAATGAACCCCATATTTACGGGCTTCATAACTTGCAGTAGCAACCACACCGCGGGCACTGTCATGCCCGACAGCTACAGGAAGCCCCTTCAATTCCGGATGATCCCGCTGCTCAATGCTTGCAAAAAAAGCATCACTTGAAATACGTTTTACAGAAAAAAATGGCAAAAAAACTGTATTCTATTTTGATAAAGT
>DAIPMC010000018.1:0-5716 GCA_036768895.1 Prevotella sp. | reverse complement strand
CTTGCAAAGAAAGCATCCATATCGATATGTATAATTTTCCGCTCTGCCATGGTTTATTTGCAAAGATACTGTTTTTCGATGAAAAGAAGTTATCTCACTGTAAGATTAAACGGCAAACAACAGCAAAGAGAATAACACAGAACAGACATTCATGACATTACAGGAATTTTTCTGCTCTCTCCGTGGACTTTCCGATTATTTTCACTAACTTTGCAACTGCAATCGGGCTATTTCATGAATCTCAATATAGGTTTCATTCATCTGATGGTCAAATCTGCTATTTGGTTCTACAAAGGACCAAAAACAGTCGGTTGAAATTCAGTGACATTCAATAAAAAATACCGGTATGAAGATCGAAGATCAAATCAGTAACTCGGCGATATGTGCCGTGAAAGAATTGTACGGACAGGATGTACCTGACAAGATGATTCAGGTACAAAAGACAAAAAGCAATTTCGAAGGCAATCTTACCCTTGTTGTTTTCCCTTTACTTAGGATTTCCCGCAAGAAACCAGAGGAAACAGCCAGCGAAATAGGAGAATTCCTGTTAAATAATTGCAAAGCCGTAGCCAGTTACAACGTGGTTAAAGGATTTTTGAACCTCAATATCGCTCCAGCCGCATGGGTTGGATTGCTCAATGATATTCAGAGTGACCCGGACTTTGGAAAGACTGCCCCCACAAAAGATGCTCCACTTTACATGGTGGAATATTCTTCACCAAACACAAATAAGCCTCTGCATCTGGGACATGTCCGCAATAACCTCCTGGGCTGGGCACTTTCTCAAATTCTGGCAGCTACCGGAAAGAAAGTGATCAAGACTAACATTGTCAATGACCGTGGCATCCATATCTGTAAGTCGATGATCGCATGGAAAAAATGGTTCAGCGACGAGACACCGGAGTCAAAAAACGAAAAAGGTGATCATCTTATCGGTGACTGCTATGTAGCTTTTGAACAGCACTATAAGGCTCAATGGGAAGAACTAAAAGCTGAATATGTCAAGAATGGTCTTGACGATGAAAAAGCTGAAGAAGAGGCGAAGAATGAAGCACCGCTTATTCAGGAAGCTCATCATCTGCTCGTACGGTGGGAAAACAACGACCCGGAAGTTCGTGCACTGTGGAAGCAACTGAACGCGTGGGTCTATGCTGGTTTTGACCAGACATACAAGGCTCTGGGCGTGAGCTTCGACAAGATCTACTATGAATCAAATACCTACATTGAAGGAAAGCGGAAAGTTCTGGAAGGTCTGGATAAAGGCCTTTTCTACCGTAAAGAGGACAACAGTGTCTGGTGTGACCTGACTCCGGAAGGTCTGGATCAGAAATTACTGCTCCGTAAGGACGGTACTTCAGTCTATATGACCCAGGACATCGGTACAGCAGAAATGCGTTTCCATGATTATCCTATTGACAAGATGATCTATGTCGTCGGCAATGAGCAGAATTACCATTTTCAGGTGCTCTCCATTATCCTTGACAAACTCGGATTCAAGTGGGGCAAGGACTTGGTTCATTTTTCTTACGGTATGGTCAATCTGCCTAACGGCAGAATGAAAAGCCGGGAGGGAACGGTCGTGGATGCTGATGAACTAATCGCTGAAATGATCAGACAGGCACGTAAGACTTCCGATGAACTCGGTAAGTTTAAGGATATGACCGAAGATGAAAAGGATGAAGTAGCACGTATCGTGGGCCTCGGAGCACTGAAATACTTTATTCTGAAAGTTGATGCACGCAAAGACATGCTCTTCAATCCGGCAGAATCCATCGATTTCAACGGTAACACAGGACCTTTCATTCAGTATACATACGCACGTATCCGCAGCATCATGCGAAAAGCTGCCGATCAGAAGATACTGATTCCTGCACAACTCCTTGATGATGCACCTATCAATGATAAGGAAATCCAACTCATTCAGAAAATGAATGACTTTGCTGCAACGGTACAGGAAGCCGGGAACAACTATAATCCGGCTGTCATCGCCAACTATACCTACGAACTCACAAAGGACTTCAACCAGTTCTATCATGATTACAGCATTCTGAATGCAGAGAATGAAAATGAGAAAGTTACTCGTCTGGTCATTGCTGACAATGTGGCTAAAGTGATTAAGAATGCGATGAACCTCCTCGGTATAGAAGTACCGGAACGGATGTAATCATCCTGTTCCATTAAAGAGAACAATTCATAAGATTATGCCTCATAAAAACGAACCGGTCAATCCCCCTGACTACCGTCACGACACGGTGTTGTCCTTACCTATGGCCGTAAAAGCCAACGCATGGGCAGTAGACGCTGCCTGTTCCGGCAACCCGGGGCCAATGGAGTATCAGTGTATTGACTTGGCTACAGGGGCACGCGTGTTTCATTTTGGGCCCGTAAAAGGCACGAACAATATCGGGGAGTTCCTTGCCATCGTTCATGCCCTTGCCCTCATGGACCGGCAAGGTATTCGAGATAAGGTAATCTATTCTGACAGTTATAACGCTATCTTATGGGTTCAGAAGAAGCAGTGCAAGACCAAACTGGCACGGAATGCCGGCACTGCTCCCCTATACGCGATTATTACCCGTGCAGAGCAATGGCTGCGTACCCATCCTGTTCAGGTACCTATCCTCAAGTGGGAAACCTCCCAATGGGGCGAATGTCCTGCCGACTTCGGAAGGAAAAAGAAATAGGCCTTTCACATTCAAAGAAAGGCCCATATTAGAAGATCATTAGTTATTTATTAATTTCCTGCATCTCCTGATCCAAAAGTTTAAAGAAATTCTTCTGTTTCTCCTCATCTCCCTCCAAAGTCATCATAGAGAAATAAAGAATACCCGCCTGATCACACTTCTTTGCTACTGCAAGTTTCATAGGTACATCCGTAAAAAAAATCCGCTTGCTGACGACACCTCCATAACTCTTGACAGCATTGTTAAATTTATCCACATCTGTAGCATCAAAAACCGGTGTTTTACATTCTACAAACAATAACTTCTCACCTGTTTCAACAATAATGTCTATCTCATTGGTTCTTCTTTAATTTAGTTGAAGAAGAACCTTATTATCAGTCCTATCTCTACAGATTTATTAAAAAGTATGACGATAATTGGTCAGTCTATAAACATAGACATCATTACTCATAGCAAAAATACATTGTTTTTTTTAAGTGCAAAGATTTCTTTTAGTTATATTTAACTACATCGATCTTTGACATATTGAATTATAATTGTATTTTTACAAACTTTTATGAAGTACTACTTTTGGGCGCTCTTTGTAAATATTTAAGTAAAGTAAATGAGGCCTAAAATTAAGGAAATTAACAATTCGCTTTCTGAGAGGATCATCCATTACAAGAAGGATTAAATTTTATGATTTTGCAGTAAAGATATTATTCTTATATTTGGCGTTAATTTGAGTGAATACCTAAGTATAACTTTCTAACAATTAAAAAAGATTTATGAATAAGATGGACATTCAAAAAAATATTTCGATAAATACAACCTTCACAGAGAAGGATCGGATCTGTCGGAAATTTCAGATGAGAAAATTTAATGCTAATAAAATTGTACCAGCGGTTACAATGCAAATCGAGGTAAATGCCAATGAGCTGCTTTTAGAACGTCAGAGAATAAACACGACCTCGGATGTCCATGTCACGATATACTCTCTTTTGTTAAAAAAAATAGCTTCAGTGCTTATAAGGTATCCGTTATTATATAGCCTTTATTACAAAAAGAAAATAATAGCCAGCAAAAGACTTATGTTACATATTCCGGTATCCATTGATAACCATGTTGAATATATTTTCATTCAGAATCCGGAAAAGAAGAGTGTGAAAGAAATAACATCCGAATTACAAAATGATGTTTTGCTGGTTAAACAAGGGAAAAACAGTCTTATGAATGCTTTGAAGAAGATGGATAAACTAAAAGGACTTCAAGCATTGTTATATAAAAAGAAGTGCTTTAAAAATCCTCTTTATTTTATTGAACATTTTTATGGTAATTTTCCCGTAACGAATTTTGGAACATTTAATGTGACACAAGGTACCATGGTACTCACTGAGCCATTGGCAGGCGGTTTAGTCATCGGGAAAGTAAGACCAAATGCTGTTTTTGAAGAGCTTTCAGTTAATGAGCCCCATTACATAACCCTCTCCTTAGCCTTTGATCATCGAGTAATGGACGGAGCCTATGCCGGTGGTTTTCTCACTGAACTGAAAAAGGAAATAGAGCAATTATGATTGCAACGCCATTTTCAGGTATCAGATTTACCACATAATATCCTATCAAAATTTGCATTTTTGGGATTTTGAGCCTTTCTCTTGAGAAACAAATATAATGAATGCATTCCTGTCAATCTTACTAATGACAGAGAGATAGCTCCTTACTATAAGGACCAATAGAAGAAGGTCTTCTACAGATCTTCTATATATCCTTTCGAAAACATATCGTAGCTGAGCGCATCCAATTCTCCCAGTGTCATCTTTTCGACAGCTCCTTCTATCTTTCTAATCAAAACATCCCGCTTGTAGTCTTCTGAAGCTGTCAGCCGAGAAGTAAATCTATTCGTTGCCATATTCCTCCTTTCTTTCATACGTACAGATGAGTTGATGGTCATAAACCTTCTGGCTCAGCAACACCAGATCACCGGGTAGTTCGGGTGCATGCGTACCTTCGCTGATCACTTGGTCCAACGCCGTCTCTACACGAATCTCATCCCATAGACCGGCAGACAGAAAACTATTGAGTGTCACGGCACCGCCCTCAACGATCAGGCTCTGTTTATGTTCTTCAAAAAGTCTGTCAAGGATTCTCTGCGGTGTATCCGGATGCCGAAGCACGATTCTTTCAGGATCAGTACCACTCCACTCTCGGACATTGAGTTGCGGGTGTTCCCGTTCATCAGTGATACGCCCCACCAGGATTGCATCATTTTCAGCACGGAGCTGATGAACAAGCATCCGGGTAAAATCACTAGAAAGTTGAACGGGTTTAAAATGATCATCCATAAACCCATTGACACTCTGAGCCCATTTCAAAATAACATAAGGCCGATGAAGCGTATTGAAAGTCATAAAACGCTTGTTAAGATGTCTGCACTCCTTCTCCAGCACATTCACGGTAACATCAATACCTGCAGCCCGGATTTTCTTTACGCCACGACCATGTACCTTAGCAAAAGGATCAATGCAACCACAGACCACACGACGTACACCTTTCCGTATAATCAAGTCACAACAAGGCGGTGTCCTGCCATAATGGGAGCATGGTTCCAGACTGACATAAATAGTAGATTCAGGGAGAAACCGCTCATCTTCAGGACGGACAGAAGCAAAAGCATTCACTTCTGCATGGCCCTCGCCACATCGTACATGATAGCCTTCACCGATAATCCGACCTGATGCATTCACGATTACTGCACCCACCATTGGATTCGGTTTTGCATTTTGCCGGCCGTTTACAGCCAACAGAAGACAACGCTGAATAAATTTTTCATCCTGAGCTTCTTGGTCTTTCTCCATATTTTCAGTATTTTTGCAATATGATCAACATTCGACAACTCTGGCAGGAATTAACTCCTCTCTACGATGCCGGTGAGGCAAAAGCCATCATCCGCACTATACTCGAAGTACGTTTCGGCTTGACACTTGCTGATATTCTTTGTGACAAAGTTAGTGAATTTTCAGCAGAAGAGCGGCAAACACTGGAAGAAATCATAC